>NZ_JAUUBW010000056.1:0-153185 GCF_036598985.1 Sporolactobacillus sp. KGMB 08714
GATGATGTTGATCAGCGATTCACGGCGATCGATCAGCGGTTTGATGATGTTGATCAGCGATTCACGGCGATCGATCAGCGGTTTGATGATGTTGATCAGCGATTCACGGCGATCGATCAGCGGTTTGATGATGTTGATCAGCAAATGGAACGGATCGATCAGAAAATTAATCATATTACTGAACAAGTCGCTAAAAACTCTGTTCAATTAACTGAACACGGTGAGAAATTGACTCCACTTTCCAAAGCTCGGAATGTGCTGATTGCCGGACAGCAAAAACAGGATAAGCTATTGCAGACGTTGGCCATGCGTTCACTTGAACAGGAATCCGATATCCGAGATTTAAAACGGATTAAATGAGCGGCAACGCCTGACAAATTGCAGCTTAAAAATTAATTAACGCCCTTAATTAGTATAGGATTATTTATCTGTCACATATCACATTTTTTCATTCTATCCGGGTTTATAGACTGCTCGTGCAGATCACACCGACCGAAGAGCCATTCATATGACTCTTACAGGCCGGAACTTATGTGAAGTTTCAATTCTCATAGGTAAGAGCTCAACGAATAAGTATCGTTATTCCACTAAGGACACTTCCGGCATCCTTTATTATGAAGCTTGTCTAAGGCAGATCGATATCGATAAAGCAAAATAGATGAACCCTTTTTCATGGCCAAGAGCGGCCCATTTTCAATGAAAAAAAGCAATCACCTGTCAGCAGACAGAGGATCACTCATTTTTCCCCTCGTTAAGCCTTAATGTCAATTCCTCCGGTAAAATTATTGCCGGACGAACTGTTTTGACTGCTTAAAACCTGAGAATGCTGATTCTCAGCTAGTTGCTGCTGTTGCTGTAATCTGTTCTTGATCGTTTGTATCGCCTGTTGAATCTTTTGAATCTGTTGTGAATTGCCATTGCTGTCCTGTAACTGCAATATCTGATTTGTCAATTGTTTCTCTTGATTAGCCAGAACCGTAGGATCGCTCGATGTAATAGTCGTTGAGATAGTCGATGAATTTTGAGAACTCGCTAAGCTGACCGCTTGACTGACTTGTCCATTTACCGCGGATACGCTCATGTACAAACATCTCCATTTATATTGAAATAACACTTGTCTAATTAAAAATAAAACATTTCAAACATACTGTCAATTATCCTTTTAAGCCGTATTCTTATACCACAGTCATGAATTGTGTCTTATTTTATTTGAAGATGTTCATTTAGGTCAATTATAGGTGCCTGAGGAACAAATGATTCGGGATATTTTATCCCGAGTCCGGTGTTCAGAAAGACAACCGTTTCTCCTTCCTTGATCCATTTCTTTTTTGTTAAGTGCTTCATTGCTGCAAAAGCCGCCGCCCCTTCCGGACAAATAAAACTTCCTTCGAACTCAGCGACTTCACGCTGCGCAGCTGTAATTTCCCGGTCAGAAACCGATAGTGCGTAACCGTCTGTTTTGTATAACGCATCAAGAACTAAGAAATCGCCAAGCGCTTTAGGGACATTGATCCCGAAGGCAATCGTTTTAGAGTGATCCCAAAAACGGCTTTCTGTCTGACCTTTTTCCCACGCCCCGACTATTGGGGCACATCCTTCTGCTTGTACCGAAACCAAACGGGGAATTTTTTTTATCCAGCCAAGTTCACGCAGCTCAAGCAACCCTTTAAAAATACCGATTATACCAACACCGCCGCCCGTAGGATAGAGGATGACATCCGGTACTTCCCAGCGCAGTTGCTCGAGTATTTCATAAATCATTGTTTTTTTCCCTTCAATTCGGTAAGGCTCCTTTAAAGTAGAAGCATCGTAGAAACCGTAGTCGGAAATCAGCTGAGCGGCTATTTTCCCGGCATCGCTGATCACTCCGCGGACCAGGTATAGATTTCCGCCCGATATTTCAACCTCCTCCCGGGTTATTTTCGGTGCATCCACCGGCATGATAATATAAGAATGAATCCCCGCCCGCGCCGAATACAATGCCCATGCTGCACCCGCATTGCCATTAGTCGGCAGAACAATATTCCTGACCCCTAGTTCTTTTGCTTTGGATACGCCTACGGAGGCTCCTCTTGCTTTAAAAGATCCGGTTGGTATGATTCCTTCATCTTTCATCAGAAGGTTAATAGAGAATCGCTCTCCGAGACGGCTTAACGGAACAAGCGGTGTACTTCCTTCTCCTAAAGAAACGATATTTCTTTCTTCCTTAATTGGAAGCACTTCATGATATCGCCACAAAGTGTTTGGCCTCGTCAACAAATCGGCTTTATTCCAATTCTTTTTTAATAAGCGAAGATCATAATGAACAAGCAGCGGAAAGCCATCGACAGACAAATGATGAACTTCATTCAGCAAATATTTTTCATCTGCATTCTTCGAACTGATCAGACGGTCTGCATAACTAAACGGCATTTTAATCATCATTCTCCTTCTCTTTATTTTCCTTCAATACTCATTTGTGATTGTCCAGTATCCGGAAGATAATTAAACTCTTTCTCGGATTTAGCAACAATGACAGCTGCTAATGCATTGCCAATGACATTTAATGAAGATCTTCCCATATTGACAAAGAAGTCAACGGCCATTAACAGAGCCACCCCCTGAGCAGGCAGCCCCAATTGATGCGATGCCGCTAAAAGAACGACGACAACTGCTGAAGGAACTGCGGCAATACCCTTGGTCAGAATGGCTAAAAACAATATGATTGTGATGATTTGGCCCAGTCCCAGGGCAAGATGGTAAACATTTGCGATGAAAACAACAGCCAGACTGATATAGATAGAGGCACCGTCCAGATTAAAGGAATAGCCAAGCGGGATGACAAAAGAAGTGATCGAACGTGAAAGGCCGAATTTCTGCAGGCGTTCTATGACTGAGGGCATCACCACTCCGGAGCTGCCCGTAGTAAATGTCAACAAGAGAAGGTCGGCAATCCTTTTTAATAATTCAATATAGGGGACACGAAAAATCAGGCTAATGATCGGGAATATAATCAGCGCGGTCACAAGAAATGCAAGATATGCGATGAAAACAAATTGTCCTAAAGCAATCAGGTTTCCTAACCCATACTTGGCAACGTCATAAGACAGAAAGCCAAAAACACCGATCGGAGCAAAGGAAATAGCATATTGAACAAGTTTAAACATGGCCTGAGACCAAGATTCAAAGAAATCAATGACCGGACGGGCTTTTTCTCCTATTGCAACCAATGAGAAGCCCAGGAAGGCCGCGAAGAAAATAATGGATAATAGATTCCCCGAAGCAAGACTGCTGACGATATTCGTAGGTATGATATCCAGAAGAAATGTTTTAAAGTCGATGCTGCGTGCGATTCCGCTCAAAGACGCGGTGCTGACATGGCCGGCACTGAAATTGCTGCCGATAGACAATGCTTTTCCAAGTATGATCCCTAAAACAATTAAAAAGGTCGTCACCACCTCAAAATATATGATTGCCTTCGTTGCAATGATTCCAAATTTTTTTGCATTGTTAATCCTGATAATTCCAAGTACAATCAATGGAAAGACGAGGGGAACGATGACCATTTGTATTAAATTGAGAAATGCCGTCCCCAATATTTGTAATTGAATGCCCCAGGTTTTATTCAAATAACCGACCAGAATACCCAAAACCAATCCAATGACAACTTGTATCGTCAGACTCACATGTTTTCTCGGCTTTTCCCGCAAAGTTTTTCCCACTGGCTACCACTCCTCAAATCCATAATATTCTGTTACAGTAAATTTTTTCTTAAAAACAAATGAAAGATTCTCTGTCGTTCGTAATAGTTTTTTTACTTTTCATTTGTTTTAATAGGATCAGTAACAAGTGGAACCTATCAATTTGTATCAGATTCTCATCTTTTATAAAGGACCAGAAAAAAGAGATGATAAAAATGCCTTCTTGAAAGATCACATCGGCATCATCCTGTTTCCTGCCTCTCTGCCGGAACGAACTTTCCCCATTATACCGACTGTCGGATTCCATTGAACCAGTCCCTCCGCCGTTTCTTATCAGGAGTCTCTTAATCTTGTACTAAAATTGGAAGTAATCGGCTTTGCAAAAACATGTCCGCTCCCGTATCCCGGATGCGTCCGGAATTGTACCAATCATTAGCTAAAATTATAATTCATACTAAAAACATGTCAATAATTATGTTTAGAACAACATAGAACTTTAACTTTTTTTCTACAAAAATAAAAGGGATCGCCAGGATGGATTACAGAAAGCATCGCATTTGGAGAACAACCGTCGGGTGTTCCCCTTCAGAATTTTGAGCACGACTCTGGCAAACCCTCATTTCATGGATCTGCTTGAACAGATACTTATTCCGTGTTTAATTTTTGAGTTCATTATCAGCCATGCGCTCACTGGCCCGGTTTCGTTCGGAAGCCTTCACTTTGCCGGCCGGCCTTTTAATTTTTTCTCGCTCATATCTGCATCACTCTGACCTCCATTCAGGCAAAAGAAAAAGCACCGCACGGGTGCAAAAAAATATTCATGTTTTTCCAAAATAAATAGTCATAAATCTCCTCGCATCAAAATATACCGGTAACAAGGGGGTGGATGAACATGAACAAGGTATTTATTGCCTTTTCAGGCTTTTTGTTTTTTCTCGTTTCCTTCCTTGCTCTGATCATTGCGCTGATCAAATAGCAGGCTTTTTATTCACCTGGTACTGCCCATACCGGGTGTTTTTTTTCACGCTTTATATCTATACACAACCGCATTCAAAAATGACAACGATCAGTCAATCTTCACAATAAATTCTCACTTCCTGAGAATTGTCCTGAGTTTTTCGCAGAGCGAAAGGCATCTCCGGATATAACGATAAGCAGCTGATTCATTGCCAAAGTCTTCAGGCATATATTCTAGTTATTAGCATGCGGTGCATCGGCCTTCGGAACCGTCATGCTTCGATCCACCCGCGATGTACCGTTTGCATAATTAAACTGAAAGCCGGGTTGAACGTTGAAGATGAATACATTGAAGTTTAACGATCGATCAGTTGAAACGGCTTGCAATTGCACACCTTTGGCCATTAAATCATTTCCATTGAAGATGGCCTGTGCCTGATAGATGACTTTTTTCCCTTGCTTCAATGCTTCCCGCACTTTACTTTCGTAAATGGTTTGAATCTCCTGATTGGAGAATGCAGTCTGCGTGAACAGGTTCTTCGGGTTATTCTGATCCCCTGACTGCAAATCAGGGTTATATTGTCCCGTGTAGGCAATCCCCTTCGACAATGAGTAGGCGATTAAATGACCGCGGTTGAGGATCGCTTCACCGTTGGAAAACTTCTGATGCCAGCCGCTCGGCTTGACAATCTGGCGTACCCTCAGCGTGTCGCCGGCCAGGTTGCGCTCTTCAAGATAGCCTGTATTCGGCTGTGATGTTCGGTTGAGTGAGTCAAGGTTGCTGTAGATAACTTTATTTCCTTTCCAATCTGCCGGATTGAGCGTGGATTGATTGTTGTTTACTGTAATCACAACGCTGCTTCCGGAGCGATACGACAGAGATGCAAGGTTTGACGAAGTGGCCGGCGACGGACCACGATCCGGCAGGGCTGAGTTAATGCCTGAAACCGCCTGTTGAATTCCGTTTGTAACGTTGCCGACCATGTTTTTTACGCTATCGGAGGCATTGCTTGCAGTGGATGCTCCCTCAAAATTAAATTTTCCGAGACCGAACCCTGCAAGGACAAAAACAATGGCAACGACGGCAATGAATTTTTTCAATCTCTTTCTCCTTTTTCTCTTTTTTATAAATAAATAGTATCGTTTGTACCTAATCTTTTATAGTCATCAGCAGGCTCAACGTTTCAAAATATCAGACTTCCGATCAATCAATACCCTTGTCAGTCATTAGAATAACTTTGCCGGCCAGCCGCTGTCCAGTGTATTCATTCAAATAGAAAAAAATAATCCGCTTCATATGCCATTACAGTGGCAAGAAGCGGATCATTAAGAGAATTTCAGCTCGTATATTAACTGATGTTAAAACGGGCAAGAGGATATTAGATATCGGCAACTCCAAAAATATTGTTCTTAAAAGATATCTTTCTTGTTAGTGATACAGCGGGCCGATCGGATCCTTTATCAAGGAAGTTTGTTCCCTGCGGCCAGATATATTTCGTACCATTCTTGACGGGTGAGCGTGATATCTGCTCCTGCTGCAGACTGAGCCACACGTTTGAGATTGGTCGTTCCCAGGATGACCTGCATTTCTGCCGGATGGCGCAGAATCCATGCGACGGCAATCGCATTGTTTGTCACATCGTATTTTGCTGCCAGTTGGTTGATTTTTTTATTCAATTCCGGGAATTTGTCATTATCGAGAAAGACGCCTTCAAAGAAACCGAATTGGAAGGGCGACCAGGCTTGAATCTTCATATCGTGCAGCCGGCTGTAGTTAAGAATGCCGCCATCGCGATCGGAAGACGCAGCAGCCGTCATATTGACGTTAATTCCCTGATCGACCATTCCGGTGAACATGATGCTGAATTGTAATTGATTGATTTCCAGAGGCTGCTTAACGGCCTTTTTCAGCAGCTCGATCTGTGACGGATTCTGGTTGCTGACACCGAAATGCAGCACCTTGCCTTCCTGATGCAGCCGATCAAATGCTTCAGCGACTTCCTCCGGTTCCATTAACGCATCCGGACGATGCAGCAGCAAATAATCGAGATGATCGGTCTGCAGCCGTTTTAGACTGGCATTAACGGTTTCCAGCAGATGATCCTTTGAAAAATCATAATACGTATATTCCGGTCCGTGGATAATGCCGCACTTGGTCTGCAAGACAATCTTATCGCGCAAATCTTTACGTTTTCCCAGCACTTGTCCGAATAATTCTTCACAAACACCCTGACTGTAACAATCCGCATGATCGAAAAAATTGATTCCATTTTCGATATCCGTGTCAATCAAGCGTTCCACTGCTTCTTCAGACAGATCCTTGATGCGCATGCAGCCTTGAACAACCGCCGAAACCTGTCTCTTATCCGATCCAATCGTTCTTTGTTTCATAATCATTTTTCCTCCTCACAATCATTGTCTTAGCTCACAAATAACTAACTTAATGTATTCCGGCAAAATGCGGAAGCCGTCAACCCGGCAGCATTTTAAGGGCCGCTGTCCAGTATTTCCGCATAAATCTTAAAAAGATCACCTGTAAGCCCCACTGATGATGGCAGCTGTCTGTTCGTCCGATAATTGATAACGGTCCATTTCAAACAGGCCTCCCATTGTTGCCTTGGAATTTTTAACCAATTCAGGTATTTCGTCTTTAAGAATGCCATAGTCCGACATTTTAAGCTGATCCACACCGCAGCTCTTCTGAAGATTTTTTAAGGCCTGCACAAAAGCCATCGGCCGCTCGTTCTCTGAATACGCATTCAGGTCGGCTCCGGCAGCTTTTGCCATCGTCGTATAACGATCGGGCACTTTTTCAGCAAAGAAAGTGTGAAATGACTCAGATAACATGATCAGCCCGGCTCCGTGGGGCAGCTCAGGGTGAAAAGCACTGAGGGCGTGTTCCATAGAATGTTCGGACGTGCAGCTGGATAAAGACTCTACATATCCGGAAAGTGTATTCGCCAGCGCAATTTGAGTCCTGGCCTCAATATTATCTCCTTGATTAACCGCCTGAGCAAGGTTGCCGAAAATTAACTCAATGCTTTTTAAAGCAAATAAGTCGCTGACTGGATTAGCAATCGTGGCAATATAGCCTTCCGCCGCATGAAAGAGTGCATCAAATCCCTGATAAGCTGTCAGCTTTGGGGGAACAGAAACCATCAATTCAGGATCGACGATAGACAATGTTGGAAAAGTGTCCGGAATGCCGAATCCTATTTTTTCATTCGTCTCTTCGTTTGTTATCACTGTCCAGGGATCGGCTTCGGTTCCGGTTCCCGCTGTCGTTGTAATCGCAACAATCGGCAGCACTCCCCGTTTAACCGGTTTCCCCCTGCCCGATCCGCCGGTCACATAATCCCAATAGTCGCCGGGATTTTTAGCCATGACTGCTATACTCTTTGCTGAATCAATGCTGCTCCCTCCGCCAAGGCCAATAACGAAATCGCAGTGCTCTTCTTTTGCCAGAGCCGCCCCTTCCATAACATGTGATTTAATCGGATTAGGAAGAATCTTATCAAAAACGGCACTTTCAACATGATTGGCTTTTAACAGTGAAATAACCTTTTCAAGATAGCCGTACTTGCGCATCGATTTTCCCTTTGAAATAACAATCAATGCCTTGTGACCGGGCAATTCTATCCGCGACAGTTCTGCCAGCTTTCCCGCCCCAAACAGGATTTTAGACGGGATAAAATAATCGAAACGCGTCATTTCTTCATCACCTTTCAATATTAGCCGTCCTTGCAAAGCAGTATTATTGTAACATTATTGATATACTACTTGAAGTAGTTACATATATGTCATATAGTTACACTAAAGAAACTCTTAAATCATACTGGGAGGTTCAGTGATTGTGGAATCTGAAAAAATAGTGAATGACGTTGAAGCGGAATGTCCGCCTGACGTGGAATGCTCGATTGAGAAAACACTTGAGGTTCTTGACGGGAAGTGGACTTTTCTGATCATCAAGAATCTCTTCGATGGGGTTAAACGATTCGGGGAGCTAAGAAAGTCTCTTGAAGGAGTCAGTCCAAAAACGCTGTCCTTGCGTTTAAAACAACTGGAAAATCAGCAAGTGATTACAAGGACGGCCTATGCAACCATTCCCCCCACGGTTGAATATGCGCTGACCGAAAAAGGAAAGAGCTTAAAGCCCATTATACGTGCGATGAAATTATGGGGAGCAGAATGGAGATAATTTGCAGAAACTCTGTTATGACAGGCTGACGCAGCCAGCCTTATTTTCAATACATCCCTGCGTTTCGGCGCAGGGATGTTTTATTCAGGAAAGACCTATGAACAAATAGTTGGCAGTTTTTCGGAGCTTCTTTATGAAGCACGGACAGACCAAAAGCGCGATCAGGTAGATCTGTCATCATCCAGCAGCGAATCGAAGATCTGCCTGACTATATAAGGCTGCCAGCCCGCATTTTCGGTCAAAAAATTTTCCCGCTTTTACTATACTTATTGATAACGGTCAGAATCATCATCCGGCGGCCGCGCTTTCAAATCACCTTGTCCATTTTTGACCGGCTTGAACGGCTGCTTTGCTTATTTACTGAACTGTTTACTTTTTATAGTGCGAATTTCATCCTGATGACGCTTGCCCCATTGGCGTATGGATAAAATGACCGGAGATAGTGTACTGCCGAAATCGGTCAGAGAGTATTCGACTTTCGGTGGAACAACAGGATATACTTCACGATGAATGACGCCGTCTTCTTCCAATTCTCTTAATTGAAGCGTAAGCATTCGCTGTGTTACATCGGGAATCAAACGTCTGAGTTCATTGAAACGGAGCGGCTTACTCTGCAAATGATAAAGGATGACGCCCTTCCATTTTCCTCCGATGACCGATAGGGTCACTTCAACGGGACAGGCGCGGTCCAAAAAATCCATATAGCTGTCAAAATCCTTTTCATACTTTTTCAAAGTGTGTTCTCCATTAACAGTATATTTTTTAATACTATAGCACAATAATGTGCGTACTTACAATTATATGCTCCTTATATTAAAGTGGGTGTGGATAGAGAGGATGAGAAAAGGAGCGGGTACGATGACAAGAATGAATGCGGTTGGTTTCTATAAAAATCTGCCGGCCAGCGATCCGGAGAGCTTAGTGGATGTGACTGTGTCTAAACCGGTGGCAAAAGGACACGATTTGCTCGTACAGATTAAGGCCATTTCTATTAATCCTGTCGATACGAAAGTAAGAATGACAAAGCGTCAGGTAGAGACGATGCCAAAGATTCCCGGATATGATGCGGCCGGTATCGTTGAAGCAGTGGGTGATGCTGTGACATTATTCAAGCCCGGAGATAAAGTTTATTACGCCGGCACACTCGATCGCCCGGGCAGCTGTGCAGACTATCAGCTGGTGGAAGAAAAAATTGCTGGACATATGCCTGAACAGCTTGGCTTTTCTGAGGCGGCCGCCCTGCCTTTGACAACAATCACTGCATGGGAAGCGATGGCTGACCGGGCCGGAATCACGCCGGAAAAAGATGCCAATCAGGGCAAGTCCATCTTGATTATTAATGCGGCCGGAGGGGTCGGCTCGGTTGCGACTCAGCTTGCGAAGTACTTCGGACTGACGGTGATCGGCACTGCATCTCGGCCTGAGACGGCAACGTGGGCTAAAGCACACGGCGCTGAATTCACCATCAATCATCATCATGAATTTCTTCCCCAGCTTCAAACAGCAGGATTTGCGGATGGCGTTGACTATATTCTGTGTCTGCATTCGACAGATCTTCATTGGGTGAATATGGCCCAAACAATTAAACCGCAGGGCCATATCGTGTCCATTGTTGAAAATGAGCACCCTCTCGATTTAGGATTATTAAAAAGCAAGAGCGTTTCGTTCTCATGGGAATTTATGTTTACTCGACCTGTCTGTCAAACTCCGGATCGCATCAGACAGCATAAATTACTGGAGGCGGCGGCACAGCTGGTCGGACAGGGAGTGCTCCGCCCCACGCTTAATAAACAACTGAAGGGTATCAATGCAGCGACGGTTCGTTTGGCGCATCAAATTGTTGAAACGAACCGCATGATTGGAAAACTTGTGATTGATGTTTGAATGCATCTAAGTAATCCCGGCACTCCATAAGAAAGTGCCGGTTTTGCTGTGCACCTGGCATGGATGACAGCCGGATGGATGCCATTTGAACCTTAACCAATAAATGCAGCCCACTGGCGGAAAACGGTTTTTCCTTGCCGGAGTTCCAACAGGGAAGAAGCAGACGCCGGCTATCCACCCATATAGGGTGGGATCTGAAAACAAGAAGCATCCGCAGCGGCTGTCCACACCTCGTACCCGTGGTCTTTCAGCTTTGTCCCGGTGACCGTTTCGTGCAGCGGATCAATAAGTTCATGACCAAGCGTCGTCCGGCCGGTTTCTTTACAGAATGTGTTCCGATCTCTTTGCGGCGTACCGGCTGCCGGCAATAATACCGGAAAACGGCCAATCAGAAGATGCCCACCGCAGAGATGATTCTGCTCCAGCAGGCGTTACCGATCCTAACTATGCAGATCCGCCTTTTCAGGAGATTTTCCGTATAAGAAAAAATAGGGAACGATGCAGGCAAGGACGACCAGAGCCATACATATATATAAACCTCTATATCCGATCGACGGCACTAACAGGCCAAGAAAATAGGGACCGATTCCCATGCCTCCTTCAAGAATGCTGTAAAAAGTCGACGTTGCAACGCCAGTTCGGTGCGGCAGCGCAACTTTTACTGCGATCGTCTGGGCACTTGAGAGAAAAGTTCCGAAACCGCACCCGACAAAGGCAGCTGCAAGCAGAAGAACTGCACTCTGGTGAGCCAGACTGATAATCGAAAGTCCGATGGCAAACAGAATAAAGCACGGATACATCACTGAATTTTCTCCTCTTTGGTCAAAGAGTTTCCCGGCGGCCGGTCTGGAAAGCAGGAGAAAAATGGCATAGACCGCAAAAAAGAAATTGCCTGCGGCAGCCAGGCCGGATTGCCGTGCAAATGGATCGATAAAGCTGACGATACTTGCATAGCAGATGCCGACAAACAGACTAATACCTGAGATAGGAAAGGCTTTGATCTCAAAAAAGTTGCCTAACTTGAATTTTCTCATGTCTGCCAGTTGTTCCCGGCTTACATTGACTTCAGGTATTTTCAGAAAAAGCATGGCAATCCCGCTGATGGCAATCACTAAGAAGCAGATAACAATAATCATGTTGAAATGGCCCCGCTGATTAAGATACATTCCTGCAAGAGGTCCGATCGCCGAGGCGATTGTAGAACTAAATGCAATAAAGTACCCGATGCCCTCCCCGCGGCGTTCCTTTGGCACAATATCGGCAATAAAAGTCTGCGCGGAGGTGGCAGAAATACCGAATCCAATCCCATGCAATATTCGCACAAAATACAGAAACGCGAGGCTGGTGACTCCGAAATATAAAAGAGTCGTCAGAAGGAAAAAAATCAGCCCGATAAAAAGGATCTTTCCGCGCCCGACCCGCTCGATCAATCGCCCCGTAAAGATTCGTGCGATCAGCGATCCAACGATAAATATGCTGGATGCAAGCCCGGCCTCGCTCGGCGTCGCGTGCAGAGTATCCATTGCATAAGGCGCAATGATAACCAGCAGCAGATAAAAGACAATATAAATAAAGAAATTTGCGATCGTATCAATCAGAAAATCTTTGTTTAACAGACCCGGTCTCTCCATTATGCTTTTCTCCTTTTTTGATTCAACTGAGTAACCTGCTTACAATTTAATATAAGTCATTTTTATATTATATTATTGATTGATTATGATTAATAATATATAATTTTTCATGTTATTATGGCCTCAATGCCATGTTAAGGAAGGTGAATAGCCATGCAATTACGGCAATTGGAATATTTTCAAGTGGTTGCACGTTTGGAAAATATGACACGGGCTGCAGAGGAACTGCATGTTGCCCAGTCCTCTCTGAGCAAGATGATGTCCCGCCTCGAAGAAGAGGTCGGCGTTCCTCTGTTCGAACGGTACGGGAGAAAAAGATTCCGTCTTAATCGATCCGGAAGACGTTTTTCAGAACGCATCCGGCAAAGTTTCACGGAATTAGAACAGGGATTGCGCGAAGCGAAGGATATTGCAGGTATCGAAGAAGGCCGTGTGATTATCGGTGCCACGACCTCCCGAATGCTTCCAAAATTATTTGAACACTATTTAGCTCAGCATCCACGTGTCAAATTTCGGCTTTATCAGATGACTCAGCAATCGGAAATTCAGGAGCAGCTTTTGGATGGCACTATTGACCTGTGCCTGTCTTCTTTACCGATTCAACAGACTAAAATACACTGTGAACCCCTGATAGACGAAGAGATTTTTTTAGCCCTGCCTCCGGGACATCGTCTAAGCGGAAGAAGCGGAATTCAACTGGCGGAGGTTGCAAATGAACCGTTTATTCACTTAACTTCGGAATGCGGACTTCGCGAAATAACAAACGAATTTTGTCGGCAGGCCGGATTCAGCCCCAATATTGCCTTTGAAAGCAATACTGCCGAAGTCATATGCAGCCTTGTGAAAGCGGGGCTTGGAAATGCGTTTATTCCCGAATATTGGTGGAACGGGCCCAACACAGAGTCTCTGGAGAGACTTCACATCAGCAATCCTGTCTGCCGACGGACAATCTGGCTTTCCTGGGTTAAAGATCGTTATCTTTCAGCAGCAACCCGGGACTTTAAAACGTACCTGATTTCAGAACTGAAACCTATCCGAAACAGGAAATAATGTACAGGTACGAAAAGTTAATCATCGGCAAAATTTTCCCCGGAGCGTCTTATGCCCGCAATTTATTAACCCGGATTCGTTTTTGACACTGTTTCTTAAATTCCGCCCCAATGACTAATCGGACATGAGCCAAAACTGAAGAATTTATGCGGTCATGGATCGCAGGCCATGGGGCATTATGCAATAAGGTGCCCGTCAGTCGGGGCACCTTATTACATCTCATTCTCTTCATTCCTATCAAAACATACATTTTACTTTTCAACGCAAAAGGATCGTATGTATATAATATTTGATAGGGGATTTAAAGCCAATAATACCTGGCAATCGCAAATATTCCGAAAGGGATCAAGATCCTGATTATCCAAACGCTTCTCCTCCCACTTTTCACTTTCCCATTACCAATCACTTTCATATTGCTGTTTACTCACGGCGAACGGATTAACCGTTATATTTTTTATCGCATCGCGATCTCTCCGTATGGTAAAATATTATCATAACTATAGCTCGGGAGGAATCTGAGCTTTTTTAACAAATGAAAGGAGAATGAACATCATGAGCCATGTCGCCGTTGTTTATCAAACACAATACGGTGCAACTCAGAGATATGCACAATGGATCTCTGAAGCGCTTCATTCCGACCTTTATAAGCTGTCAGATGTAAATGCTCAGGTTTTAAGAAAATACTCGACGATAATCTTCGGAGGTGCCATATATGCGAGCGGAATCATGGGTTCAAAACAAATTTCGACCTATTTCTCTGACTTACCGGATACAAAGTTAATTGTGTTTACAGTAGGTTTATCCAATCCGAAAACAACTAATTATCAAAGCATCATTAATAAAAATTTTAACGGCGCGCTTCAAAAATCAATATCCTTTTTCCACCTGCGCGGTGCTATCGATTATAAGAAGCTGAATTTTCTCCACCGAATCATGATGTTTGCCTTAAAAAACAAAGTAAAAAAATCTGCCCATACATCTCCTGAAACCTCTCTGTTTTTGGAGACCTACGGGAAAAAGATTGATTTCACTGATAAAGAATCGATAAATCCGCTTGTTCGTCAGGCTGAGAGCCTTATTTAAGCGATGTTTTGCCGTACCACGAATCATCGGACAAAACTGTTCACAACTTCAGGTGATCTGACTTCCGCTTCAATCAATCATCAGTAGCTTTCGTTTCAGTCCGCCCGTATCAAAGGTCTCAAAAGGATCCATCATTTTTCTCCTTCGTCCGGCTGCCTGTTCAATCATTATTACAACATTTACCCGATCAGCGGATACGGCTTTTACCGTCTTGGATGACAGAAGGAATGTCGCCCTGAGCATTCCGGTTGGCAGTTATAGATGCGGAAATGGTTTTGCATAACTCGTCGTCCGGTTCATTCCGCTGATTATTATTGCCCCACTCCAGCATTTATCTCCCATTCCGCCGTAGGCCCTAATTCATTGCCTTCATGCCAAAGGCACCCCGTTCAGAATGTCTTTTTCATCACTCAAAATCTCTTTTTTTCCCAACCGTCACGGCTTCTTGTGTGAATATCTCGTCCTTTAGGCGTTAGCCGTTAATCAAAGGCAAATGACTACATACAGTGTCTGTGTTGGCAAAATAAATGAGGAGTGGTAATCTTGATGAACGATAATTTTTACGATCCTTACCGGCCGAATCAAAATCCCAATTTTACAAATCCGACGGGTGCGCCCATGCCCATGAATATGTACCCTAATCTCAATGTAAATCCTGTAAATCCTGTAAATCCTAATCCGGGTATTAACACCAATCCATCAATGAGTACAAAAAACCTGAAGGAAAAAGTGATGTCCGCACTCAGACCGCTGATGCCTTCTATGCATAAAACGATGGCCATCGCTTACCTCATGGGTATGGGATACACCTATAATCACGCCAAAAGGACTGTCGAATCGTGGAGCTCAGCTAAAATGCCTTCGCGCGAAACCTATTAAAAAGTATTTCTCGTCCTTAGAGTGCCCTTTTTCTGAGCACTCTTTTTATCGCTTTCTGTTTCGTGTGTCCAGATCGTGCTTCTGCGGCCTTTTCCATCGTAAGATTGTATTCCAAATCTGTGACCATTTTAGAACCGGTCACTGCAAAATACATTTGTTGGGGAAGAACATCCCCAAAATACAAAGCAACAGTATCTCTAAATTCATAAGTTATCATGATTACCGCAACTCCGTCTCTCTTTCAGAATATCGCTCATTGAATCTCCTCCCGGCACAATTTCTACGCTGATTATTATACGGTGCATCTTCTGCACAGCTAATAGGTTTCGTTTATTTTTTACACAATTACTTATATGTGCAAACTCTTCACTTATAATAAATTTAGATTATGGCAAACAGCCGGGAAGTTTAAGAGAATCAAGAAATTTGTCGCAGCAGGATTGGGCTGACAGACTAAAAATCAATCGTTCAGCTAATGCATGATACAAATTAAGTTAAACAGAATCTGACTATCAAGTCTTGAGAAATATGGCTGATTTTTCAATGCTTCTTTCGATTATATTTTCGGCAGGACAGGTATTCCAAGCAAGGCTAGTAATAGCAAGGATATTGAGGAACCGGCGAAAGATCCGGACTTCATGATCGCCTATAAGTAATATCGCGGAAACCTTGAAGAGGCAAGAAGGAATCTGCTTAGATTTCTTAAGCCGACAGAACAAGACGAACGAAGGAGGAAAAAGAAGTAAAATTCATTTATGGGGATGAAATCTATGGCTGATGAATTATTAAAACAGATTGTGGAAGAATTGCATGGCCTGAGAAAAGAATTATCCGACTTTCGCTCAGAGACAAAAGAACACTTAGATCAGTATGACAAAAAACTGGATCGGCACGAGCAAAAGCTCAATGCGGTCTACGAACAGGTCGCCAAAAACTCGGTAGACATTGCACAGATAAAAACCGATCAGCATGCGCTTGTTGTTGGTCAGGCCAAGCAGGACAAAATATTACAGATGTTGGCAACACGATCGCTTGAACAGGAAGCTGACATTATCAGTCTAAAAAAAGCAAAATGAAAACTTGTATCTTTGTCATCGGCCATCCGTATGACAAAGATACGCTCTCTGGAGAAAACTATTGCAGCGAGTAAAAATCATACACCGGAATTTATGGTCAGCTTAATGGGTGTTAAGCTGGTCGGTTTCCGCTACTGATATGACAATAACGTATGGATTGTTGCCTGTAACCGGGGCATCAGATGTTGTATTTCCTTATAATTTATACAATGATGGGTGCTCCCTTGTTTTATTCAACCGGAACGGCTAAGCTCAAAAATAACACTCATGGATCAGGAATTTTCTTTTTAGCCGTTAATGCGTTCTGACTTATTTATTGTTCTTGAGAATGATGCATATAATAGATAAATTTTCCCGTGAACGGTCGAACATTTCGATGAATTTTTACGCTATAAATGCAGAAAAAATAAATCCCGTCCCACATGCAGTGGTTTGTCAGACGTCCGAATGAATTCTGCTTCGAACTAATTTCTCCAGGCAGGCGGTAAACGTGCTGCTGTCGTTGAGCGCCGGGATATAGTGGAAAGATTCACCGCCGGCTTTTTTGAATGCAGCCGCATTCTCAATCGCCAGTTCATACAGCGTTTCCACGCAATCCGAAGTGAACCCGGGAGCCATAACCGCAAGATGCCGGATGCCCTGATGAGCAAGCGAAGTGACGGTCTCCAGTGTATCCGGTTCCAGCCATTTTTCATGACCGAACCGCGACTGGTAGCTTTGTATGATTTTCAGGTCAGATAATCTTTTCTGAAGCGCGCCGGTCGTCGCCAGGCAGTGCTGTGCATAGGGATCGCCTGAATCGGCATATTGCTGCGGGATCCCGTGATAGGAGAGAATCAGGCAGTCCGGCTTGCCGTTTTGCCTGATTTCCGTCTGAATGCGTTCTGTCAATGCTTCGATATACAGCGGATGCGTCGCGTAATTGGTAATAAAACTTAATTCCGGCAGATCCGGCCATCCGGCAAGGACGTTTGCGCAGCCATCCCATACGGATGCAACAGTTGTCGAAGAATATTGCGGATAAAGCGGCAGAATAATAAGATGGCGGACGCCCCATCGGTGCAGTTGTTCGAGTTCGCCCCGGAGAGCGGGCGATCCGTAACTCATTCCCAGAGCGACTTTTATTTTGTCCGCTGCCAGTCTTTTTTGCAAACCGCTTCGCTGTATCAGGCAGTTCATCAGAAGCGGCGAACCTTCGCTTGTCCAAATCTGACGATAAAGAGCCGCCGTTTTTCGGGGCCGGACGCGCAGAATAATCCCGTGCAGAATCGGCAGCCATTTCCAGCGGGGCAGATCAATGACGCGGCGGTCGCTCAAGAATTCAGACAAATATCTGCGAACGGCAGCAGGCGTCGGCGCGCCGGGGGTTCCCAGATTAACAAGCAGTACAGCGGTTTTCAACATGAGTCTCTTCTCCATTAGATTCAGGATACAGTCTAAGCTTAGCAAAATTACAGGAATCGTCAATAGTGACTTTAAATTGTATCCCTGGAAAAAGCAATGGAGAAAATCCGGAGACAGGGTCAGGGCAATGCGAAGAGGGCCTGAAAACAGCAGAAGAATTCTCCTATTTCCAGACCCTTTCTCTATATGAACGAGTATTGCCCTACACGATCCGTGTGTGCCATCGCGGATCGTGTGAGTGTGTCAACAGTCCGGGACTGAGAAGCGATGATCAGTTATCAAATCAGGCAATCAAAAAGGAGATGGCCCAAGCGGATCGGCCGGCACGCGCCCGGGGCTGTATCTCACTGTTTAGTTGGGGCTCAAGTCGCAGCTGTCAAATCGGGGCCGTCTTATCACTTTTCGGTGCCGCTCACCACGTTTGGCTGTTTCTACTCTACATGCTGCTGCTTCCAGAAGAATAATGCTAACAATCTATCCCCCTTCTTTCCTTAAATGCGAATATTTCTTTTACTGCATATTTGTATCCGCCAGCCTTCTTAAACGAATGACTTATTTTTTTGATATTCTCCAGATAGCTTGGATCTGCCTGAACTTTCTCAACAGCATCTCTCAATGTTTCCGGTGTGACCTTATCCTTATCAAGAGAGATCGCGGCTCCAAGTTCTGACACCCTTGCTGCCTGATATGGCTGATCTGCTCCGATTGGTATTGCAACAAACGGTATGCCGTTATATATCAGGTCGCTCATACTGTTCATTCCAGCATGGGTTATAGCAACAGCCGTATATTTTAAAATTTTTGATTGAGGAACATAATTTCTAACTATGAAATTCTTCGGGATATTAAACTTTGAAATGTCCATATTATATGCGGTCATAACTACGACAACATCGGTATCAGCAAATGTCTTGAAAAATATATCGTAAAGTTTACGGTCCGTGCCATTATATACCGTACCTAATGAGATATATACCACTTTTTCATCCGCTAATTTTTCAAACGGAAAATCGACCTTCTCTTTCCTGTCGTAAATTGACGGGCCAATAAATATAAAACTATTATCGTAATTTTCAGGATGAGGAATAAAATCTTTTGACGTATATGCGATGTTTAAATCACTTTTGATGCCAAACAAATCAAATATATTGGCGGGCGCTTTTACATGATAATTCCTGTACAGTCTATCTGCAAACCCGCTGTATACATCACTGAATAATTCCCTCAATTGATCTCCAAGTGCGATTTTTTTCAGCCGCTGACTTATTGAAACAATTGCTGCAAAAGAAGAGATCGTGGGGATTCCCAGTATTAAAGAGATCAATTTCCCCAGCGGAAATTGAGGACTTACTATCATATAATCAAACTTTTCATCTTCGATTTGTTTCATGATAATTGGTATTGTTTCTTCATTTAATTTAAGCATTTGATCAATATAATTTACCAGGGATTTTCTCATGATTTTATTTTCTGACAGATCACTCGGAAACACATTCAAGGCGGGCTGCATTGAACGTACGTTATGACTCCGCGGAGAATCATTTAATAGTGCCGCACCCAATCCCTTAGAGGCATTACGAAAATTTCTTGGATAGAATTCGGTTTCACCATAGCTTCTAAACGTGGCGCCTGCTCCTTCTATCCTTGTTCTATATTCTTCAGAGCAAAAATAAGCCACCTGTTCCCCTTGCCCTACCAATTCATCAACTAAGCCTATTGTCGGATTAACATGCCCATTATAAGGCTGTATGACAAAAAGAACGTTAGACATATGGATACAGCTCCTCTTTTAAGAAATACACATTTTGTATGAAAACACGCGCGAAAGACTCAGGGCTTTTTAAGATTTGACTTCGTCATACTATTTTTTTCATTAAAGCACAGATTTTATCGCTTAAAATATATGCCTCACTTCCTTTCACCGCTGCGGCATTTTCGGTTCAGATGAAGAATTTCCACGTCATCCTTTCTGCGGCGCCGTTTTCGTCCCTGATTTTTTGTGCATGGCTAAAAACAGCGTGGGGATCGCCGCTACTGCAGCGAAGCCGATCGCCCACCAGAACGAGACGTCGAACGCATTGGAAACCGCATGGAGATCGGTATCCGCATGGCCTGCCATCTGATGTTCGGCGACGGTCGCGAGAATAGCAGACCCGAAAGCTCCGCCGATGGTCTGAAAAATCCTCGTGGCGATGCTCGCGTGGGGGATCTGCTCTCTCGGGAGTCCGATATAAGCGGACACCATGATGGCAATCAGCAAGCCGCCGAGCCCCGCCCCTCTGATCAGCAGGGCGACAGCTAAAAGGATATAATTCGTAGCCGTTCCCGCAAAAGCAAACGGCAGCGTACCCACTGCAATACCCGCGAGGCTGAGCAGCACGATGGTACGCGAACCGCTGCGGTCGGCCGCTTTTCCGGCCCAGCTTCTGGTGAGCAGCATCCCGATTCCTTGCGGAAGCAGCCACAATCCGGCATACAGGGCGCTGGCCCCGCGCACCTCCTGATAATAGAGCGGCAGCATCAGCATGGCCCCGTTCGTGATGATCCCGCACAGGATCAGCAGGATATTGGAAGCGGAAAAATTGGCAGATTGGAACAGCCGCACATTCAGAGCCGGTTCCCGTCTCGTCTTCAGCGCATAGACGACATATGACGCCATCAAAACGATGCCGAGGATAAGCGGAATATAAACCGCGCTGCTGCTTATGCCCCCGTGCGTGGCGACCTGCGCAATGCCATAGATCAGAAGGGCGAACGCGGGAGAAAGCAGAAGCATGCCGATCACATCGAGAGACGCTTTCTTTTCCACGTGCTTGTCGGCCGGTATTCCCCACAAGGCTAATGGGATCGCTGCGACGCAGATCGGAATATTGACAAAGAAAATCGCGCGCCAGCTTAAGCCATTGACGATAATTCCTCCTAACACCGGGCCAAGAATCGGCCCCAGAAGAGCAGGAATGCTGACGATCGACATGATCTGCCCGAGCTTGCGGCCGCCGGAAAGCTGTACAAGCTCCGTTTGCAGTACCGGCATCAGGAGTCCCGCACCGATTCCCTGGATAACGGCAAAACAGATTAAGCTCTGGATATTCCAGGAAAGCAGGGCGAGCACGGATCCGGCCAAGAAGATCACCAGGGAAAAGATATAGGATCGTTTGCATCCGAATCGTTTGGCGGCCCAGCCTGAAATTGGGACGGTCAGTCCCATGGCCAGAACGAATCCGGTTGTGATCCACTGCACGGTAGAAATGGCTGCCTTCATATCGGTTGCAATGGTATGAATCGCTACATTGACCATCGTTGTATCGAACAGTGGCGCAAGTGCACCTACGACCAGAATGATGGCAACCCTGAGCACGACCGGATCGAGTTTTTCTTTCGCCGGTTTTACATTTTCTGCATTCATGGGAAAACTCCTTTTATAGTTTATTTTAATAAGAAACTTATGTTTCTTATTAAACGATGATATAATAAATATAAATTTTTGTCAATAGGAAACGCGATGTTTTCTATTTTCATTTCTACGACAGAGGTACATTTATCGCTGAAACCGGCGATTGGCGCAAAGATGTACAGGCCTAACTTCGTGTGCATGTTGAACCGATGAAAGCAATCGGCGCGCAGACGATCAAGGCTTGGTTGGGGTCAGAGTACTGTCGCCGCATTTCTGGGCTAATACATGGCAACACAGCCATAGCGGGATCTTTCACAAATGCATGATCTGGGAAAGCAAAGGCTACCTATGGCTTTCCGAGCAGGCGAAAAGATAAGTCCCCAGGCCCAGGAAGATTGCTGTCAAGGTGATGATAACAACCAGATCTGCCAATGGATGAAACAATACGACGCTATGGTATTCCGGCGTCCCGGCATAGACGACGGCGCGCGTGAGGTCGAGGCAGCAGGTCATCGGCATGATGCGGCTTAAAGCGAGCAGCACGCCGCTGGAATGGCTGATCGGGATAATCACGCCGGAGAGAAACATCAGAGTTATAAACGACGCGACGAGGGTCGCCGTTCTCGCATTCTCTAATGAAACATTGCTGACAGCATGTGTTTGCCAAATGTTTTCGTGAGGTGATCCAGTTGGATCACGGCATCTCTGCCGCTGCTCAGCTTCTCCATTAAATAACAATCCCTTCGTGTTTTTATATTTGGACAGAAATCCCGCTTTCATATCGGACACAATGGTATGGATGGCCACATTGGCCCTCGTCGGCAGCGCACCTGCGGACAGAATAACGGCGGTCCTGAGTACGGCCGGATTAAGTTTTCTTCCGCCGATTTTACACTTTCTGTACTCATGAAAATCCCTTTTGCAATAGAAAACTTTTAGTTTCTTATAGGGCCATGATATGATAAATACAGATTTTTGTCAATAAGAAACTTTCAGTTTTTATAATTTTTACGATAGAGATCCCTTTAATTTAATTGTTGAGGGGGAATAAAAGATGGACGAGCAAAAGAAAGGGAAGCACCGCCGCGGACAAGTTCTGGAAGAGGCGATCCTGCAGGCCGTGTGGGAGGAACTCTCCAAAACCGGCTATACGCAAATGACGATGGAGAGCGTCGCAACGCGGGCGAGGACAAATAAATCCGTCCTTTATCGCCGCTGGCCCGATAAGTCTGAGCTTGTGATGGCCGCCCTGCGCAAATATTATTTTCCAAAGATTACAAATGAGATCCCCAATACCAGGAACCTGCGCGATGATGTGTATGCCTATCTGTATGCGCGTGTCGCACCGCTGAAAACAATCGGCTCGGAGACGATCAGGGGGCTAATTATGGAACCGGCGGTGCGGCGCAGGATCATCGCATCCATGCCGAAAATAAACGAGCGGAAATCAGAGAGCAAACAAATAGCAGCTATGGCAGCGATTTTGAAAAACGCGGAACTTCGCGGAGAAATCATCCTTGAAAAGCTGATGCCCCGGATCATCTCATTGCCGTTGGATCTGCTGCAGCACGAGCTGATTACAAGGCTGGGACCCGTATCCGACGGAGCCCTAGCAGAATCTTTTGCAAATGCGTGGTCAGGATCGGCATCTTCTAACGTCGGATTATAGAACAAAAAAATCAATAGCCCCCACCCCTATATTCCGGTGTGAACGATCGATTTCTCGTATTTGAAAATAAAATAGGCAGGCAAACGTTAATTTCAGTCCAAAAGCCTGCATCACTCTCATTCTTTTAGCCAATAGCCTCCGGCTATTCAATGTTAGCGTGTTTCCCGGCCATCGCAGCGTATTAATCCCTGTATCCTTCCTAAGCTGTAATACAGCAGCAGCAAAATAGAGCAGGACGGTCTGTTCAAACAATGTTACCAAAGGCTGAATAGAGTTCAGCACATTCGTTTCTGCTTTTTTTATATTTCCTGTAATGAAAAGAGTTAGCCAGGCCGGTTTGATCGACCTGGTTTATGGGTCAAATCTGAGGCATGACATGCTATAATCAGAACAGGCAATAGATGCATATGAGCGGACAGCGACGCCCTTGTGAAAGGGGGTGGCGCCAATGACAGTATTTCAAGCCTTAACGCTGATGCTTTCTTTCGGTGTATTGGTATTCATGCTGTCAGACAGAAAGAAATAATCCGCTTCATATGCCATTCGCAGTGGCGATAATTGAAGCGGACCATTCATGTTAATGTGTTTAATTCTTATTGCGCTGCTCCGCTCTGTGCGGATATTGCCATTCCGTCAGTGTTCACGCGCTGGCGGTTTTATTTTATGTTCCCTGTGTCCTTATTATACCCGGTAGCCTGTAAGAAATGCAATGGGCGGGATTGGTCAGCTCAATTCTGAGCGATGAGGCATTCATCCTGAAGCCTTAGTTCCAGTTGAGCGGTTGAAGTTGAATCACCCGCTGAAGGGTATACCCGTCAGATGAATCCCCCCGCCTTGGTTCCTAACTTTTGGGAACGTGCAGCAGGGCTTTCTTGTGTATTTTTTCCTGTTTGTAAAATTAATTGTTAACCAATAATAGATATGAGTCAACTCTTCATGAGGCCGTCAGCTTGAACGAAGTGCTGATCATCAAGACAGCCGGCATACTCGGTTTTCTGGCGGGATAGAAAACAGATATTTTTTCATTTTTGCTCCCGATTTGCTCCTCAAACGTCTTTAAGGGGAAAGGGCAAAATAAAAAAGCCTTTCATATCAAGGCTTTTCGCTATGTCCCAGAAGGGATTCGAACCCATGACCCACGGCTTAGAAGGCCTAGATACGCTTAAATACGATTAAAGCTCATGACATTCATTGCCTGTTATTATACGATTCTGTGAAATGATATAATGCTCATTCATGCCGAGTAATACTTATGTTTATTCAATTTCACTCCCATTTCCACTCCCATTCGCTTACCATGGTAAACGAACGGATCAAAGAGTATTTTAACCGCTAATATTGTGCATACTGTTCCTTGCCCCGTCCATTCTTTATCCCCTTATGTAATCCCCGTGCTTCGGCGTGGGGATATTTTTTATAAACAGAAAAGAAGTCCGCAATTTGAATCGGTCTCAATGTTCTACTCTGTAATTTCATTATTATTTTAATTATCGATAGTGATCCTACATATTTGAAAGTTTTTTATAAAAAAATTACCTGCATTCGCAGGTGTTGAATACCACAGTTGCAGTGGTTTAACAATGGCTTATGAGTTCTTTTTGCTCTTTTTATTTCTGTTAATTTTCAAATTCATGTTTTTTTTAACATTTTTCTTTTTCTCGGCGTCTGTTTTTTCCTTTTTCTTTCTTTGCTTTTCTAAATACTCTTGATGTTTTTCCTCAGAAACTTCAATGCAAAATGCTTCAAGACCATATTGGCTAGCAAAAATTCTCTTTCCATTCCTCAATGTAATGAACTTAGTAAAGATGGTCATCATTAATCGATCCTTTGCTATTTATTTCTTGCAAAAGGACTTATGTAGTGATAAAGTAAGAATGCATCATCCAAATGTGTTTTTACTTTAGCAACTTCACTACATATTATTTTTTTGTTGGTCCCCTACAAGGGATAATTTTCTGCGTCAAGTTAAATTATCTCCTTATTTAATTAAATGTTCGAGTTGAATTTCAGCGACTTTTGGAGAGACGTTGAAATGAATTGATACTTCAGGGATGCTCATGCCTTTAATTAAATCTGGTGGAGCAAGCAATTCACCGGCAAATGTGTTTGCTTGCCATTCCGGCTCTTTAAAAGCCGGAATTTTTGTTTTTCCATTAATACTACGTGCAAATGCAACTTTCGCGGGCTGATGCAATATATAATGCCCGATCTCATGAGCAATGGTGAACCGATCTAGATGGGATCCATCACAGGCACGGTCATATACGTCCTGCCTTATTTTTATTAAATGTTCCTCAGGATATGTTACAGCATATTTATCCGGCATCTGTTCAATTGGAACAATCTCATAATTAAAATTCTCATCAATTTCCGACATGCAACTTTCAAGAAACCTCATTATAGGAAACGGTTCAGCTTTGTTTAAATCAAATAATCTCCTAATAAACATGACTATTTCCCGAATATTTCTTCTTGATAATGGCTTAGCAACATAGAGACCGTCCATTTTTTCACTCCTTATCGTCATCAAATAATATCTTGCTGATCCTCTGTAATTCGCTATCGTCCATGCCGTTAAGTTTTCGAGCGAACGCTAATGCAATATTCTTCTTAGAATTACTGCTTCTCGAAAGGTCGATATTAACGTTCGTTTGAGACGCCTCGAATGTAAATTGTAAATCGCTCCTTTCCTTTTCTTTAAGCGAATACTTATTGATCAATTTAGCTACCCATTCATTGGGAATCTTTCTCTTACCATTTTCAACAGCGGATAGATAAGCAGATGTGACATTAAGTTTAGTCGCCATGTCTTTCAAGAGTTCCCCCCGATCAATACGCAGTTTACGGCAAAATTTACCGAATGGGGTTAACATATACTATTTCCTCCTTTTTACTTTTCCCTTTTACTTTCCCCTTTTTACTTTTCTTCTTGTGTTTATAATATAACACACGCTGGATATCCAGTCAACTAATTCTGTTTATCCGTTCAACATAATTGTTTCTTATGTACGCCCGCTCACGCGGACCTTTTTCATTATGTCAAGCTTTCTGAGCAGGACTTACCGGCGCCTGCACAGGATTTGCACCTGATACAGTGGCCGATTTCACTTCACTGGCAACCTGTTTCCCATCATTCTGCAGCTCCGACAGCAGCGTTTTCACCTCATCCTGAGTGATCTTGATCCCCTTTTTCTGAGCGAAGGCTATAATGACCTCGGTACCCTTATCCACTGTTGCTGGTGATTCAAGAACCTGTGAAACCTCATTGGCTACTTTCTTCGTCAATTCTGCTGCAGCACTTTTACTGCTAAGAAAGGCTTCAACTTTGCTCAGCTTTGCCAAGTCCGCGTGATGTTTAATAAGAACTGTTAAAAAAGAGCCGGCAGCGAGTGCTACCAGCTTGATGAGGTCCGTGAGACCGGATGAAATGATTGTCTGAAACATGTGATCGTCTCCCTTAATATCTTATTTTCTGACCTGGATAGACCAGATTAGGATTTTTAATGCCATTTTTGCTGACAAGCACTGATAC
Source organism: Sporolactobacillus sp. KGMB 08714 (assembly GCF_036598985.1). Taxonomy (NCBI): domain Bacteria; kingdom Bacillati; phylum Bacillota; class Bacilli; order Caryophanales; family Sporolactobacillaceae; genus Sporolactobacillus; species Sporolactobacillus sp. KGMB 08714. Next base: position 26,438 of record NZ_JAUUBW010000056.1, read on the forward strand.
TGTTGTATGAAGTTTCGAAGCAATGCCCGAAAGTGTATCGCCACTCTTAACGACGTACACGCCGCCGAGACTTGCTGCAGATCCGGATAGCTTCAGGACTTGGCCCACACGGATCAGATTTGGATCCTTTATTCCGTTAATGCTAGCTAGCTGTTGGACGGTCGTGCCGTGAGTGGATGCAATTCCGGACAGCGTATCGCCTGGACGAACGGTGTAGGTGCCTGAAGCAGCAGAATTAGATGCCTGGGCACCTGACAATCTAAGTACCTGGCCGGCCTTAATCAGGTTGACGTTATGAATCCCGTTGACGGCTGCCAGAGCTTCGACGCTTGTCCCAAATCTTGCCGCAATCGTACTCAATGTATCGCCCGATCGTACTGTGTACGTGCCCGGTTCCGATGTTTTTACCGGTGTTGCAGGATGCTGATCAGGAGCCTGGTGAACAGTTGCAGCTGGATTCCCGGGAACGACGAGTTTGTCCGTGTAGGCAATATCTGTATCGACGTCACCATTGATGCCTGGAATGCGTCCCGTCCATGAATTTTGCCAAACATCGGCGCCGGAAACACCAGGTGCCGAAGATTCCGGGTGTGCGATCCACAAGAGGCTACCGCCTCTGAGTTGATTAAAATTGAGTCTGTTGTTAAAAAAGTTGATATTGCAATACAAACCGAGTTTTGTATAACCGTTCTTTGCAAGCTCGTCCAAAAATGCGTTTACGTAATTGGTTAATGCACCCTTGTCCGAAGTTAATTCATCAGCCTCAACATCGGCAAAAATATAGCCTTTTACCGGAATACCTTTGATGTTTTTTAAGCACCATTGAGCTTCAGCCCTCGCATCAGCTTCATTAATGCCTCGAAAATAATGATAAGTGTGCGTAGTCAGGCCCGCTGCATTGGCGTTTACAATGCTTTGCTTAAAATACGAATTGATATAATGTGATCCTGCCTCACTGCCCTCTGTCGCTTTAACGATTACGAATTGATAACCAGCAGCCTTGACTTTATTGAAATCAACATGACCCTGCATCGAAGCGATGTCAATGCCTTTGTATTGTGTCATTTTGAACCATCCTTTCCATTCAAAAGTTCAACCATGTTCTTCACTTGATTAGGGACCGGCAAGCCCATCCGGCCCGCATTTTCGATAATGGAGATCAGTTCATTCGCCAGGTAAAAATAAATCGCTGCATTCATCGCGATATGGTCCAATCCAAAAATCTGATCAGACAAGTGTGCGACGGCAACGATAAAAAAGATCATTACTTTTTTGGCGATCCCATGAAATCCTACTTTGCTGGACAGCTTGCCAAGATAGGCCGCGGCCAAAACCCCCGACACATAATCGATCACAACGAACGCGATCAAGATCCCCATCAGTGACGTCCACCCTCCATACAGATAGCCCGTGACAGCCCCGATCGCCGCAGCCAGGGAACGATAAATCAGTTCATATTTGTTCATTTTTTCACCTCAAAAGCCATTGTTTTTAAGTATAAAAAATAGATCCCTATGGATCTGAAAAGGCTATCCTCCTTTTTTGAGGTATGAAAAAAGAGCCCCGAAAGGCTCTTTACTAATTAACTATTCTTTAACTCATCCTTAAACCTTTTTATGTTTTTATCAATATAATTCTCAATGTCTGGATCGGTTTTTAGTTTTGGATTGTCTTTAATCTCGGGCTTTAAAATATTGACAAACCCTTGAATATACGAATCAGCATAATTAGGATAATAGGACTTCGCCCTTCTCCAAATGAGGTCTTCGAGATCATTATCTTGCATAGATTATCATCTCCCCTTCTATATTATAGTACTAAATTTGATTAAATTTGGATCCATTGCCCTACCTGCCTTTTGTGCAAAATAAAAAGAGCCCGGAGGCTATTTAATAAATCATTTTTATTTAATCAAAATGTTTTTCATTAATTTCATAAAAATTTTTGTCTTTTAAATAACCACCCTGATTCTTTCTTAACACCATTAACTCGTTCCCATTAATTGTCCAATGACGAATTTCGGTAAGCTTAAAATATGATTTTTCGGTTTCTTCATCCATATAAAAAAATTTTAAATATGTTGGTTTCCCTACAAGTTTAGATAAACTCTTTACCAGATGATTACCAAGGTCTAGATAGGTATTCTCATAATATTTATCGCTGTCATGGAAAACATTTAGTGAAGTAGCACCAATTTTTTCGTCATTTTTATTAATAAATATTTCTAGATAATCAATTTGTCGCATAACTTATCCTCCAATATCTATACCTATTAGAGATAATATTGGCGGATATAATATTTTTGTCAAGTATCTATTTGTTACACAGTAACTTACTACTTTAAAAGTATTCTTTTTCTTATCCTTGCCGCTTCTTTATCAGTGATTACTTTTTCTTTTAATAACTGATTTACAAGATTTATTTTTTCTACTTCGCTGAGTCGATTTTGATCTGATTCCTTAAATAAATGAACGACCTTGTCATTCACCAAACTTTATGCCTCCCACCACGCAAATTACAATAATTCTTTTACCTTTTTTCCATTTCGCTCAATAATTAGCGCATGGCTTCCTACAACTGTACAATTGTCAGCGACATCTTTTGTAACTGTCGTATTGGCTCCAATTACAACATTGTTACCGATTTTTATATTTCCTACAACAACAGCTCCTGAATAAATATGGACATTGTTGCCAATCTCTGGGCATCCTCGACCATCGATCCATCCGATTGTCACTTGTTGATTAATCCAGCAATTTTTACCGATGCTTTTTGCGATGACTATCGTAGAAAACCCGTGCTGGATGTAAAGGCCTCCGCCTATTTTGGATGATTCCGTGTTTAAATAAAGCGAATCCATAGGAGCATATATGAATGTTTTCAATATTTTTTTAAGAATTTTTCCTCTTCCGATTCTCATATAAAACAAATTTCTAAATTCTTTTACCTCAAACAACAAAATATGGAGTTTAAGAAACACAGATAAATTTTTACAGTCAGGAAAATTTTGCTCTATCCAAGCATTTATATCCTCATCGATCTTATTCCTTTCTCTTGATCCTTTATAAAGAATAAAAGCGGGTATCGAAATAACTAGAGCTAATTTATTAATTTTTTTCACGGAAGCATTCAAGTCCTCTCAAAAAAAATTAATTTATATCCTCTCTAACAATACCACAATTTTTACCATATTTTATTATCTTTCCAAATGATAATTCTAACTATGCAAATAATTAAGATCCGATAGACTATGATGTCTGGCCTGTCTCTAAAACATCTGTGGCGCCTTTAAAATCTGATAACGTTTTAAGATATGCATATGCTTGAGTCAACAGATCTCCTGCAGTTGATCCAATATTCATCGTAAAGGTATATAACTTGTGATACCCTTCAATTTGTGGATACCCGTTATTCATTGACGCTTGATCTTTAAAAGCACTTATATCAATAAAAGCATTGTTTCCAGTCCCCCTATAATCTGTTATCTTCACATATGCATTTTCAATTTGGATGCCGCTCGGTAATGTAATCGTCATTTGAAACGCCATAATTACATCTCCTTAATCAACTTGCAAATTATGAATTACACTTGAACCATCTTTAAATTTTATTTTTCCATCTGTAGAATCAACAAAAACTGAATTTGATTGGATATTTCCATAATCATTTCGCGGTATTAGAGGAACTGTATCTTCAGGAGCCGGCATATATCCGACTGTTTTTGTTCCAACATAGATGATTAAATCCCCAAAAAACACACTGGATTCACCGGCCAAATTTCTGACGAATAATTGTGTATTTGATATTCCGGTAATGGTCTTATTGGGAATATAAAAGGTTTTGCTAACTCGTCCTTTAAATGCGCCACTTTGCCAGTCTTTGGTTTTATCATATCCCTGATTAATTGACCGCTGATTATTTAGGCTCACCCACATGCTTGTACTATCGGAAAAGGTAATCTTCATATCTAGTCCATATACAGTGTCTGTACCCATATTGATATTAATGTTAGCACTAAAGGCTACCGTTATATTTAATCCCTTAATAGCATTCGAGATAGCCGCTACGCTAGTAACGAGCTGAAAGGCAGCATTTGTATCAGCTGTTAGATTAGCATTTCCAATATAAACTTGCGATGAATTTAAAACTAAATTTCGTACAGAGATAATATCATTGTCGTTTTGAATTTTTTTGACAAGTTCATTTGATGAGATGCCTATCCCGAGTATATTTGCAATATATTCGGCGATCATCTGATGCCCTTTTGGAGTTGGGTGGGCATTGTCTTGTAAAAAGCCCATATTGATTGCTGTCTGCTGATCGGAAAATTTTACTATATCTGGGAACGGAATATATATCGCACCAGGAACGCCGTCAGCCAGCCGCTTTAATTGCTGACGATAAGGATCTGTTGGATCCTGCCACCACAAAAAATCGAGTATGATGAGCTGAGCATCTACCTGAGTGAGATATGGAATTAGCATATCAATTTTTGATGTAAATCCGCTGATATTTTTTCGACCATAACAATCATTAAATCCAAGGCCAAAAAAGGCAATATCCGCATCGAGTTCCTTTTTTAATGTATCATCAACACAATCGGCAAGTGCAAGTCCGCTTTTTCCGTAGTTGTCCATAATCATTGAATTAGGGTCATTAACGAGCTGAATGCCACTAAATGCTGTCCTTCCGGTGTCTTTTTTGATTATATCTAAAATATAATAATCGCCATATTGACTGACATCAATGTCATCTGACATATTATATTTAGCTACAGTTCCTTGCGTAGTATCAATTGTTTTGACAGTCGTTCCATTAAGTTGGATATCAACTTGACCGCCATCAGCAGCAACTTCATAAAATAATCGTAATATAAGGCTTGATTTTTTAACAAAAATACTTAATTTATCTCCTGCTGCACTGCTCTCATAAGCAAATCCGCCAATATACGAACCATCCGGATTGTGTTCTATCCATGACCCCGTAGGAGTTGCTTCTATAACATCTGCATCGAATACCCCCTGCGTTGCTTCTGGAAGGGACAAATTGACATAGCCGTGATTCGTCGTGTTGAACTCAATTTGAAAAAACTTGCGCAAAATACCAGCCCATGAATATTCATAAGCAACAGAAGATCCAGCCCCATGTCCAATACTATCGAGGACCATAGATATATGCTTAAGTCTACTCCAAGTACTTTCAAGCGAATTTTTATATTTAAGATTAAATTTGTTTTGGACGTCATTTTGAAGCTGTGCCTTTTCCGCCAACTGTGCAGCAGTATTATTGTAATCGTCATCCAGTCTTTCCTTAAGAACGGTATGCGTCGTTCCAGACGTATCGACCCTGGCATCCACAACCTCCGGGTTACTATCACCTGTTCCATTAATGACGAGATTGTCAACTCGGCCATTGATTAATTGATCACGCTGTTTTGACTCGCTATCAATCTGGGACGCTTTACCGTCTTGATCGGCAATGTCTGCAGCAATATCTATTAAATTCTGATTCTGATCATTTCTAAAATTCCTATTTAATGAGACTCCGATTTGCCGGTAAGGATAATGTGGCATCAGCAATCAACCTCCTGTATGCGGCAGTGTGGATAGTGTCCCATCATCCGCGACTGCCAATGTAAATTTATTTCCGCTCGGAGAAGTTAAAAAAAGGTCCTGTTTGGCCGTCAATTTGTCATCAATTTCCTGCGGAGTTTCGGCTCCAACGTCCGAGGCAGTCAGCTGTACGGCTCCGGTTTTACCGTTGATAGATGTAACCGGAATTTGACTGCCAACATAGTCTTCCAGGCCGTCCACTGCTTGAGCGTGCGTCCGGGGATAAAATATCATATTATCTTTATCTTTTATCGATCGAATCGCTGTCATGAGATCTCTCCCTCCGAATCACCATATCGAACAGCCTCAGCGCTCAAAGCGTCAATCCGTTCAGCTGCCTTCTTTGTATCAGTTGTCAATTTTACCTGCTGGCTTGCAGCTTTATTCAGGCCCATGATATTCCTTGTAATATCTGCAAAAAAATTGCCAAGTTCTAACACCGGTGACTTTGTCGGATCTTCCGGATAGTCCTCAATGCTCACGATTCGCGGTTGCAAATCAATGCCGACGCCGGAACTTAATTCATAAATACAATAAATGTAATCACCGATGTCAAAGTTATGGAGCTTCAATCCATTGCGGACCAGTTCCTGATATTCAACCTTCGCGCTATAATTTCCATCGCTGAGCAGTGATTCCGCATAAGCCTGCAGCGAACTCTCGACTGTAAATCGCTCATCCTGAATAATTTTGATATATGGCCGTTCGAATTTATCAAAGTTGGCCGATTTGACATCGACTGAAATGGTTGGGTTCCCGTTGCCATCATTTTTCCCATAAGCGATGACTTCGGTTACAAGTGCGCCATTACTTGTGTCGTATTCATCCGAAAATGTCTTGAGATTATGCCCATGTCGGAACTGTGCATCGGTCACGTCGCCAATGAGTTTTGCGATCACTAAATGTGTCCCGACAACGCGATATTCGCATTCGAATTGCTCAATCACATTTTTGAACATGGTGAGTGAATCCGTCATGCCAAAATTATCAAACTCCTGCGAATCAAAATTACCGATAACCTCAAAATCAAGACCGGTGCCAGCGAGAATAGTCTCTAACCAATCATTAATTGATTTCGTTGCCGTGTAGGAAGTTTTGATTCCGTTGGCCTGCAACCGATCAAACATCTCATGATTAGCCGTGATAGTTTTCGTAAATGAATCACCGAGCGGCTCCCGCTGCACATCGTCAATGACGAACAATTCATTTTCACATTCGATTTTTGCTTTGTTTTGCAGCGCATCGAATTGCTCGGCGTTTGTTTCAGTCCGATCAATAGAAAAGGACAGCGAATAATCGCCGTCCGTTGTACGCTTTCGCGTGCAATCATAAACGCCGGTCAAGGGTTCAGGGTCGCCGCCAATCGGATGAAAAGCAAGCATTGAATCACCGCCTTACAAATAAAGAAATGGCATATCGAATGTGATTGAAAATATTCCCGATGTGCCACTGATTTTGATCTTATTTTCTCCGGATTCTAAACGGGTCAGACCGTGATTCGTGTCTCCAAAAATGGAAGCTCCATTCTTTTTGCTAAATACGCCCTGCAAAGTGATTGTATCCGATGCGGACGTCGTTCCGGTATATTGCCATTTGTCACCATTCGTTAGATTTTCAATCGTCAGCCCGGACGACGGACCCTTGAATGTGATTGTCAGATCCATTCCATAGAGATCACCCACATTGCGCGGATCAATTTGTCCATCACCAAGATTCCATATTGAGAATTCTGCCTCGCTATGCGTATAAGTGGGATCAACCGTCGTAGGGATATTTTGACCGACCTGCCAGACGTCGGCATCAGCTGTCAATGGCGTCAACGAGGTGCCGATGGATACCGCATATGGCGCGTAAGCGATCATCGGAATTGTCGAGACCGAAACTCTCGACCCGTTATCCTCGAATGTGATCTTATCCGATAGCCGAAGATGATACCATTTGAGCCCCGGCCGGTCCTCGTCGATGATATTAAACGGCTTCTTGCTGTCGAATAGCCGCATGAGGTCCATTTTGAGCAGCGATAGATCATATTTATCCCGGCAGACGAGCAGAAACTTCGCTTCCAAATTCCGCGATCCGTAAGTTGTTCCGCCAACATCATAAGCGCCATCCATGTCCGGAATTGCTTCACTCGTGTTGTTTTGCGGTGTCGGGGGATCCGGAATAAGGCTAAGAAAGATTAAATCCATATTTTCATCCAGCCGGACATCATCATAGCCGTCGCGCTGCAGAATAAGCGTTGTATCATTGATCCCCGCCACATTTTTAAAATCATCGGTGTTTAAAATATCATCGAGGGACGGCATATTGGACCACCTGTTTCGCTTGCAAATTATTAACATCATCAATAATCGCCCGAGCAATTTGACGCGATCCGACTTGAAAAATGATCGTTGCCGGCTGACTGTTGGTTTCCATATTCCCCAGCAGCTTGCTTGTATCACCATTGTTAAAGACTCGGCTTGTGCTTCCAAAATGGATAAGTTCCGGCCCCTTCTCGCCGGTCAATGCCCATTCTCCAGCGCTAGGCGTTCCTCCGCTGGCATAGCCATGCCCATGACCGATAACCGAGAGCATTCCGGATTGCCCATAACGAGCAATCGCATAACGCATTCCGGCCAGCAAGTCGTCCAATCCATTGAAAATATTGCCATGGCCGGGAAGCTTGTAGGCATTAAATGTGCTGCCCGTCGTTTGGACAAGGCCCTTTGCCAAATTTCCAGTCAAGGTATTAATATCGGTATAGCCGTTCTGGACCGCATTCGGATTGCCGCCTGATTCGGTTTGGATTTGCTTCATCCAAGCATTAACATAAGCGGCCGATGTCGGCAGTCCAACCATTCCCAGCGCTCGCATAACATAAGAGCGCCATCGTTCAACGCCGGATCCGCCCGGATTGTTGACGCCTAATGACAATTCCTTTTTGATGAATCCGACGGCTGAATCCTTGACCTTCGTAACTAATCCTCCGGCTATTTGCCCTAATGCTCCGGGAATATTCGGCAGGCTGAAACCCATTTTGCTCAAAACGGCATTCAAGAGTTTTGATGGATTGGTCGCATAATCCCAAACGTTGACCGCAATGTTCTTAATACTGCTGCCGACGCTCTTAATGCCACCCCACGCCGCACTTGCCGCACCGGATAACCAGCCACCGATGCCACCGGCATAGCCCGGAAAGGTGCCTACCATGTCCTGAATGGACGGCCAGACGACCGTTCCCCTTGGCAATCCCGGGAATAACGTCGGCATGGCTGGGCTGATACCCATCATTCCGTTTGGTAAGAGATAAGGTTCCGGCTTACCACCGTCGCCCATTACCGCCGGTCCGCCGGCATGGCCCCCGGTCCCATTGGCATAATATTTAGCCATCGGGATATTTAGCGTCGGTATCTTGGCTTTAACGCCGATTTTGCCGAGTATCCAGTTAATGCCTCCAACAACGCCGTTGACTCCATTATTGATTCCGGATCGCATCATATTGGTCAACCAAATGACTCCATTCAGAGCCGCCTTACCCATGGATTTCAGGCCGTTTCCTATTCGGCCAGGCAGAGCCTTTGCGCCGTTGACGATCGCATTCCAGCCGTTTGATGCAACGGTTTTTATGCTTCCAAAAATGCTTGCTGTCCATGACTTTGCGGCATTCCAACCGGATTTTATGCCATTTGCCGCACCCATGACCAGATTCACGACTGTTGATTTAATCCCGTTCCACAAGCTTGCTGCTATGCCTTTAATTCCATTCCATAAACTGCTAAGCCAGGCTGATACGGATCCCCATATGGCGATTGTCCAGCTGCTGACTGTTTTCCAATTTGCGATAATAAGAGCCACAATGGCGATGACAGCTGCGGTCACCCAGCCGATTGGCCCAAGAGCGATAAACCAGGCTGTAGCCATGCGAGCCGCTTGAATTAGTGCCTGAGCGCCCATCAGCACCCATTGAGCTATGAAAATAGCAGCCGTTGCAATCATACCCGCGACAGCAGTTATCATTGATACACCGGTTGAAATAGTCCAGGCCGCCGCAACTCGGAGCGCATTCGCTGTTGCCTGAATGCCCATCATGACCCAAGAAGCGACTGCCTTAGCTCCAGCAGTTATCATACTCGTGGTCCAAATAGCCATTGCAGCAATTCCTTGAGCAAGTGAAGCAATCCATTGTATGATGCCTTGGATGACCATTTTTAAAGCGTTTGAAAACGTCAGAGTCTGTGCTGCTCCTGCACCGCTCATTGCCATGCCTAATGAAATTACAGCTGCCGATGCAATACCGCAGATAACACTGATCGACATAATGGTTGGGTATAGAGCTGTAAAAACGCCAATTAACGAAACGACGACTGCGATGACTCCGGCTATAGTCGGATGCGCTTTTAATGTTGTCGCCAGCCATTGTGTGAAGGGGACAAGCATTTTGAGCACGGCCGCTCCGACCGGAGCAAAGCCGACAGCTAAAGCTCCAAGAATTTGAACAAGATTGCCAAGCACAGCCATTACACTCGGTGCATTTTGATTCACATAACTGATAAATGCCTGAAACTGTTGATTCTGCGAGAGCGTCTGACCCCATGATTTAAAACCGGCTGACAATTTAACCAAATAATCCAACACATTCGATGCCGACGGTGCGAATCCGGTAAACATGCCAATAATCCCGGAAGCCAGATTGCCGATAATCGTGAGTAATTTCGGAGCGTTCATCTCAATATATTGCGTGAATTGCTGAAATCCCTTCGATGAACTAACCGTTTCGGTCCATCTTAAGAAAGATCCGCTCATGGCAACAATACCATCATTCGCCTTTTGCCCAATCGGTACGAAAGCGACAAACAGATTCATGAGCCCTTCCATGACCGTTATTCCGGCGACACCGAGCGATTCCAAAGATGGCCCGACTGTTTGTCCAAGCGTTTTGAAAAAGCTGATCACATCGGAATCCTTCAAGATCGCAGTCATATAAGAATTAAGATGCTGTATGGCCGTTGCCGCACCATTAAATGCCGGTTTTGATAGATTTAAAACAGTCGTCAAGTTATTGACCGCTGCCGTGAAAATATTGACGGTTTTCGATTCTAGCGGTTTCGTGATCCCCATCCATGCAGCTTTCAACTTCTGAATGGCCGTATAGGCTTCCCGCTGCGGGCCCGTCATAGACTGCAGGATCGCTTTTTCCTGTTGCAAGTATTTATTTCGTGTCTTAATGTCGGTTGCCTGTGCGGCTTTAGTCTGCAAATCACTAATTTTCTTTGTGGAATCAAATACTCCGGATAAATTTGTTATAGCGACCGCCGAAAAGGCGGCAACTCCGCCTGCGGCCAATGCAAAAGACGTCCCGATGCCCGCAGCTCCGCCGGCTGCTGCGGCCAAAATTGGACCGAGGGAACCAATGCCAGCAGCTAATGAAGCTATAGCAGGAATGGCTGCAGAGCTAATCGAGATAGCAAATCCCTGTATCATGTTTTGCCCGATCGTGCCGAACGTACGCATGCGAACGGCCAGTTGATCAAGATCCTCGCCGAATTTATCCCAGCGCTTATCGATCTTGGCGTGGATCTCGACCGTTTTATCCCGTATGGCTGCAAGCTGGGCCTTTACCTTGGCAATGCCCTTTGTTGCTCCGGCTGTGTCCGCACCAACTTTAATATCTGCCCCGGTCGCTGTCTTTTTCATAATTGCATTGACTTCAGCCATCTGTTTTTTAAAATCAGTGATCTTCGCGCCGACATATGCCTGCAGTCGCTCCATCATTGGCTCCCACCCCCTTCACAAGCTGTTTTTTCTTCATGAACGCTTTCATCTTTCTCGCCAACTCCGGCGAAAGCCCGGGAAGATTGCTGCTCGACTTGCCTTCGTCAATTTCTTTATGCGCCTTCTTGGCATCAAACAGCTTTCTCAGCGTCATCCGCTTGCCACCTATCGCTTTAGCAACGAACATCGCTTGAACGGCCGCATCTTCCCATCGGTCAACCCGGCGATGCGAGGCGCCCCTCATAAACGATTTAAACTCAGCTGGCGTCCATGAATCAATTAGGTCCGGATCATAGACGCTGAGATAGCGAGCTGCTTGCTGATTGACATCGCCATAGTTTAAGCGAGCAATTCTTCTCGTTTGGCCGTAAACATTTCCTTCGCCATCCGGGACTGTTTGCGTTCCTCCTCGTTCTTCGCCAACTTGTCCACCAGATCGAGATTTTTCCAGTAGTCTTTGATCTTCAATCTGAAAAAACCGGAGTTTTCAATCGCTGCGAACGCCTCCTTGAACAAGCGTTCATCCTCGCCGCTTTCAAGCACCGCGGATAAAGCGTCCTCGATCTGTTCAAGCGATGGCTTCGCTTTCTTCCGGTTATAAATCTCCAATGCACAATCCCAAAAAGCCAGCAGGCCGTTGGCATCGTAATTCATGAGATGCTGATAAATGTTTTCCAAGCCACCAGTGACGAGGTCTGCCTTCCCCTTTTCATCATTTTTCTGGACCAATTTATATCTTTTATCTGCCAGTTTCGCAAAAGCAAAAGTCAGTTTTGCTTCATAATCCTTGCCCTCGATCGAAAGAATAGGCATTAATGATTCCCCTTTTCATAAAAAAATAAGCAGGTTTTAACCTGCTCTCATTATCCAGCCGCTGTGACAGTTACTTCGCAAGTCGCTTGTTTAGTAGAATCCCCAACAGATTGAACCGTAATGGTTGCTGATCCCGCTGCGATAGCCGTTACCAATCCGGAACTATTGACCGTAGCAACAGCCGGAACGCTGGAGCTGTAAGTTACATTTTGATTAGCCGAAGCAGGCAATACAGTCGCCGTCAGCTGCTTGGTTGCACCGACCGCAAGAGAAACCGTTGTAGGATCAACCGCTACGCTAGTGGCAGGATCTGTTCCCGTGTCGCCCGGCGCCTCAAAGGCATATTGAGCCGCTTCGACAATCGATGCATCCAGATCAATTTCTCCGCGCTGTGACTTGCCAATGACCTGAAACTGCGGGTTGATTTCGACGAATCCATCCTGCGGATAGGAGAAATCGATTTCGTCCACAACGCCATAGAAGAAAGTTGCATCGTGCTTACCGTTTGTATTTTCATTGACGTTGACATACCAGACCTTAACCTTCCGGCTATTCTGCTTTGCGTCGATCAGGATTTCTTTTGCTTCCTCATCGTCGACCATGTAATAGGTGAAATCGCCGCTTTCTTCTATCGTCGCTCCGGCAAGTACACGACCGTTTTTCGTCTGTTCATCGGCCAGATCGCCGCCATAAGTAAACGATCCGTCCGTCTGAAACAGCGGCAGGATCGCATCGGAACCAATGGGCGCATCCGGGCTCTGAATCAAAGCGATGATGCTTTTGCCGCGTGTCGGCTGAGCCGAAGAATCTGTTGCCATTTATATCACTCCTTATTGATTGATTAGAAAATTCAAAGTTAAAATTCCGTGATACGATACCCCGTCGGCGTCCATGATGACTGTCGGCCGACCAGGCACATATGAAGCAATGAAAAAGCCACCCTCGAGAGAGAGCGGCGCCTGTAAGGCCTGCATGATTAAGTTCAATAGGTTGTAAGATTCGGATTTCCCAGAATACCGGCTGAATGTATTGATCTGCCAGACGATGTGCTCACCGATCGATAGCTTTGTATCTTCAGCGATGTTCGACGCCACATCCAGCGTGACATATGGAAAAGCCGCTGCTACTGTATTTCCGGAATCGTCGATATACGTCTGCGGCACATCGTCCCATACCCCAGTCACTTTATCCATGAGCGGCTGATAGTTCTTCAAGCGGGCGTATATGGCGCTCTGCAGGGCCGGCAAAGCGGTTTGCATGGTATCACCCCAATTTGTTCATTTCCGATTTAAAATGTTGGGCCGCTTTTTCATAAGCAGGGACCCAAAAATGCTGTGCTTTCGTACCTGGATGGTGTACTTCTTTTACTGGATTATCCGCGCCTTCCCAAAACAATGCCTTTTTTTTCTTTGGCTTGATAATATGGGGAACCGTCCCAAATTCCACATAGACAGCGTAACTGGCATCCACATAGACAACTGCAGTCAACCCATCATTTGAATAATCAGCTTTGATATGTTCTTTTAGATAACCGGTATTGACCGGAGCATTGGTTTTCGCGATGGAGACGATCATTTCGGCCGTTTCGGCAACAATCCGTTTGATCTCGCTAATATATTTCTGCTCAAATCTATCAATAGCCAGTTCAAACTTTTTATCCCCAAATTGCGTGATGCCGCCTTTAGCCATCGTTCAGTTCATCTCCAGTGACTTCGATCATGCATATCTCCTGCATGCCGCCTTGATCGATCGGCCGCGTCTTGATCTCAACCGTTCGACCATCTTCCAATAGTACCCGCATATCCGGAAGTATATCGGTTCGATATGGGAAATAAATATCCATGACAATCGGATTGACGTTCGTTCCGGCTTGCTGATACTCATTACTGGATACTGGCTGCACATGTGCCGACGACCAACCGTCATTCCCGTTATCCTTATCTACATCTTCCCATCCTTTATCGATCTGCCCGCCCATTCCGTCATCCTCGACCAAGTGCGTTTGAAACTGGATTTTATGCGGAAATTCATCCATGGGATCGAATTTCAATGAGTGGGAAAGCATGTGAATCGCACCTTCCTATAAGGCGTCAGCAGGCTCATCACGCTGTCGGGAAGCTCAGTGTTAAAACTATACGAGACATTCCCCATTGACCGCGATTTCAGCCGCACGTCGCTCATATCAAGTTCAGCAGACTTAGCAATGAATTTAACTACGGCAAAAGGCGCATCGTCTTCGGTGAACGACTGATTGCAATAATCATTCACCTGCTGCAGCGTTCCCGGAACAAAAACATTCAGATAGGCGTCTTTCGAGCTATCACTTATTCCCAGCAGCGCCTTGACCTGATCCGTTAGTGCTGTCATTCGTACCACCTGCTTGCGCTGTTTTGGCCGCTGCCTCTTTCTTCTTGGCCTCGGCTTCTGGATCATATGGCCCGACATATTTAAAGCCCGCCGGAATAACGGCAGGCTGAACGATGCGGCGTTGACCTTGTTTGTTCTCCACAATGATTCTTTTCAGAGACATACAGATCCCTCCTTATTCCACCAGTCCGGCTTTTTTGTATTCATCGGCTTTGGCCGAATCAATCATCACTGTCTGACCCTTTTTAAAACGTTTGTCCGGTCCGGCTTTCACATTGACCTTAAAGATTACTTTCTTGCGCTTGCCATCATCTGTCTTCGTTTCAGTTGCTTTTGTTTCAGCGGCCGGAGCCGCCTGGTTCTGTTCAGCCATTTGGAAAACCTCCTTATGAATTTACCGTTGCCGAGAATACCTGATCAATTGTCTCGAATGACGGGAGCACAATCTCCGACGCCACGGTCACAATATTCACCGGGTGCGGTTCCTTATATGTCGTCACAGCCACGCCCGTATTGACCACCCTGACCTGTGCATCCGTTCCGCCGTTAAGCAAATCAGATTCTTCTGGCGATGTTCCGTAATATGTGCTGCCGAGATTTCCAGCCGGAATCAGTGCGAATTTGTCATCTGGGAAGAAACTCTGCTTGGTACCGTCCTCGGCGATGAACTTATTGTTGTACACGGCGACCGTTAGGCCGAGTTTCGCCAAGAGATATTGCTGAAGCAGATTGTCTGTCAGGATGATGTTCTGGCCGCCGACTGGATTCATATCCAGCTTGATCGATTTGTTCGAGAGCAAATAACCCCACGTTTTACGGGTGCAGATCGCCCGCGTCGGACGGACACCCGTGTCATCCTCGACTTTGTCCTGCCATTCGATGATATCCTGGATTGGCGTTGCCGTGTCCGTTGCGGACCATTTCGCCGTATCAGCCAGCGTTTCTTTATGATCGTCAGGTTGCTTGTAATCATAATCAAGGAGCTGCCCATTCGCAGAAACTGAAATCTTTCCGTTCGCAATGAGCTGCATGATCATGCGCTCCGGCTGAACATTAGCACCATTGATTAAGTTCGTCACATCATCAAAAATGCGGGCAATCGCCTGCTGAACCTGCGGGCTGTTCTGATTCTGCTGCTGCAGGATGTTCAAGAGCTGGCGATCCTTTTCTTTGATCGTCATGGATTCGCGGAAAAACGGCATCTCCGTGTCAATCTTCGAAACGCCGATCCGATTTCTTACCGGAGCCTTCGTATCAAAAGCAGACGGCTTCAGTGCAATCGGCAATCCGGATGCTCCTTTAATCCATGAAATGTCCAGGCCGAGTTGCTTTTTTGCCGGAAACAATGTCGCGCCCAAATATGGAACTTGCGGCTGTGATTCGTAATAAACTGCGATATCATTCGCGTTGATTAAGTCAAAAATATTCGCCATTTCTCATTTCCCCCTCATGCTAAAAATGTAATTTGCTTCAGTGCCGCAATTTCTTCAGCCGTTGCCGCCGTCGGCAATTTTGACTGACTGACAAATCCATGAATCACCGCAGCGCCCGCTGCCGGGCCATAAGTGACATCCACATCGCGCAGCAGAACACCTTCTGCATTCGAAATTGCAGGTGCTCCGCTCGTCGTCGCTTTAACTGCCTTTTGTGTGCCATCCGTGAGAAAACCACCGCCGAGAATCGTTCCAGCAGGGACAATCTTTTTGCCGTCCGCATTGGCCGTAATTCCCGTATCATCAATGGTTACCGATAAGGCAACATAATGATCCGGAAAGGCAAGGATTTCCGTGCTGTTGCTGTAATCCGTTTCTATGAACTTGCTCATCCTTCATTCCCCCTTAATTTTCACCGAAATATTGTTTCTGTGCTGCTTCCAATTTCGGATTGTTCTGGGCTTGCTGCTCTGCTAATTTCTTGCCAAATGTGCCTTTATCATCGCCATTTCCGCCATGTGGTATATTCCGGCCACCTTCCTTGAACTTAGCATCGACGCCCGCTTGCACAGCCGCGCTGAAAGTCTGCTCAAGCTTATCGAGATTGGCCTTTGTGGTGTCTTCGTTTTCGCCGATGAAGAAATCCAGAACGTCTTTCGGCAGATGTTTCTCGTCAGCAATCTTGAGTGCCTTATTGGTCAGTTCCTGCCGTTCACGCTGCTTACGTTCGTTCTCAATTTCCTTGCGAAGCTTCTCAACTTCGAGTTCCGCCGGCGATTTCTGCGGGTTGCGCTTTTTGACCTCTTCCTCAATCAGCGAATCAAGATTGTTCGATTTCCATGTTTCAAGGCCTTTCGTGAAGTGCTGATCCAATTTCGGCTGAATGAGTTTTCGTCCCTCATCTGTATCTAAAAAGCCCTGCACCTTTTCTGAAGAAACGGCAGACAGTTCTCCGAGATATGCCGATACATCAGTATCCGATTTATGTTCATTCAACCATGTTTTGACTTCATTCAGATCCATTATTCAATTCCTCCTGAGCCCTCGCTGTACGCGCCAGAGAGTGCAAATTTAATAAGCCTTTTAACGTCATGCTCAGGACGAGATATATAAGGCTGGATCACCGAACCTTTCCGGCATATCGCCTTATTCTGTTTGTCCGTCTAAATAGTGTTGCTGAACGTACATCTTACCAAGTTCAAGCAATCCTAATTGTTCGTGCAGTCGCATGTCCGAATAGCAGATATCGAACTCTCCATCTCGATAACGGCCGATAATCATGATTTCATCGAATTGATCAATATTTTTTACCGCTGATGCAAATACGTCGCGCGGTGTTGGCTCAATACTGATTATTTTAGCCATTGCTATCATTCCTTTTTATCCCACGCGTTTCTTTAACCAGTTTTCCATTTTCAAAAAAGCGCCGAATGACATAATAGCCTTTTTCCTCCGAGACAACCCTTTTCCCATCAGCCGACAAGTAAATCGTTTCAACTTTCATTGCCATCATCCTTTGCCAGATGATAAATTAATAAAGCCTATCTTCATAATCGTCTGGAACTGCAACAGGTTTATCCTGTTTTATTTGATTGTCAATAAAATCAGATAGCCGTTTTGCACCCAGCACCGAAAAATCATAGCCATTCCCAGAAGTCATTTTTACGTACTCGTAGATAGGAAAAATGTTATTAAAATGGTTTTCATATTTTTCAACTGCCTTGTCTATGATTTCCCATGCTCCATCTTCGGAATGAAACACATCAATCACCCGCTTTCAGCATATCATCAACAATAGTTTCCCATACTTTTACTGCATTCGGGAATATTTCATTCAGCATATCAAAGCTTTCCTTATTCGCCGCCCTTGTTTCTGCCACCTGTGCGAAAAACTCGGCTTCGGCAAGCCCAACTTTGTTGTAATATGCTTTACCGTGCCCTGATCCAAACGGCATTGAGCGGCTGGTGAACGGTGTTGATTCATAAATATCTGAAAGAATGGCGATTTCCTTGCTGTCTTTCCCGTATTTTTCAACTATTTCTTTTTCGAAATTTGCGAAATTTGCTCTACTCTTATCGAGTATTCCATAGTATTTTTTATCCCATGCTGCCTTTTCGGCCTTTTTTCTAGGACGGTTCCCGATATCTCCAATCATCGGGAAGTCCTTTCCATTGACATATTCCCATAAATCACGTTCCACCGTATCTCTTAATTGATATTTGGGAATTGCTGACAGCACTGTTACATATTCATCAGTCTCAACCATGCGCCCATTGTGCTTTATTTTTATTTTATTCCCGTCAGCGTACATGCTCTTTCCGGTTATTGTTCTTAACCCAATTCCATCAAAAGCGTGCCCAATTTCGTGATATACGGTTTGCAATGGATTTTCATATTTATCACCATCAAAATCTGCTTGAGCCAGTTGCACAATTGATCCGTTTGTATAAGCCGTTACATTCGCTAGTTTCTTAAACCCAATTTGATCAGCATATTTTTCAAAAAGTGATCGAATTGGGCCATCTGATAAGCTGTTTAAATGTTCAGCAAAACGATTATAATTATTTTCTCCCACTCGTTCTTTCATATTCGTTTTGGCAATGCTATTTTCGACTAAATTGTCCTCTGGCTTCGATTCTTTCTTTTTCCCATTTAGCCACTCGTCATAGCTTTGATAGGGGATCACCTTGCTCGGCGGCAATATTTCCTTCTGTGCCTGCTTCTCGGCTTGCTTTTCAGTCATTCCTTCGTCTGCCATCAGCTGATCCATCCGATCGGCAAGTCTCTGCTGATAATCGGCGTCAGTATAATCCCGGGCGCGCCGGGTATCAGGAAGCTGGCCGTTCACCTTCATGACGAACGTGCAGCGGCAATTACAATCTTCCTTCGCCACGCCGAACAGGTGCGGGCCTTTGGCCTTAAATTCATGGATGTGGAAATACCCGTCCTTGTCAGCTTCCTGGCCGTCCAATTTGCGATGATCCGGCCGTGTCCGAAGGTCGAGTGTGCTCATCCATACCTTTTGCAGATCGGCGTGTTTGGCCGCTTGCTCCGCGCTGTCTAACCGGGCCTGCGTCTGGATGCGGCCACCTTCTGTCCGGGCGACGTTTCGAGCCTTTGCCTGGCTGAACCCGACCGCTTGCTGGATTCGGCGGGCCATGAGCGCGTAACCTTCACCGGCCATTAAACTCTGCGAAATCGAGATATGCAGCTTATTGATGATCTCCGATTGATGCGACTGCATCAGCGCTGGCAGGGTCAGTTTGTCGATCGGATTCTTGATTGCCGAGGCAATCTCCGACACAGATGGGACGGACACGCCGAGAGGCGTCTGTGCGGCCAGCTCGTACAAATATGAGGACCGCATGTAATTCTCCAGATAGACGGTCTGTATCAGGTTCTGCAGGGCCTTCAGCACATCCTGATATTGTGCCGAAATAGAGCCGGAGATCGTCGCCATTTCCTTTTCCAGACGGTTAAACTTATTCATATCCGTCCAGGTCAGCGTCCCGTCACTGTTCGCATATTTCTGATACATATCAGCAATCTCGTTCAGGATTTCTTTCAGCGTCGCGGCAAATGAGCGATCAATACCCTTCTTGGCAGTTGATATGATATTGTCGAGATATTGGTCAATATCCTGCTGATTCACAATTGCTCACCGCTTTGGCTGCTTCCCAGCTGGTTACCATTCTGATTATCTTGCTGAGCATTGCCATTTTGCTGCCCTGTGAGCGTCGCTGCATATTCGTCTTTCTCTTTCTGCATTTCTTCCATTTCCTTGTCCACATCAGACACAAAGGACAATTGAGACAGCCGGGTCCGCTCACTAATGCGCCCCTGCAACTGCGCGGTCGTCGCCGCTTCCGACGCGATGTCTGCCGGAAGATTGCGCGTGAAGGTGAAAGAGACACTCAGATAATCATCCGGGCTGCACAGCCCTTTTTTCGCCCATGCCGAACACAGCACCTTGAACTGGTACCGGAGCGCTGATGTGAATTTGCGCTCCATGGTAATGCACTTATTCTCAAGGCCAAGCAGTTTAAAACGCATGGCCATTCCGCTCTGATTACCGGCAAATTCCTGGTCTCCAAAATTAACAGACTTGGCAAAGCGAAGAATGTTCTGCTCCAGTCGGTCGAGATGGTGTTCGATGAGCGCATCATTGACATCTTTGTTGAGATACTTGATGTCCTCGCTGTCATCGAGCAGTTCGAACACACCGGTCTCTTTCAGATGTTTAATGTCGTCCTCATCAAGTGAGGCACCTTTCAGCACTAGATAAGCGAGCCGGTACTGCTCAATCTCATTACTGGCATCGCTCAGGGTTCGATCGTAGGCATCAATCAGGCTCAGAACCTTCTCTGCATCGCCCTTTTGTTCTCGATTGTTTGGCACACCAAACAGTGGATTATAATCAAACAGGTGCGCCTGTTGGTCCACCAGCTGAAAGGCTCCGGATTCGTCGTTAAACGAATAGACATCTGAATCATCATAGAACTCAGCATACAGGTGATCGCCCTTGTCAGCGTCGTCCAGCTTGTAATAATAAAGTGAATAATCTGGGTGCGTGATATCTTTACCAATCAGCACCACATACCAGGGCTCCAGATCTTCGATGTTCGGATTGCCTTCTGGGTCGATATAAGCAAGCCGGGCACCATAACCGCAGATTGCCGCAAACTTTCCGCACTCGGCGTCCTGATCCTCGGTATTACTTCGGAGCAGGAAGTTCTGTATCTCCTTCTTCCAACTGTCGCCGGCCGTATCCGCCCGATAAGTGATCGGATGGCCGAACATATAGCCAATCTTGGTGTCTACGATGTCCGAATCAAAGCTGTTGTTCAGCATATTGTTGACTTTGTCGTCCAAACGGAAAACGTTTTTCGAAGATCCGGTTCCGTAATTGATCGGCGATCGGTTGAAAATTTTTGGCCCATCCTTGACACTGGCAATATAGCGCTTATAGAGATGTTTCGTGTGTCTATGTTCACGCATATGGTCATTGATGATCTCATTGACCGTGTCGGTCGTGATGCCCTCTGTCTGGATCTTTTTGATGTACTTAATAAACTTGTTCATGGTTCATCCTCCTTCCTGTCCGGCGCCGCTCTGGCCGGTTATTCGTATAGATTCCGTAGCGCAGCGCATCGAGAACGTCATCAAACTGCTTGACCGGTTCTCCAGTCGTTTCATTCCAGACATACATGTAAATCTCTTTCTTGAAGCGCTGAACGCGGTCTTTCACGACGAACAGTTTCTTCCGTTTGAACAGCCGGGCCACTTCTTCAATGCCTGATATGACGGCCTTATCCGCGTTAATCGCCCGGATATGCTCTCTTCGAAGCCTTTTCACATGCTCAGGCCTTGCAGAATCACAAAAAAAGTTGATGTTTCCGTATCGGTCCTTAATGCCGAGAGCCACATCAACCCAGTAGTCAATCTCTTCAAATTGCTTCGCATGTTCCTCAATCAGATAAAAGTTGTCCTGATCATCCTGGCCAATCACAATTATGGCTCCAAAGTGTTCATAACCAAAATCGACGCCGGAAAAGTATTTCACGAAGTTAATGTCTTTCAACTTTGACTCGCTGATGTAATGGATATTCTGATCAAAGTCCTTGTAGACAACGCCGGAATCTGCGACCCACAGGCCTTTTATATCCCGGTCGTAAAACATGCCGCTCGGCGTCGTCGCCTTGATATTCTCCCGGTAGCGCTCATTGAGAAATGTATTGTCGTCCAGGACAAAATGAAAATCAACAATGCTTTGATCCGGATTATCGATGTAATCGCGTTTCAGCCAATGTTCCGGTTGGTCCGTATTGGTATCAATCAGAATTCGTGCACCGGTGCCGCTGCACCGTGACTTAATTTCATCGAAGACATCTTCATTCGCCAGTGATGCCTCGTTGATGTACGCGCCATACGATGTCAAACCTCTGATACGGCTCAGGTCATTGATCTTACTGTGACCAGTGCACACAACCAGAACGCCGAACAGTTTGAACCGGTTATACTTGTCCATGTGAAAATGGATGCCATACTTGTTGGTTAGTTCAATCAGCACGTTCTTTGCCAGGTTGCCAAGATTGGCTCAGAATGTATTGTGGATTCTCCACACCCTCATTCAGCGCAATCCGGCGAACACGCTTCAATTCGTAGAGAAACAGATCATTGTCAATGACCGTCTTGCCGGTGCGCTTTGCCCCATGATTGATCAGCATGAAATAGTCATGGTTGAAGGCATACCGGAGGACTTCCTGCTGCTTTGGCGTATAAAGATCATTCAGGCTCATCTCTGAACGCCTCCTCCAGCTTGTCCAGCAATCCTCCGACCTTGTCCTCTGTATTTGCACCCGTGTCCGTTGAAGAACGGATCTGATCTATTCTGGCCTGCATCAGCCTCAGCTTCATTCTCCGCTCGTCCGCTTCATCAGCGATGACGACGAACTGTTTGATAAGAGCCCTTAGTTCGCTCATGGCCCGACTCTGAGCATTTAAAAAGTTCGCCTGTTTATCCCAAGCGAACTGTAATTCGTATTCTTCTTCATTACTGCTCGCACTCTTTGAATAAGATTCTTTGGTGCGTTTCAGTACCTTGGTCAGATCCTCTTTGCCCTCGACGAGCATAATCCGTTGCGCCCGAATTATGGCCGTGTACTGAATCATGATCTGATCCCATATCATATCAGCGGGGGAACGATCCTGAATCTCGGCCATGATGTCGAGCGATTCATCAGGAAGATACTTAGAGAAGAAGCCGAACTTTACTGCATTCACGTTCCCTTTCGGCGGCCCATGACCCTTCGCATTACGATTGCCCACAGGTGCGCCTTTTGTGTGCACCCTTTTTGTCTTGTGTGCACCCTTTTCTCGGATCCATGAATAGCGCTTCTTCCATGACTTGACGGTGTTGAGCGACACGCCATATTTGTCGGCAATGTCTTTATATTTCATGCCTTCCTGATAATCCCGATAGGCCCTGTCTTTGCTGTCATCCACTCACGACACCTCACCTCCTGACCGCAGATTGTTTGTTTTGGGACAAAAGAAAAACACCCCCGAAGGGTGCTAAATATTCTTTTATTCACAATAATGCTTGACTTACTATAATTTCTTCAATTGATGAAATATGCGATATCTTAATATATTTCGTGGGTTTGATTTCAAGAAATTCAGTATTGTTCTTCTCTTTATGAGACATTTTCGCTATAAAATCAGGGATTCCAAGATATGTTTCATCATCTGTTTTGTATTCTTTTCCGCTGTCCATGATAATTCTTAATCTCATACTATTTCATCTCCATTTTCAGAATATCATAGCTTTCGACAAATGGAGATATTTTCCTACATAATCCTAAAATAAAAGCCCCAACGGGGCGTCAACGTCTTCTGTTCTGGCCGGGGAGCTTCAACTCTCCGACCTGCCTTCCATGGTAATAACATAACATATAAAAATCAATAGTGCAGTACACTCTTGGTACACTCTTTTCATCCATGAACCTTTTTAGCCGCCATTTTAAAGAGTCTATTGCTGATTTTCGAGCTCACTCGCTTGATCCATGAGTAGCTATATCCTAACTCATCAGCAATTTCTATCAGCGATTTTCCCTGAATTTTCATGATGGCAACCTTATAATCAATTCCATCGAGCGTGCTTATTTTCTGCTCAAGTCGTTTTTTTACGTACTCTTTATCTTCCAATATTGCATATAGCGGACGCAAGACGTCGTCAACCTCACACACTTTCTCCATGGCCTGATCGAAATGGATGATCGAACGTGCGCCCATTTTCCAGTAATATTTACGCTCAATTTCAAGCTGCTGAATGCGCAGATAAAGGATGTCAATCTCTTCGCACAGTTCGTTGTACATTTTGAGAGACATATGCTCGGTTGCTTCAGTCATCCCTACCGCCCCTTCCTGCGGAACGCACCATGATGACGTTCAAGCGTCTGATCGAACTCGCCCATCAATGCACGCCACTCGTATTTTGATATATCCTGGTTCCGTTTCTTCCGCTTCCTGCTCTTCTTTCGTTCCTTCATGGCGCGCCTCCTAAAATAAAAAGAGGACACAGAATAACGGCTTTTAACCGTATTCCATGTCCTCCAGATGACTGGTAGAACTAAATTAGGATAGATAATTTTTTAAAAGGCTATTTTGATCATTAATTAAATCAATAAAAGATTTACCCTCAAATTTTTCATTAAGTAGTTTAGATAAATTAGAGTAATTTGCGGATGCTCCACTCTTATTGTAAACTCTTGTATCAAGCAACTTAACATAAATTTTACACTCCATAAGTTGATCAATTATATTTGTTTCTATTTTATTCCATTGAATATTGTCATATATATCATTGATGAACCTTACTTTTTCCCTAATCTTTTCATATTCAATGTTGTATGAAGGGTCAGCCAATTGCTTTTTGTTTATGGAATTAATTAAATCTGCTAATGTACCAATACGTTTTTGAACTGCCTTGATAATAGTTTGAGACTCTATTTTTCTTTCTTTATCCATTTTTGAAAGGTTCTTTGAAGCCAATTGTGCAGCGTTTGCTCCCGAAATATATGCGCCAAGCGAAGCACCAACTATGGTAGAAATTCCGGAAAACGCGACAGTCATTGAGCCAGATGTATTATTTGAAAATAGAACTAAAAAGAAGAATAGAGCCCATGCCGATATTGTAAAATATACTACTGTAATGTTAGCTTTTTCACCTAAATATTCTTTTAATTTGATATACCCTAATACAATAAATAATAATATTAACATCAATACTGCGATGAAACCTAGTAATACAGTTATTGATATTAATTCATCATAAATTCTAGTGAATGCAAAGAACTTATTAAAATAATCAAAACTCAAAACTCCTCCCCCTCGTCCCATTTCACACGCTTCACCTTGCCCTGGTGCGTCACGATAATCGTCTCTCCATGTTCTGGCAGCTCCGTCATCCGAGCTTTACCATCACACACCACAATGGCAAAAGGTTCCTTATTTCCCATTATATCAACATTTATGTGCATTGACTTCGGATCAACCGCTATATTTTTTAATCGCATCGGGATCCCTCCGTATGGTAGAATTAAGATGTCGAACGATCGGGAGGGATCCCGATTTTTTATTTAATAAATACTTGAAGCAATGACTTGTGGAATCGATCGGTCAGTCAATCTCCCAACTAGTTCACGAAGAGAAATCATTTCGCCTTCGTCATCAATTTTTGTTGAGTCCAATTCTTCCTCAGTGACTTGATGTACATCATATCCATCCATTTCTTCAGCAAAATCAGGATTGTATTCTTTCTCGTAGTAATCACAGGCTTGCTGTTCATTCAGTGCAAGAATCCAATGATTTTCACCGTCTTCAAAAAAGTAAACGTGTAACGGAATTGCTTCTGTGATTGCATCTTCCAATTTTTCCATTGTCTTTCCTTCTTTCTGTATATCGTCAGGTCATGAATTAAACTTTTTTAAAGTATCCTTCACGATACAATTGCCCATCTACTAACAGCCATCCTTCTTTATAAGGCTGTGCTTCATATTCTCGACCTAGAACAAAGTCATAATTGTTATGCCATCTAATATAAATAACTTTCATAATACTCCTCCTTTCCTTCGTTTTAGCTGTCTACTCCGCCATATCCCACTGACAAAACAGGCGCTATCATTCATCCATTTGTCCCCTTCAAGATCGTCTGTCCGCTCATATCATGTATTATCACGTGACAAGGAGGCGTTTTCTCATGGGCTATGATGGTGGATCAAGCTGTGGCTACAGCAGCGGCTATGGAGCTGGCAGCGGCTTCGCTCTGATTGTTGTGCTGTTCATTCTGTTAATTATTGTTGGAGTTGCTTTCATTAATTAATGAAATCGGCTATATCCGCTGACGCCAAGCCGACATCCTTCTTCAAAGGGCACCTTCCGCCGGGTGTCCTTTTGTTTTCCTCTCACCTAATGGCCCCTTTAGGCGCTTTACCCATTCCACATTTATCCTTCCGCACATATACTGCCTTATCACGTGATAAGGGGGTGTCGTCATGGGAGGTTCAGTTGCTGGTTACGGATGCGGATGCGGCGGTGGATATGGATATGGTGCAGGTGGTGGTTTCGCACTGCTGATTGTCCTGTTCATTCTGCTGATCATCATCGGTGCCGTTATCTGGTAGTCATTTCCCATTTCCACCAGGGCCCCCGACTCATTCAGCACCTTCATGTCAAGGGCACCTCATTTAGGTGTCCCTTTTATTACTCAAAATTTTTTCCTCTTAACCTCTTTCCACCCGTCCCGCAGCCGCGCATTCAGGTCGTACTTCTGCAGTGGCTCGTACAGGTGAACCTTCTGCCGGCCTTCCATTCGAAACAACAAGATCCATTTACGTCGAGACATAAGATCCCCTCCCGAATAAACT
The DNA here is from genome assembly GCF_036598985.1 of Sporolactobacillus sp. KGMB 08714. NCBI lineage: Bacteria > Bacillati > Bacillota > Bacilli > Caryophanales > Sporolactobacillaceae > Sporolactobacillus > Sporolactobacillus sp. KGMB 08714. The sequence goes on from NZ_JAUUBW010000056.1 coordinate 52,845, forward strand.
AAAGGGGCTTACGCCGCCCCTGCTCCTTCCCCGTCATCGTCATTATCTTCACCCTTATCCTCGTCTGTGTCCGTATGATCCAGATTTGCTTTCGCTTCCTGGTCTTTTCTCCACTCATCCCATTTCTCAGCCAGAGGGGCCACGCGTTTCCGGTACTCGTCCAGATCCTGCGTTAATTGCCCGTCTGAAATATTCAGCTTAGACGCGATCTTTAGATAGGACAGCCCGTCCAAATGCCAGCTGATTATGTTGAAGAAATCATAGCTACGATCATCAAATTTCGGCGCCAACCCACTGGCGATAAACTCATCAATCGTCCGACGCTCAAGGACCTCGTCCTTTTCTTCAGTCGGTACCAACTCCGGCGGTAGTCCGAGATCCAGTTCTTCCTGCTCGAATGCTGGCTTGACTTCGTGTACAACACCCTGCTCGTCTACTTTGTATTCCGTCATTGGTGCTTGCGTTTCCTTATTGATCGTCACTTTATAAGCCACGTACTTCTCTTCCAGCTGCACATTCACGTGTGTATCAATCATGTCGGCCAGTGCGTCAATCTTCCCGGCGAGACCGCCCCCCCTGACTTCGAGCACAATTTCCTGAACACCATCCGGTTTTAGGTTCACTTTCTTAACAAGCGGGCTAAATTCGATATAAGCCATGCTCAACAGCTCCTTTAGATTAAATTTAATTGCTCGACTTGCTCGTCCAGCTCAATGACTTGCACTTCAACGCGCGGCTGTTCCGAATAATATTTGGATACCTGAAGACCGACCACTTGTTTGTCATCAGCCCATATAATTCCGGTCATCGCGTCCATGATGCCTTTAGCCACATTGTCGACGTCCGGTTTCTTGATTGGACGGAGCGCGCCGGCAACAGCTGCAGCTTTTTTCTTTTTGCTCATCGACTTTAGCAGCGGGCGATAGATCAATAGCTTCAGCTCCACCGGGCCCTCAATCGGCGTGTGCGGCCGGTTCTGGCTGGCCAGCAGCTTCACATATTTCTTGTACTCTCGGCTGTCCGGAGGATCGTAAGCCTGCGTGAACTTCCCACGCCGGGCGAAACGGGGGCGGCCTTGTGCTACCGGCTCACCGTAGATCGTAAATTCAATCATTCCGTTCACCAACATATCTTACGGCCGCTGCTTCTAATTCACTTTTCAGATATTCATTTCTATCTCTCAGCCGCTCCACTTCGGCAATTAGCCACTTCATATCGTCTTCTCGTACATAAAAGCTCTTTTTAATTTCTTCCAGCCGGTCACTCATGCTTTACTTTTCTCCCTTCTCACATCCACAAAATTCTTTATAACTTAAAAATCCGGGACATTTATTTGTATTTGGCTGCATTTTAGTGTCATCTAGCGATTCCGATACACAAACTTTGGAACTGTCGTCTTTCGTTCTTGATCTTGGATTCCACATATTCCAATAACATTCCGTACAAGTGCATGTTCCATCCCAATTTTTATCTTGTTCAATCATCCGTCTCACCATCCTTCAGCCAATCCTTCACTTCTGCGTGTTTCGGATCTTTAGCAATGATGCCAAGCACCTGCCGAACAAGATTTTTATCGCTTGGAAATAGGGCGTCCATTAATTTGTTCAATTCTTCTCTCGGCGACATCGGATTGACGATCTTCTTTCCGCTCCAGCAAGCCGCTACCATGTCAATAACCTCGTCTTTTCCACTAACAGCCACAACGTCTTCAATTGCCCGTTTAAAACCAGTAAGTCCACTGTCTCTATTCAACTTTTGTAGAGTTTCTTCGGATTGCCTATATCTCAGCGTATAGGGTTCACTCATCGCTCTCGCTCCCTTCCACAAACTTCACAAGATCATCCAACTCTGGTTTATAAATGCTAATAAATCCAGTCACTTTTCCTTCAAGATATTGCGTAAGTTCTATCAATTCGCCATCAAAATGCGCATCGAGTTTTGAAATTTCATTTTCATAGATGGTTTTCTGCAGCATTATTTTTGCTCCCTTCAATCACCTTCAGCGCCGCCTTGCAGATGGCGAGTGGGGCTGTTTCTGCTTCAGCTTGCATAAACCAATAACTATGTTTAATAGCCATCAGCGCCTTCCATCGTCCATTGCCGTATCGTTGATTTTTTAATTCGGCTAACCCAAACCGTTCCGCGACTTTCCAAGCGTCGGACATTGATTCTGTTGGTTTCCACTCGCATCCATAGGAGAATTCACCCCACGCATCATGCGATTTAGGATCTATTAACATTAAATGGCCGCGAAAATTTTCATTGAGAATTTTGTATCCCATTGCTTCAGCAAGCTTGCGGTCGATTTCAAGATTAGTCATCATCGACATCTGCTGATTCCTCCTCCGCCATGAATCCGACCGCTTCAGTGCTGATCGGCAGTTCGTCTTCATCCTGTGCCCATTGGATTCTCTGCCTTACTGCTTCATATTTTTCCTGTGTATCAATGCTGTTTCCGCCGCTGCCTTTGATGAAGATGTGTGCCCCTTCATTCGAGCCATCATCACCTTCGCGCACCCGCTCAATCCGGTGGATATTTATTAACTGCCTATAATCGCCTGGATCGGTAATTTCAATAAATCCCTTCATTCCTTTTCGGCCTCCTCCTAGATACTCTCAAAGTATTTTTCAAGCTCGGCCGCACGCCTTTCCGCTTCCTCCGGGCTAACGTCGGGCTCCTTCTTCGGATGCTTCGCCCAGTCGGGAACGGCTTCTGAATGCTGTGGTTGTGGACCGTTCTGCGTTCTCTGCCGCTTCGCTTGAAATTGTTTTTGCTCCTGCTCAACATCCGCTAAGGTTTTAATACCCTTGGCCGCCCAATTGTTCAGGATTCCGACAGCATATCCGTAAGACTTGCCGAGTTCTGCGGCTATCATGAAAGATCTACAAATGACTTCATCGCTAAGTCCATCTTGTTCAAGATAGACGATGATTTTCTCACACTGTATCGGGCTGGGCTGTTGTCCGAAACACTGATAATATTCATCAAACCAATGCTGCTGACTAACTGCAGTTTGTTGTTTCGTTTTATCTTGTTTTGTTTCACAACTAACTAATGCGGAAACATTGTCGGAAGGTTTGTCGGAAAGGTTGTCGGAAGCATTGCCGGAAAGATTGTCGGCATCTGTTGCCTGCAATGATTTCCCGGAAACTTTGTAGGCAACCATTGCCGACAAATCATACAGTCGATAAATAGCCGACTTGCTTCCTTTCCGCGACCTAAAATCAATAAATCCTTTTATCTTCAGGTCATTACGTGCATTAGCAATCGTTCTTTCGGAAAGGCCTGTCTTAATGCATAACACCGATACAGCTACCGCAAATTCTCTAAGCCATCCAGCTTTATTGTTTGTGTTCGCCAGGGCGTGCCATAAAGCAATGGCTGATGTGCTCAGCTGACTTGTTTCGAGCCGATCATAGAATGCATTAATCAATTTGATGTAATTCAAGGCCTCACCTCCTAACTGTCAACTCTGTCCTTCTTCACACATAGGATGTATCTAAATGGGCGCACTCTCACTGGCTTCATTTCAGGCCAGTTTTTTTGTAGATAGGCAGTGACGTAGGCTTTAAATTGATTCCCGGAATACCAGATGTACTCCGGGATATTGATTGGATATTCCATTAGAACGGAAGATCCTCATCTTTAATGTCGATCGGTTCAGGCCCGAATAGATCCTCTGGACTATCCTGCGGCTTAGGATCAGGCTGTTCCTGTTTCTTCTCCCCTGCTTTCTTTGTCCCGGCGTTGAAAATAACTTCAATGGCTTTTTTGAGGGCCGGATTGGTTCTGTCAGCATTTTTCAGCCATTCCAGGTAGCCCCGATCCGTACGGCATATTTCCTTCAATGTTTGGCCTTTGTGCTTTTTTCCGAACGTGATTTTCATATTTCCTGCATCTTCGAGCGTCATTGTTTCAATACTCTCAGACTGGTTAAAGTTTCCGATGTCCTCGATGTCCTGTGTAAATATTTCCGATAGACTCGCAACCGTCAGCGTCGCATCGATTTGTGCTCGCTTTTTTGCCATTTTCAGGCAGGTATTAGCGAGGGTAAAGGGATCCTGATTGATGTATTTTTTCTCTTTTGTGTTGCAATGTCCTAATCCTTCAGTTATGGGTGTTCCGCTCTTTGTCAATGTGCATTTAACAGAAAAAGCGAAGAACCCTTTGTCATAATCCTGAATGCGCTCTGTGACCTCGTATTTGCTTGTAATGCCCATCAGCATAAGAATCTTTTCTGCGCCTGGCTTAAGCAGGCTTGGCTTTCCGGTCCCTGGAATCACGCCGTAATCATGTCCTGATTTGAGAGAGTTCTGAACGATGGTTTGAAATTGTCCAATCTTTGCAAGCGTTGTTTGAACCGACGAAACGTCTATTGAATCAATAAGTGACAGTGAATTAACTGGTTGAATGGCTGTTTCAGGCATCATGTTTATCAGCCTTCCCTTCATCTGATTTGTATCGATTGTGACTGCTTTAGTTCCGCTCCGGGTACTTCATATCCCTGCTTCATGAGGTCCGTCAGCGTCCGCATATCGTATTTATTAATCGTCTGGATATAAGTTCCGGGTATCTTGTCTTCGTCAATAATCACCGCGTGCGGAGCGTTTCGGCGAATGGTTACGGTGTATCGCCCTTTGACCTTTTGCACACCGGCTGTTTTCATCGCCTGATACAGGTTGTCTTTCATGCGCTTGATGCGGCTTTCAAGCGACTGTTTCTGCGCGGTGATTCGGGCAATCTCTTTCTTGCGCTTATCTACATCGCCTTGCAGTTCGGCGATCACTGCCGCATAGCCCTGAGCTTTGTCTTCAATGCCGTCCTGGATCGATTGCAGGGTATCTTCAAAAACATCGTGGTCAACGCCTTCTGCAGCCTCCATGAGCCGCTTGTATGCGTCGGTTAGTTCGTACATCGTTGGCACGTTGTTGCTCCTCCTTGCCCGTGTTACAATGGGCATGTAGAATAATTTGATGGTGGTTCAAAAGATCGCTTGTGATGAAGCGGTCTTTTCTTTGTTCTGCTGAAGGGCTTCCGCATATCCTTCCATCCTTATCAGATTTGATTTTGCTTCCTGAATAACTCCCCAATATAACTGGCTCTCAAATGGATTTTCAGACTTATTCATCTCTTCTTCACATTCCGCAATCCAACTCTTTTCAAACTCGATGTCGTGTCTGATCCGATTCAAAAACGTATTCAGAAAAGAACGGGTCATTACCGAATCCATAATTTCGATCCTCCTTCCCCCAGTGCCATCCGTGGATGACAGGTTCTTTTATTTCGCCAAACCGTTCCATGTCACGAATGATTGGATGATCTGGTATGTCCTGCATTTTCAGCTCTCCTTCCCTGACCTGCCTCATCAGCGCTGAGCGGTCATTCTCAGCGGACGGGGTTGTCCACCCCGTTTCGGCTGTGATAAAATGAAACTGTTAAAATTCATTCTTGCTTATTTGGAAGTCTCGGCTGGCACCGGGACTTTTTCGTTTTCAAGAACCATCAATGCCTCTTTTGCCGTCTTTGCTAATTCGTGAACCTCCCAACCTTTCATAAGTCGGCTGCAATACCATACGGTGTTTTTGTTCATCTCCCCTTCACCTCCACCTTGCGAATGTCATAACCCATGCCCTGCAAAGCGGCCATCAGCCGATGCGTGTTCCGCCAGGCTTGCGCTGAATCAGCCATCTTCTCGATGTTTTGCATGCTACGGCAAGCTTCGATCATGTTTTCCTGAGCGTCCTCGATCTGCCCGATCGCCATGTTCAGCGTCCAGCGCAGGTTCATCATCTCAACTGTCTCAATTTCCTTCTGCACGGCTGGCAGGTCCGTCGGCAGGAAGCGATCTTTCAGTTCGTCAGTCATCAGATTCATCCGAACGCCTTCTCTTTTTCAATTTTGACGAGCCGATCGATTGAACTGATCGCCACCTCATCGCAAATGGCTTCAGATGTCCAGGCGTTGATGATTTCCGCTTGCGTGATCCCCCAGTTCATTTCAATCGACTCGACGGTGCAGGTCGCAGCCTGATGGGAATCATCGATTTGTCCGGCGAGTTCCTTAATTTCGTTCTTTTTTGACTCCTGAATGGGCCTACCGGGCCGCATATCTTTGCTGATTTCGAGAAGCCGTTGCGCCGCCTGGATGCCTTTCTGTGCCTGATCGATGTAATTGACAAGCTGTGTTTCGAGTTTCTTAACCAATCTCGGATCAGTTGGCGGACGATCGCAGCCAAAAATATGAAGAATGGCTTGTCTCGCCACTTGATCTTCGCAGGCATCGCACCAGTGCAATGCCTCATCTAGGCTGATACGGCTTAACCCATTTTCGATATCCGCCACCCTTTCTTTCGAGATGCCGATTTGTTCCGAAAGCGCCTTTTTCGTGCGCACGTTCGGATTGACAGAACATTCACGCGCCACACGAAGGACAATCCGTAATGCTGATGGCCGGTAGATCGATGCTGCGTTCTCCCTGTTCCCCATTCTGTTCGCCTCTCTCCAAAATATGGAATGAAATAAAATGGATGTATCCATTAATTAGCAATGCTTTCGCGTTCCTGATCGTGTTTCCACTTATCAAGGCTGGCCCGTGAAAAACAAACATTCCGGCCGATGTGCCAATGCGGGATTTCTTTCTGCCGAGCCAGCTTGTAGATGGTTTCTCGATGGCAGCCGATGTAATCGGCCGCTTCCTGTGCGGATAAACGGTCAATGTGTGACATCAGATCATCTCCTTTCCAATGAATTGATTTAAGCAACGCGCCGAGGGATGAACGCCTCAACGTACCGGATCGCGTCCTGCAGTTCTCGTCGGAGAATGTCCTTGTAGCTGGCAACAGCGAAGCGGTCTTTCAACTCGCGGTAGATGTCGTGGAATAGCTTCCGCTGCTGGTCCTTGTCTGTTTCAAGTTCGTACACTCGGCGGGCGACCGCCTTCTGAAGCCGGCGCTGTTCACCATGATCGAGTGTGATTTGTGCTTCGACTTTTTCATCCAGTTCAAGAAGTTTTTGTGAATGTTGCTGTGTGATCTTTTTGAGTTGATCCGTTTCTTCTGCGACCATCGTTGAAAGTTTCATGGCTGCGATCAGAGATTGACGTTCGTTAAGCGGCTTAACGTTAGAGTACTGACCGGTCTTTCTGATTGCCGGAAGCACTTCGTGATTCACCCAGCGCTGGAATGGTCGTGCTTCCGGCTTCCGAGAACCATTCAAGAGATGGTAAAGACCCGGCTCACTGACGAATAGTGCGTGTCTTAATCCTCCTGTTTGACCCTCGGTTGAACCGATAGTCAAATTGATGTCTTTAAATTCATCTTCATCAAGGCGATTCATTGCATCACTGACATTTTGGATGCTGACTACCCGGCACACGTCCTGTGCCTTAAACCAAACTTCATCTTTTCTATCAATGATGGATACAGGTAATCCTTTGAAATTGAATTGTTTTATATCAGACATTTAGCTCACCTCCTGTTCTTTGTGTTCCTTTAAGGAACTATCATTTTTAAAAAAAAGAGTCCAATTGAAATTTAATACCTCTGCAACTTTCATTGCGACAGGAACGCTAGGAGTTTTAGTCCCATTTTCAATATGCGTGTAATAACTTCTTGAAATGCGGCTTTTTATGGCAACTTGGCTTTGAGTAAATCCTTGTTTATCACGCATTTCTTTAAGCCAAGGTCTCATTTTATCGCCTCCTTATGTTCCCTTAAGGAACCTTATGGATTTATTATATGTCCCTATAAGTAACATGTCAATATTATTTGTTCTTAATAGAAACATTTTATTTCATGTTTCTTTAGGTAACCTTATAATTAAATAAACTACAGTGAGTTGGTGGTTAAATGGATAAATTTTCTACTCGCCTTAAAGAAGAACGAGAGAAATTAAAAACCCAAGATCCTAAATGGACACAAGAATATGTTGCTTATAAATTGGGTGTTGCAAGAACAACATACACTGCTTATGAAAACGGCACAAAACAACCACCATTGGATACGGTAACTAAAATAGCAGATATATTTAATGTATCCACCGATTATCTTTCTGGTCGATCTGACATTAAGAATCCCGAAAAGAAACCGGAGGGCCGCTTCTTTCATGACCTTGATCATGCATCCGATGAAGATCTGGATAAACTTGAGGAATATTTCAAATTTCTACAAGAACAAAAAAAGAAAAGAGAAAATCGAAATAAATAAATCTGCTTTGGGGAGGTGACCAAATGTCCGATGAACTACTAAAGCAAATAGTGGAAGAATTGCATGGATTGAAGCAGGAATTAAGCGATTTTAGAGCGGAGACAAAAGAACATTTAGATCAGCATGATGAAAAGCTGAACGCAATCACAGAGCAGGTTGTCAAAAATTCAGAACAACTCACATCTGTTAATGAAAAATTGGATACTCAAGACGAAGCTATTAATATTCTCTCCGCGCGCTCAATCAAGCAAGAAGCAGGTATTAATAGAGCACTAAAAAGGGCTTGAAGGAAATAAAACATATGTCCGGCAAACTATTAAAGCAAATTGTCGATAAGCTGAATATTCTTGAAAGCAACCAGGACGAGTTCAAGGAACATTTTGATAAGATCGACAAAAAGTTAGACAGTATCGTTGAACAGGTCGTAAAAAATTCAGAAGACATAACACGAATTAAAACTGATCAGCATGTGCTAGTTACAGGTCAGGCAAAACAAGATAAGATACTTGAAGCATTAGCCATGCGTTCCCTCGAACAGGAAACCGACATCAAGGAACTGAAGAGAGTTAAATAATTAACTTGGATGAACCCACACCCTAGATCGATACAACGCGGAATGATTTGTATACTTTTGAGGTATGGGTTTTTATATAGTCTTTTAAATAGTTAATATTAATCAGGCAATTATATCTATGTTCGTGGAGGAGGGCAATTATGCAGTTTAAAGATAAATGGTACTATTCGACACCATTAATTGCTGTGCTATTTGCATTCTGGTTTTTTATCATTCCTGCCATAATCGGCATTGTTCTTCTTATCTTACAAATGAAAAATCGTCGCCAAATCATGAATGATTTTAAACTACTTGATATCGAAAACATCAATAAGCAAATTGCTGATAAAGAAAAAATGGTTACGGACTTAGAAGATAAGATTAAAAAGTTGTCGGCCGATCTCGAAATTAAACGTCGTGAATCGGAAGCAGCCAAGCGAGAAATACAATTTATCAAAGACACACTGAATGACTTAGAAAATGAGAAGAAAAATGAAATCAATATCGTAAAACAGATCGATGCTGAAAAAGAGCAACTTGAGAAACTCAAAAAAGAGAACAATAGTTTATCTGATCAAATCAAAGAAAATGAAAAAATGATTAATGAATTTAACCTCACTAAAGAAGATATATCAACAGCCAAAAATGAGCTGAAAGAATTGAAAGAGAAAATTATAGAAACAAATGAAGAGATCCTCAATCAATCATTCGGATTTTATGAGCCACATTATCACTTTGAAAACTCTGAACAATATCAAGATAAGTTAAAAGAAATCAGAACGAAGCAAAAACAAATGGCTAGAACAAAGGAAGCCGTCGATTATTTTGATGGTTGGGAAGTCGACGGAAGCAAACAAAAAGGGCGGGCCATGACAAACGATAACATTCGTCTTGCTTTACGGGCATTTAACAGTGAGTGCGATACATCAATTAATAAAGTTAAATTCAATAATGTTGATACTTGCGAAAAGAGAATAAACGCATCTTACAGGGCTATAAACAAGGCCAATCAACGAAATCGAATAGAAATCAAAAAAGAATATTTGGCTTTAAAATATGATGAACTATATCTTGCATATGAGTATGAGCAGAAAAAAGAGGAGGAGAAGGAAGAACAGCGTCAGCTTAGAGAACAAATGCGTGAAGAGGCAAAGGTTCAGCGTGAAATTGAACGAGAGAAAGCGAAAATTGAAAAGGAAGAACAACATTTCAATAATGAATTAGAGAGATTGAAAGATGAAGCAAATGACGCTGAAGGAGATTCCAAGTTAGAAATACTCAATAAGATTGAAGAATTGAATAAGGACATTGAAGGGCTGAATAAAGATAAAGAAGACGTTTTTAACCGAGAAAAAAATACTCGTGCTGGTTATGTTTACATAATTTCCAATATAGGATCATTCGGTGATGATATATATAAAATTGGTTTGACACGTCGGCTTGATCCCACAGAACGTGTAAAAGAGCTGGGCGATGCCTCTGTTCCCTTCTCGTTTGATATTCATGCAACGATCTTCAGTGAGGATGCCCCAGCCCTAGAAACGGCTTTACATAGGACATTTGATGATCGTCGTCTGAATAAAGTTAACCATCGGAAAGAATTTTTCCATGTTTCGCTGGGAGAAATAAAAGCTGTTGTAGAAAAGAATCATGATAAAACGGTTGAATATACAAAAATCGCAGCAGCTCAAGAATACCGGCAATCCCTTGCGCTTGCCAAGAAAGAAAATATGATTCAAAACGCTGGGTAAGGAGGAAGCAAAATGTCGTCAGCCAAAGAAGTCAAGGCGGCACTAAAACCTTTTGTTGGGAGTCTGATTGCATTTAATAATTCGGAACCCTTATCAAAAATATTACAAGATGATGAAAAAATTGAATTGGCCGGTTTTGGTAAAGGCAATAATATCATCGTTTTGTCCGATCAGAGAATTATTTTTTTCGAGGGTGCATTTCGAATAAAGCCTGAACCATATGAACGAAATAAAATCGTAAATTTCCATACTGAAAGAACGGCAAAACACGATTATTTCAAATTCAATTATGAAAATAGCAATATAGTGTATCCAATCGATCGAAAGAAAAAAGTCACTGAATTTGCGGTAGAGCTAGAAAAAGTCCTTGGCGATATTGAAAATAACGATCATGGAGTAAAAGAAAACGTCAATTTAAAGGGTAAGATCTGTGTTGGCCTTGAAATCATTAATGGCACTGATCAGTTAGGCTTTCACGCTCAGATGTGGTACACAATGTATCAAGAGGCATCAGGTGAAGTTAAATTTGCTGCTGATTCAAAATTTCCAATTGATGGCACCTTCAAACTGATCGGCTATGACCGCACCGAAAATTTTAAACAAAGTATCAGCAATGTGATCGGCGGCGCTGCACTAGGGCGAATTTATGGGACGGCCGGAGCTATTACTGGAGCACTTGCTGCCAGAGGAACAGGGAAAGATCTCTCCACTGCATCTATTCTCCTTCAACGTGAAAATGGAGAGCGATTTATTCTTATCGCTAAATGCAATCAGAAGACGTTGGAACAGCTTCAAGCATTTATCCCTGCAGTCACGGAAAACGAGATTAAACATATAGAGATTGCTACCTCCCCTGCCGACGAGATCAAAAAGTATAAAGAACTGCTCGACATGGGCGCAATCACTCAAGAAGAATTCGACGCAAAGAAAAAACAGCTATTAGGTATTTGATTCTTACTTGCCCATTAACTAGTTTTTCTTATATAGATAAGATTCACATTTGGAGAGAAGACAGACTTGGTCTTACTGTTTGTATACCCTCCACTCCCCTAACTAGATAAAAAATATATCACTTGCTCTACACGAGTAACAGCTTTTGCTGACGTAAGCAAAACGCCATCGCAAAGAAAACTACATAAGGGGATAGGATCATGGGATTTAGATTTCGGAAAAGCTTTAAAATCTTACCAGGCATTAAGTTTAACATCAATAAGAAGAGTTTCGGAATGACTTTTGGCACAAAGGGTGCTCATTATACGATTAACTCGAAGGGTACCCGGACTAAAAGCGTCGGCATTCCAGGTACTGGCCTGTCTTATGTCGATGTCGAAAATCCAGAGCGGAGAAGTTCTACGCCGCAGGGTGACGGCGATCAAGGGGCAACCCGATCAGACAAAGGAAAAAAACGTGGAATCGGATGTTTAAGCCTTATTCTTGCAGTTTTCGCTATTTCTGCCATTATTAGTTTATTTTCAGGCCATTTTGGTACATTCTTCGGATCATTACTCATCATCTCGGTGATGCTAGCTATTATCTCACTCTTTAATCCTAAACTTGCTTTCTGGACGAAAAAGAAAACAAAAGGCAGAGCCTTCCTAGGCTATGCTGTTCTTTCAATTATCCTTTTTTTGGCGGTGGGCGCCACCGCTTCCTCCAATCAACCATCAACAAACAGTACAGACAGTCAGACAGCTGCGACGTCGGACTCTTCTTCAGGCTCTGACAACAGTTCTTCTCAGGCTGACTCATCGGTTTGGTCGGACGCCAGTAGCTCAGCTGATAGTTCTAATAACGACACAGCCAATAGTTCGGCTTCGGCCAGCTCGGCTTCTCAGGCAGCAGTTGCTGTAGCGCCATCGGCAGGCAGTTCAAGTAGTGTGGCCGCGACAAGTAAGCCAGTCGCGAGCGCCCCCAAAAAAGCATCCGCTCCGGCTTCTTCCGCAGCGCCCAAGCCGGCCCCGACACCTGCGGTTACAGGCAGCGGACTGAACGTCTCTCCTGGGCAGATAGCATCTGTCTCGGCAAAGGGTTCTCCAAACGCTCCGGCTTCTATTCAAGTCATTTATAGTTCTGGACCCAGCACAGCCGCTGGATTAGTAAGCAAGACTACAGACGGAAGCGGTAATGTTTCCTGGACGTGGAAGGTCGGGACTAGGACTAAGCCGGGAGATTACCCTGTGAACATTACAATCGGTGGAAAAACAATAACTCAGACGCTGCATGTGAATTGATTTCTTCTACATTACGATTGGTTGGTTTGCATTTATACTTATTTAATTTTCATAATGAACTTGCCCTTTTTGAGGGCGTACATAGGGGATGGGGACGTGCTTACAGAAAAAGAGGCGCAGGAACTGATAAGGGCTTTAAAATATTTTCATAGGAAAATGCAGAATTATATTTTACCTGATCCCGGGAAAAGGGATCAATTGGATCTAATATCCGATGATGGTAAAAATGAGTTTAAAGTTGACCTAAATCAGGGAAAAATAGAACCAAAATTCACTTTTCAATTGCGTCTAAATCATGCTAATCTTATTTTAGTTAGGGTAGATGTCGGTGGACCTACTCATGAGAATCCTGATCACAAAAAAGTACAAGGCCCGCATATACATATTTATAAGCAATATAAATCTAGAGAAGACAGATGGGCCTATCCGTTGCCAAAAAACTTATTTGTTTTATCAGATGATTATGTCCTCACATTTATTAATTTTCTTGAATTTGTTCATGTTAATAAAAGTGGAATTAATATAGATTCAAGATGACAAGGGGGTGATTTATTTGAATAACGCTCAAACGTTAGAAAATGAGTATTTGAAATGGGTAAAAGAAAATATCGATTTCAGGAATTTGTCATCAAGTGTTATTCGAATTGAATCACCATTCCTTGATCGGCATAATGATCATTTGCTCATTTATGCAATTATTGACGGAAATAGAATTAAACTTACTGACGATTCAAACACGATTCAGGATCTGTTTATGTCTGGCATTGATATTGATAATTCAGATAAACGTAAAGATATACTTTCATCCGCTCTTGGCAGCTACGGAATAACTAGAATGAATGATGAATTGACTATCGAGTGTAATATAGGAAATTTTGCTCAAGCAAAGCACCAACTAATTCAGGCCATCCTTTTTGTAAACGATATGTTCATTCTTCGTCAATCAAATATCAAAGAACTTTTCATTGAGGATGTGGATAGATATTTTATTCAGAATAAAATTAGGCGTTCTAAAAATATGAGTATTTCTGGTAAAAACGGACTTCAACATAAGTTTGATTTTATAATTAATGGCCTGCCAGAGGATAACATACCTGATAGATACATTAAGGTTTTGAATGATCCTAGAAATAATTTGCTGGCCAAAGCTATTCTGTTTGACATTCAACAAACAGCTGAAATTAAACCAACAGAAAAAATTCATTTCTATACATTCATAAATGATACAGAGAAACCAATAGGAAAGCAGACTGCAAATATTATCACAATGATGCCTGAATCGACAATTATTCCTTATAGTGAAAGAGACAAGTTTACTGAAGAATTGTCAGCCTAAATAGCTTACCAATAATCCTTGCCCTTTACGGGCTTTTCTTTTGGTCTTATAATCGAACGTATGATCGTACTATATGGAGATGATCAAATGGAACCGTTTTATAATCCCCCGCTCGTCGAAGAATGGGTATCTGATACGTTTATCAAAGCCGGCATTTTCCTCCCCTCTGACATTCGTGCCGATAATCTCTGCCGCGCTTTTGGCATTGAGTATGGTGGCTATTACGGTATTTCCGGCGCCAAGATCATCGGTCATATCCCCTACATTGCCGTGGACAGCCGTATTGAATATACGGAACAACACGAGCAGTTCCTGCATGAACTCGGCCATGTTCTCCGCCATTATGGCGACCAGACAAATATGCCGCAATCCATGCGCGAATATCAGGAATGGGATGCCAACCTTTTCGCCATGTATGCGGCCATTCCCTTTCATATGATTGATTTCAGCAAGCCCTATACAGTCGGGAGCCTTATGAAGGATTTTACAGTCACCGAGAATATAGCCACCAAACGCATTCGCGACATTCGTGCAAAAATCTATTGGGAATCTAAACGGCAATACGAAGAAATGGTTTGCGAGCCCACACCGCCAGCCTACGACCTCTCCGAGAAGTCGCCTGAGACACAGCGGATCATGCATCAACTGAAGGATCAACTTGAGCGAAAGGGTGAACGGCTTGAAATACATGATTTATTATGATGCCGATGTTGACGGCCGGCTATATCCACTTTGGTACATTGCTGAGGGGCCGATCGATTGGAACAAATCGGTCACGTTTTTCTCGATTCATCAATTTTTTGTTCAAGTAAACAGCATTGACCTTGACGATGGTGTTCTCGGCTGCTCTGTGCATGTTGGAGAGATGATCATTAACGAACATAAGCCCGGCCAATTCGGCGTCAATCTCAAAGCGCTGCGGGCCCGTATTGAACCATTTGCCGATCTCAAGAACATTCGCCGGCTGATCTTCCAAATTGCGGATATTGAAGATATACTCTCGATCGGTAAAGAACGATTCGCATGGATCTAGGCGTTCCCATAGCTGTTCCTATTGAGACAAGATATTTTTACCCGTTAAAGTTGTCTTAACGGGACTTTTTCAATTTTTCAAGAACGTATTACCTTGTTGCTGATAAGGAGTGATCCTGATGTCGTATGTTGAACAGAGAGGAAAAAATAGTTTTCGTCTGAACGTTATTATCGGTTATGACGAGAAAGGTCGACCTATCTCCGAACGGAAGCCGGTTAAGGCAAAAAATAAGACAGAGGCAAAGAAAATGTTGGCGGCATTCGAAGCTGAAGTTAATTCCGGGAATTATTTAAAGCCGACAGAAATTACGCTCAAACAATTTTATCCAAAATGGATTGAATATGTTGAAGGCAATCAGACACCCGCTACCCGGGCAAGCTATATCGGTATTGTCGACAAGCGGATCTTGCCTAAATACGGTCATATGAAACTGTCATCCATAAAAGCGATGCACATCTTTAATTTTGTGAATGATTTAAAAAAAGATGGCCGTAGATTAGATGGGAAAAAGGGTAAACTCAGCAAATCTACCATTCGAAATTGCTACAAGGCCTTTCATAGTATTCTGCAATGTGCCGTTGACCTTGAAGTCATCAAAAGCAATCCCGCAGATGGCGTCAAATCGCCGAAACTTGGCAAAGGAAAAACCGATGTATACTCGAAAGATGAAATTAAATTGATGCTGGAAAAATTGGAGAGAATGCCGCTTAAATGGAAGCTGATGATCATCTTTGCATTCACGGTCGGAGCACGTGAGGGCGAAATTGCCGCACTCGAATGGAAACATATCGACACTAAAAACAACACAGTCAGTATTGAGCAATCACTTACAGACGAATTTGGCTTAAATCTCAAGGATACAACGAAGACAGAACGCGATCGAAAAGTGAAAATGCCAGATGCTCTATCCGCCCTATTTGATGCGTATCATAAACAGAAAACGAATGATAAAAATATCGTCTCCTATGATCTCGGTGACAGTGAAGAGCATTTATTCATTTTTTCTGATTTGAATGGCAAACCGATACGTCCAGATAGTATCTCTCAGTGGTGGCGTCGATTTACCGTGAAGAACAAGTTACGGCATATCCGCTTTCATGATCTCCGGCACACATCGGCCACATTTCTAATCAATGAAAATGTCCAATCGAAAATCATCAGTAGTCGCCTTGGTCACTCAAATATCCAGACGACCATGAATATTTACGGCCATTTTCTAGAGGAAGCAGACGAAGGAGCAGTCGAGCATTTTGATAATTTTTTGAACAAAAAACACAAAGAAAAATAAATTTGCTCCCATTTCACTCCCAATTTATTGTTTGCCAATTTATTCCAAAATAAAAAAGCCTTTCATATCAAGGCTTTTCGCTATGTCCCAGAAGGGATTCGAACCCATGACCCACGGCTTAGAAGGCCGTTGCTCTATCCAGCTGAGCTACTGGGACAGAAAATCGGTCGGTCAACCATTTTCCAACGGAAACATGATCATTCGACGACCTTTACTATTTTAGATGGTAAAATCGTATCTGTCAATGCCTGTCAAATTGTTTCAACCGGAAGTGCAGAATAATCCAGGTCGGGAGTTGACAATGACAATATACAGGCAATCACCGGAAAAGATGGACGATATTTATCTGCCGGCTGTATGTTCAAAAAGGCACGAAGCGAAAGGTACTTGTTCAAATAAAACCGTTCGAATATTTTTCGGATTTTCAGTTTGGCACCGGACTTCCGCCAATATTCAAGCCGGCAGTTAATCAGAAGTTTTGACCGCCGTTTCAGGCAGCCTTATTATTTCCGGTGCTCCCGATTATATTTCGGCTGTCGGACAATCATAACAGACTGATAGGGACAAAAGTGCTGCGACGCTGAGTTGTTCTTCCATCGGCAGCCTATCTCCGGGCAAATCTCCATGTTCACCGGGCCTGTCTTTCCCGCGCGGCAGCGAAAGCAGGCAGTAAGATTGCCCGTCCCCGGAAAATGACCGCGGCTAAATCGCATAAGGACGGGAGCCGGTCCTGAACAGAATATTTTTCATAGTCCGGAATAAACAGGCTGTTTCTCTCATTCATTCATACCTTTCTTTCAAGCCATGTTCACATATAATGAATTATCAGGTTAACCAATCGGGTTGCCTGATAACGCCGCGTGAGTGCCCTCCTCCGCATCACTCCTGGGGACACCTTGTCCGATCAAGGTGTCCCCTTTCATTTTAAACGGCTGTTTTCGTTTTGCCGGCGATAAACTTTAGAAAACATATCAACCGGCGCACCCGCAATGGTGTAATAGGTAACCCCCATTGTCTTTTGATCCGGGCTGAGCTCGAGAATCACATATGTACCTTCCTGATAGTTTCTGGGAAGACGAAGGCTGCCGGGATTGATGAAAACCATGCCGCCCTTCTGGAACGTTCCTGCAAGATGGCTATGTCCGAAACAGACTATATCCGCTTTATTCTCCAACCCTTTGTTATATAGTTTCCTCTTGGAAATTTTGATGCCAAGCAAATGGCCGTGAACAATCAGAAATTTAAGCGGTCCGATTGTCCGGACAATTTCTTCGGGAAAAGTACTCGTACGGTCGCAGTTTCCTTCCACCGTTATGTAGCCGTCCAATTCACGGCTGTCCGCTTCAAGTTCCGAATCGCCGCAGTGAATGAAGGCTTCAACCTGTCCGGCATAACGTTCTTTCAGTTCAGCCACTTCCCGCCTCAATCCATGCGTATCACTGACAATTAGCCACTTCATTAATCTCCCCCCAACCAGCTGCCCCAGTTTTCGCGCAGCCTCTGCAATGCATGCGCACGATGACTGATTTTATTTTTCTCCGCTGCTCCCATTTCCGCAAAAGTCAGCTGCCTTTCCGGAATCAGGAAAACCGGGTCGTAGCCAAATCCGCCCATTCCTCTTCGGCCGTTTGTTATCAGCCCGGCGCACCGCCCCTCGGCAAAACGGGTCGGTTTTCCCGGAATACTGAGTGCCAGAACACAGATAAAACGGGCAGTCCGCTTCTCCGGCGGCACGTCTTTCAATTTATCCAGCAGTTTATCAATATTGCGCTCGCTGTTTTTGTCCGTCCCGGCATAGCGTGCGGAAAAGACCCCGGGCTCTCCGTCCAGCGCATCGACGGCAAGCCCTGAATCATCGGCAATCGTGACCATTTTTGTCTTTTTAGAAAGGGTCTCTGCTTTCAGAGCCGCATTTTCCCGAAAGGTGGAACCTGTCTCCGCTACTTCGGCACTGATGCCGAGGTCCTTCAGTGAATAAAGCTCAACCTGAAAATTCAAGAGCATCGCTTTGATTTCCTTGATCTTTCCCGGATTATTCGATGCTACCAATACTTGGGTCACTTCTCCGTCCCTGCCTTTTGTTCGGTCAGTATATCGCCGATGAGCGACTTTTCGGCACCGATGAGCTGATGGATCCCTTTTTTCGCCAGATCGATCAGCACGGAAAGCTGCTGCCTGCTGAATGTCGCTTCCTCGCCGGTACCCTGTATCTCAATGAATTCGTCCTTCCCGTTCATAACTATATTCATATCGACATCCGTTGTCGAGTCCTCTTTATAGCAGAGGTCCAGAATCGGACCGTATGACGGATGGATGCCCACAGATGTGGCCGCCAGGTAGGATTTGACCGGAATTCTGCTGATTTGTTTTTTATCGACGGCCCTCTTAAGAGCGAGTACCATCGCGACAAAAGCGCCTGTTATGGAGGCCGTGCGCGTTCCTCCGTCCGCCTGGATGACGTCGCAGTCAATCCAGAGCGTCCGCTCCCCGATCTCATCAAGAGCCACGACCGAACGGAGCGCTCTGCCGATCAGGCGCTGTATTTCCATGGTTCGGCCGCCCAGTTTCCCTCTGGACGATTCGCGGATGGTTCGCTCCGGAGTCGCTCTCGGGAGCATGGCGTACTCCGCCGTTATCCATCCTTTTTTCTGTCCGCGCATGAACGGCGGGACCTTATCTTCGATCGTGACGTTGCAAATGACTTTTGTCCGGCCGACCGTTATCAGCACGGAGCCTTCCGGATGGATGATAAAATCCGGCACTATCTGAATCCGGCGAAGTTCGTCATTCGCCCTTCCGTCTGGTCTCATCATATCAACTGCCTCCGCATACCTCATATTTAAGCAAAATGTTGGGAAGGGCTCCGTACGCCGCCCCTTGTTTACTATACCATATTTTTCTTAAAGGATTACAACCCGGCCGGACTCACCATCGAACGGGACACCGGGCCGCTAATCATTTTGCCGGATTCCAGCATCACCTTGTCCGAGCTGCCGACTTTGATCGATACAAGCCGGATTCCGTTCTCGCCTGTAAGCGTCAGAACGAGACAGCGGAGTGCATCGTCGCTGATTGTTTTTGCCGCCTTATCTGTAAATAACGCATCGTTGAAGTGAAGATAAACCACTCCGTTTTTGACCACCGGCTTCTCAACCAGTTCCGTATCCGGACTGAATGTCGAGATGAACACCGTTCCCGCCGGTTCACGTATTAGCGTATTGACCAGACTGTACAGACTGTCCGATCCGCTCCGGGCGATCCGGACCGTCACCGGAACGTCATAGGATTTTCCCTTGTTTGAAGACAAGTAGTAAACGGTTGCCGGCACGCTGTCCGCCACATCCGCCACGCCGCCGAACGTCTCATTGATTCCGTCCGAGCGGGTCAGCTCCTGGCCGACCGGCTGTTTGCTGTTCGGCCATCCGTTTAGCGCTTTACCGTTGACACGAATAGTTACCTTCTTAACGTTATCAAACTGAGTCAGTGTCCAGACAATCGACTGAACAATCCGGCCCTGATCACTGACCGGGGCGTCCAAAAGTTCTGACGAGAAATCGGCCGTCAGCAGCCCCTGCCGATCCAGGGAAACACTTTTGACCATGGTTCCCGCCGGCAGAACCGCCCGAAAACCATTGGGCAGAAGATCCGTCACCGGTCCGTCCTGGACGAGATAATCCAGCACTTGCCGGGCCGGAGCGGGTGAGGCCGGCAGCGCGACGGTCTGCGGTGCGAGAAGCCCGTTCTCATCGGACAGATAAAGCTCTCTCTGGACAGATTTTATATTATGTGCCGTTTTAGCCAGTTCCGATTTGTTTTTTACATACTGTACGCTGGACGGCTGGCGATCGGCGGCCGCCCCGCACCCCGCAAGCAAAGCCAGCGCCAGCAGCACGGCCGCTGCCGTAACAGATGATCGTCGATAGAACATGGCATACCCTCCCTGATCCCCATAGATTGTACTACCATGTATACGAACATCCCGGACAAGTAGACCAATGATCGGCAAAAATAGATTATGAATCCGAGAAAAACAGGCACGGATTAAAAGCGGAAATTCAGACAGCTTGTGTACCGACTGTTTCCATCCTGCTGACTTCACCGCCCAGAATCGCTGTACAGGCACTCCGGAATCCTCTTTCACACTATTTCGACGCGAATTTCCGGACAATGAGCACAGAATAAATATCAACGTCAGTGAAAATTTTTCAGTTTAACAAATTCCTATCATCAGGATAACGGCACAAGCCGCCGTCCGGAAAGTTCATGAACAGAAGGAAGCGGAGATAGTAAAGCCTGCCGATCGACAGGATTTAGGAGAAACCGGAGGCCTCGTTGCGACACGCCTGCAGAACGACGCGCTTTTGTCCGGCCGCGATACAGCCGTCCGCCGGAATTTTATGCTTCCTTAAAGTCTTAACAAACGAAGATATAGTTTTTAGTGTCAACAGGATCGGACAACGATGCCCGAATTTTCTTAAGAAGTTGCACTGACAGTGGGCTCCAGTACGGTCAGTGTGTTATTAACCGTATTTAAATTAACCGTGGCGCCGATGGGCATTGCAGCCTTATAATAGCCGTGCGCCGATGTGATATTAGTCATGAGCGGCTTCCCAAGCGGGACGAGAACGCTGGTGATCAGATCTTCGTAAGATGTCTGGTAGGCGTTTGGACAACGGGTGCACTCGCCTATAAGAATGCCGGAGCAGTCATCAAATTTCCCCGCCAGTTTCAAATGGCTAAAATAACGATAAACTGTGTTGGCCGGCGCATGCGTCTCTTCCAGAAATAAAATTTTATTGGTAGTATCGATTTCAAATTGTGTCCCCAAGGTTCCGACAAAAGATGTTAAATTCCCGCCGACAAGGGGGCCGGTTACGTTGCCCGGAATTCTGCTTACTAATGGTATGCCGGGCGGATTCTCGATCGTCCGCGATGCCGCAGTAGTAGAGGTTGCCGCAAAAAACTGGTTGTAATTATAACTAGGCGTATTCGGTGAAAAATCGAAAAGCAATAGACTATTGAAAGCAATCAGAGCGGCAAACTGGTACAGGCAATTCAACAAGATGGTGACATCGCTATACCCGCTGACAATCTTCGGATGACTGCGGATAAAATCAAAGTCCAGATAAGGAAGAATGCCGGCAACGCCGACACCGCCTCTTGAAGAAATAATCATTTTGACATCGTCGTTATGAAACAAGTCCATCAGATCTGATGCGCGTTCCTGATCCGTCCCGGCCAGAAATCCGGTCTGAGCATAAACATGCCGTCCGACAACCACTTGAAATCCCATATTCTGAAGGCCCTGAATGCCCTGATTGATCACGTTCGGATCTAATGGACTCCCCAGTGTTGCAATGCCGACCGTGTCTCCCGGCCGGAGCATCGGCGGTTTGGTAGCCATTACACTCCCTCCCTTTTACAGCTGCTAACATACTGTATTCAGCCGGAGCCTATAGGTGTAAGCGGATCGGATACTTTCTATATGGTCATGCCGTGTTTCGCGCACGATTCTCAGAATCGTTCATAAAAAGAAAAGATCATTCCACAGCTGCGTCCTATCCTCGCACCGACAGGCAGAGCGGCATCCCGAAGTTCCTTTAACAAAACATGCTTATTGCCTATTCCGCTCATCCCCAGACGCGCATAAATTAAAAAAGTATTTAAAACTTCGGGAGGCGCAGAGGCATGAACTTTGCTCAACCATTTGATGCTTCGTATTATCATGATTACAGAAATACAGATCCGGGTTTGTACCAGCGGCCCGTAAGCGAGGAGCAGCATGTACTTCATTTGATCGGTCCCGCCGTCAGCCACGGTTTGCGCGAAGCCCAGCATCTCGGCTATGAACATGCATTAAGAGAAGCTGTTGCAATTGGTTATTTAATGGGAAGAGGGCACGACTACCATACTGCCTGGAAAACAGTTGAATCATGGTGGCACGCGCCAGGAACACATTTGCCGACTCCGTATTGATAGTTTATCGGAAAAGGGAATCCGCTCAGGTTCCCCTTTTTTTCTGAGTGCCGTTCCCGCCCATCCGGATTCGTGGCCATTAAATGAAAAAGACCGCTTCGATCGGCGGAATTGCGGGAAAGGACATAAATGAAGTCTGATTTGTACTCTGATTATGGCCGATTTAAGGGTATTGGCTGCCGACCTTTTGAACGCCGCTGTCTTTTGTGGTTTACTGGTTTTCCTACTGCTGCGCGATGATCTCTGTTCAGACGAACCGCGGTATATTTTCGTGAACGGCGATAAAGTGACATTATTTAACTTTTGTAATTGTCACTAGGGATTTTTCTATCTGCAGACACATCTTTTTTTATTCTCAATCACTTGATCCCTTAATTAGGTTTTTTTATCTATCCATTTGTCCCCTTCATGATCGCTTGTCCGCTCATATAGTATATTACCACGTGATAAGGAGGTGCTTCGCTTTGGGATATGACGGCGGATATTGCGGCGGCGGGTACAATCCCGTCAGCAGCTTTGCTCTGATTGTTGTTCTGTTTATTCTGTTGATTATCGTCGGCGCTGCTTTCGTTTATTGATCAGGTGACGCCGTATCCGGATCCATAACCCATGTATGCATCACCCCTCCAAAAGGGTACCCCCGTGAGGTGCCCTTTTGAACTTTCAAAACGGCTTGTAAGAGGCCGGAATATAATCAGGCACGCAAGGAATGTTGCAAAGCTTTAGCTTGGACTGCTTCGCCGGTCTGTATGAAA
This sequence comes from Sporolactobacillus sp. KGMB 08714, assembly GCF_036598985.1. Lineage (NCBI taxonomy): Bacteria > Bacillati > Bacillota > Bacilli > Caryophanales > Sporolactobacillaceae > Sporolactobacillus > Sporolactobacillus sp. KGMB 08714. Next base: position 75,972 of record NZ_JAUUBW010000056.1, read on the forward strand.
ATGTAAGCTGATTAATCTTGCCGCGGTTAATTGTTTGTCTATTATAAAGATTCATTGTCTTTCCATACATATTGTATGTGCCGCCATTTTAATAGAGGGGGATGCTTTGCGTGTTTAAATACATTTTATGCTATCTATTGAAATAAACACATACCGATTATCTGGCCTTTTTTGCCCAAGGCATAGAGAAAATGCCTTCTTTTGAGCAGGGAGGTTCAAAGAGAATAAAATAAAAATTTTTATTTTAAAGCACATGATGATCTTACCGGAGATGCAATAAAATACATCGTACTTGCTTCAGAAGAAGATCCGTTCGCGCCATTGGTTGGCAGTTGGATGTGTTAAAAACACATCGAACGAAGCAGAAAGACTGTCCGCATCGAGGATGAATCGATCAAAAAGGTCTATCTGCGTGTGAAAAAGCGAGAAAAAAAGAAGCCTCTCATAAGTTCAGGTGAACAGATGAGAAGCGTTGATTTATATATTTCGACACACAGTCGGTACATAGTCTTGCCTAATCCTCTGAACCCCCTTGATAGATAAGAGGTTAATTCATTTTCCCCATCATGTCCATCATTGAGGACATCATTTCATCACATTTGTGCATACAGCTCATCATATCATCCTTGTTCATCATCATGTCCTTGCCCGACATTCGTTCCATCATCATATGCATGTACTTCATCTGAGTCATCATTTTTTCCATTTCCATCATCATCATCATATCCATCGGCATCATCATTGATTGGTTCATCATATCTGTTTTTTCCATTGTAAATTCCTCCAAATGTGATAGTTGCGGAAGAAAAGCACGTTTTACCCTTTCGATGATGCCTCTCTCCACAACCTAAATTTACCATGAAAAATGGACACAATCAAAGCAAATCTGCAGTTTGAAAAAAATTGAAACACTAATAGGACGTGAAAAGCAGTATTCACGCCTTTTTTTCATAACTGATTCATAAAAAAATTCTATCTATCAACCAACAAAACTGCGCCGCCAAGCATTTCAACCTGTCATTTCAGCCGAAAATTTGTTGATTCCGACAGTTCAGTTGATCAATCTTGCGTCCCAGATCCAGCCTTTTCTGCTTCAATCTGAAAAGCTCTTTTGTAAATTGATCGGAGACTTTCCTCACATCGCAGCCGTGCAGACGATACAATTCAAGAATCCGGCGATTTACTTTACGATACTGTTGTTTCAGATTCTTTTCCTTCTGTCCGGCCGGCCCAAGCCTGCTCCTTTGAAGTTCGGCCAATTTAGCCTTAATTTCATCCTGCCATTTTTTATCGTGAAGTTCGCCGGCATAAAGAAACAAGTCCAGATAATTATCGACACAGGCATAATCCGCGTGATTCAACACTTCTACATCCCTTCTTATCTTCATTAATCGTCCGGAATTAGCACAGCGCTCTGAAAAGAGTCCGTTGCTGAGGTTTCACGGGGCCGGTCCCTCCGCCTCTCTTGATAAGAATGATGGCAGTTAAAAAATAAAAACGATTATTTTTTCCTTTATAAGAAAAATAACCGCTTCAGTCGTTTTATTTTTCTTATCTGCCAGATTAGATCTGCTGGAATTAACACCGTACACAATTTTATGTGCTGGTTGTCGGGTTTCATCGGGCCAGTCCCTCCGCCTCTCTTGATAAGAATTATTTAATTGACTATATTCTATCTTAAACCGTTCCTTGTGTCAATAACATTTTTTTAAAACTCTATCCATGGATTGAGCTGCCTCATTTCCGACCGCGGACCTGTCAGTCTTTCTTTGTATCTCCATTTTCCAGCTTCGATAAGGCTTTTTTATAAGTACCCACCATACGTTTGGCATAAGGGATCAGAATCTCTCCCTGTTCCGACAATTTGACACCGCGCCCGTTCTTTACAAAGAGCTCCGCGTTCAATTCTCTCTCCAGAGCCTGGATACGGGAAGAGATCGACGGCTGTGATAAAAAGAGTTTTTCCGCCGCCAGATGGAAACTGTGATATTTGACAACGGCAAGGAAGGCGTCCAGTTGATCAATCGTCATCATTCAGTCACTTTCCTTTAGAAGCATCTTATATGTGGGCAATCCAATTGCGGAGGCATAGATTCATAGATCGTTGTCTTTTCAATAAAGCAGCACTTTCAATCAAAAATTTTGGAGGAACCCTTTTTCATGCTCTTTCAATAAAAGCGATTTAATCATACACTTTTCTCCGAGCCTCGCGGAAAACAGCTCTCTCGAATCTCTGATCAGGCTTATCATTGCTACGAGCTTACGCCCTATCGTACAATCTGTCAATCATTATTCCTATTATTTATATATGATTTATCTGAATATGACTTTTGCAATTGTAAAACGATCCTATGTAAAAATCCGCTCCCGATTTTTCAGACCGGAAACGGATCCTTTTGTGTCGTGCCTATTCCATTAAAATCATTTGCCGGTCGCTTCAATTCAATCGGAGACCGGAAGAATGGCTCCCTTATACTTCGTGTTGATAAAATCCTGAATCGTTTTCGAATGAAGCACCTTTACAAGTTCCTTAATTGCTTTCTTGTTCTGATCGCCCTTTCGAACGGCAATGACGTTGGCATAAGGCGATTGCGATCCTTCAAGAATAAGCGCGTCCTTTTTCGGATTCAGATTCGCCTGCAGCGCATAATTGGTATTGATCGCAAACAGGTCGGCCGCGTTATTTTGATAAGCCTTAGGCAGCAGCGCAGGATCGATCGGCTGCAGGAATTTTAAATGCTTGATATTGTCGATATCATTGAGTGTCGCTGTCACCTTATCAACGCCCGATTTGATTTTCACGAGCCCCTTTGACTCAAGCAGCATCAGGATGCGGCCCTGTTCCGCTTTATTGTTGCTTATCTGGACGGTCGCTCCGTCCTTTATGTCGCTGACATTCTTATATTTCTTTGAATAAATGCCGAAGGGTTCGATGTGTATTTTACCGACACTCACGAGATCTGTATGATTCTGCTTATTATATAAGTTCAAGAAAGGAATATGCTGAAAATAGTTTGCGTCGATTTGCTTCGAAGCGAGCGCCTTGTTCGGAAGGACATAATCCTGGAACACTTTGACTTCCAGATTGATCCCTTCTTTCTTAAGAATAGGCGCTGCTTTTTTCAGGATCTCGGCGTGCGGAACCGGCGAAGCGCCGACAACCAAAGTTACCGGCTTCTGAGTGCTTGATCCGCTCCCGCTGCTCTTCCCGCAGGCGGCCATCACAAAAACAACAGCTAAAATCAGTGATACGACAAGTATTTTCCTCTTCATAGTCAATCCCCCCGTTAAGTTATGCTGATCGGATCGGAACCCGTCTCAGTCTGTCTATCTATTATCTTTTATCCACGTGGCGTACGATAATATCGCCGATAATCTGGACAATAAAAACAATGACCAGAACAAATATTGTTGCAACAAAAGTCACATCATTATTGTTTGCTTCAAATCCGTCATTATAAGCCATTGTGCCGAGCCCGCCGGCTCCGACAACTCCGGCTATTGCCGTATTGCCGACCAGAGCGATCAGCGTGACCGTCATGCCCGAAATAATCGACGGCATCGACTCGGGAAGCAGGACTTTCCAAATAATTTGCATCCTGCTCGCTCCCATGGATTGCGATGCTTCGATCACTCCCTTGTCCACTTCACGCAGACCAATTTCAACGAGCCGGGCGAAAAACGGAGACGCTCCGATGATAATGGACGGCAGTGCGGCGGAAGAACCGATCATCGTGCCGATAATCAGGACGGTGAGCGGGATAAGCAGAATGATCAGAATGATAAACGGAATGGCACGAAAGATATTGACAAAGGATGACGTGATCCGATAGACGATCGCATTTTCGTACAGGCCCCCCTTTGCAGTTAAAAAGAGGACAAGTCCCAGAATAACCCCGAAAATAAAGGTAAAGACTCCCGAAACGAGCGTCATATAGACCGTCTGACCCGTCGCCGTCAACATCCCCATCCAGTCGACATTTGGAAAAAGCTGACTCATGACGGCAGCACCTCAACATTCACGTGTTCAGATCTGATTTGTTCAATAGCGGCCTGAACGGAATCCCGGCGGCCGTTAATCAGGAGAATCAATGCCCCGTAAAAACCTTTTTGTGAGGGTGCCAGTTCACTGACAATCGTCGTCACACGAAGCGCCTCATCATGAAACAGCCTGTCCACGACGGACTGCTGATCGGTTTTCCCGTCAAAAAGAAGCTGCACGATTTTGCCGTCGGGATTGGCCGCCTGGAATTTTTCGATCCGGATCCGCTCTCGTAAAGGAGCTTCCACTTGTCCGACAAACTCCTTCGTGATCGCTTGCTGCGGGTTCAGAAAGACGTCCTTAACAGCTCCCTCTTCCACAATGCTCCCTTTGTTCAGAACGGCCACACGATTGCAGATTTTGTTGATTACGTGCATCTCATGAGTGATGACGACAATGGTGATACCGAGCGAACGGTTGATATCCGACAGAAGCTGCAAAATCGAATCGGTCGTTTTAGGATCGAGGGCGGAAGTCGCTTCATCACAAAGCAATACCGCCGGATTATTGGCAAGTGCACGCGCGATACCGACGCGCTGTTTCTGACCGCCGCTGAGCTGGGAAGGATAGGAAGACGCTCTTCCCTCCAGGCCGACAAGCCGGATCAGTTCATCGACGCGCTTCTCACGCTTTTCTTTGGACAGCCCGGACAGTTCGAGCGGAAATGCGATATTTTCAGCAACTGTCCTCGACCAGAGCAGATTAAAATGCTGAAAAATCATCCCGATTTGTTTTCTCCTCCGATTAAGTTCTTTCTCGGACAAGTCGGACAACACTTGCCCGTCTACTTCAACACGCCCTTCCGTCGGCTTCTCCAGTAAGTTAATCAGCCGAATCAACGTACTCTTGCCCGCGCCGCTGTAACCGATCACTCCGAAAATTTCCCCTTGTTTGACTTCAAGGTTTAAATCGGTTAAAGCCTTCACCGGGCCGGCACTTGTTTGATAGATCTTCTTTACATGTGTTAATCGAATCAAGCATTTTGCCCCGCTTTCAAAAGCCCTCTAACCCATTTTCAAAGAATTAAAGTCAGATGTATTTAATGGGTTATAAAAACGACAAATTCTACTTTCTTTCAGGACAGCCTTTAACAGCATCAGAATTTTTCTAATGCTTGCAACCCTCCCCCCTTACGTTTCCGAAAAATAAAAAAAACCCTCAAGAGAAGGGTTTGGCTGAAGACCCCTCTCATCTTTCAGAAAAACAATCTTTCTGCAGGAATTAGCACCTTCCAAGACTTGCCGAAACGTCAAATCTGGGGGTTGCCGGGCGTCATCGGGCCTGTCCCTCCGCCACTCTGGATAAGAGTTTGTTTCTTATTCATTTGTCGTGTTAATAATTTACCACTTGATCATAGATGTGTCAACCTGTCGAAAAATGTTTGAAATTTTAAACTATATATTTACACCTGTACAGCAATTTTCCTTCATTCATTGCCGCTGTGAAACTTTATAAATTAACGCGGGATCCTCCGGCGTTTGAAAAATCTGAGAACAGGAAATGCCGCTTTTCAAAATAAAAAAACTCGTGAATACGCTCAGCACGTCGCCGGCCATCCAGCAGCCGCAGCGAAATGAAAACCGTTCACGGGTTATCGGTCCCTGATTATTGGCCGGTCTTTGCTCTGAGGATCACTTCATTTATAAGATCCGGCCGGCACCCTTGATCGTCCTATAAACAAGGCGATCGGTCCTGTGGTCCGTCCGCATTTTCCGATCGCCCGTCGCAAACGATATAAAATTGTTTTTCTGTTCCGGCAGCCGTTTTCTGCCGCAGGTACGGCTCCTTCAATCGAACTTTCATTAAATCCGTCCCGGGGGAAATAAGTCCGGAATCCTTCCTAATCCAATGGCAGGAAATCGCCGGAAAGTTTGAGATTAATAACATTCGGGCGCGGAATCTGTCTATATTCCAGTTCACCCCGGGAAACAACAGCCGGCTCTTTTGTCAGGAGCCGGCCAGTGCTATAATTTTAATTCTCCGAGCCTGAGCAGTTCGACAACCGCCTGGGACCGTCCTTTCACACCCAATTTCTGCATCGTGTTTGAGATATGATTGCGGACGGTTTTTTCACTGATAAAGAGTTCTTTGGCAATGTCCCGGGTTGTTTTATCCTGAACAAGCAATTCAAAGACTTCTCTTTCCCTCTTCGTCAGCAACGGCTTTGGACGATGGTATTCTTCCTTCAACAATTCCCCCTCCTTGCTCAGCAGTAGAGCGGGCGGGGAAGGCTTTTAGTCCCTACATTTTATGAAAACGGCAAATGATTCGTGAGCGGGATTTTCAGAAAGAGCCGATATAAAATCCTGTCCGAATAAGTGCCATTACTGATTATTGTCGCTTCCGAAGAAGTCCCGGAAAGACTGCGCCATTGTCGCCCGGTTCAAGGCGGCAATCGATGTCGTCAGCGGAATGCCTTTCGGGCAAACCTCGACACAGTTCTGCGAGTTACCGCAGCCTTCGATTCCGCCCTTGCCCATAATGGTCCGCAGCCGTTCTGCTTTGTTCATCGCTCCGGTCGGATGGGTAACGAACAGTCTGACCTGTGAAAGCGGGGCGGGGCCGATGAAACTGGATTTACTGTTCACGTTCGGGCAGGCTTCCAGGCAGACGCCGCAGGTCATGCATTTGGCCAATTCATAGGCCCACTGGCGTTTGCTTTCGGCCATGCGCGGCCCGGCACCGAGATCGTACGTTCCGTCGATCGGAATCCATGCCTTTACTCTCTTTAAAGCGTCGAACATTCTGGTGCGGTCGACAATCAGATCGCGGACAATCGGGAAGGTGCCCATCGGAGCGAGATGAACAGGTTTTTCCAATTTATCGATCAATGCCGTGCACGCCTGGCGCGGCCTGCCGTTGATAACCATCGAACATGCGCCGCAAACTTCTTCCAGGCAGTTCATCTCCCACTGCGGAGCGGTGGTCTCCTCTCCTTTAGCATTCACCGGATTGCGCCGGATGGCCATTAAAGCTGAAATCACATTCATATTCTGCCGGTAAGGGACGTCAAAAGCCTCTTCATAAGGGGTCGCATCCGGCCCATCCTGTCGTTTAATGATTAGCCGCACGGTTTTTGTTGCTGTCTCAACTTCACTCATGATCTTTCCCCCTTAATGCGCTTTTGTGTAGTCACGTTTCCGCGGCTTAATCAGCGAAATGTCGACATCTTCGTATTCAAAGTCGGGGCCGTTTTTAGCCGGATTGAATTTTGCCTTAGTCGTTTTCAGCCAATCCGGATCATTTCTGTCGGGAAATTCCGGTTTATAATGAGCGCCGCGGCTTTCATTCCGGTTATACGCCCCAAGCGTGATGACGCGGGCGAGTTCAAGCATATTCCAAAGCTGGCGGGTAAAAGAGGCACCGCTGTTGTTCCATTTTGACGTATCATTAATATCGATATTTTTATAGCGTTCCATTAATTCCTGAATTTTTTCGTCTGTCTGGAGCAGCGTCTTGTTTTCACGGACAACAGTCACATACTTCGTCATCCATTCACCGAGCTCTTTATGCAGCACATAAGCGTTCTCCTTACCGTCGAGGCCCATGATGCCTTCAAACTTTTCCTGTTCCTTTTTAAGGGCATCATCATAAAGCTTGGAGGAAATATCATCGCTCTGTTTATCAAGATTCTCCACATAACGGACAGCATTGGGTCCGGCAACCATGCCGCCGTAAATTGCCGACAGCAGTGAATTGGCGCCGAGACGATTGGCGCCGTGATACTGATACTCGCATTCGCCGCAGGCGAACAGGCCCTTGATATTCGTCATCTGGTTAAAATCGACCCACATTCCGCCCATTGAATAGTGAACAGCCGGGAAGACGCGCATCGGCACTTTGTGTGGATCTTCACCGACAAATTTCTCATAGATATCAATAATACCGCCCAGTTTGACATCGAGCTCATGATTGTCCTTAAAGGAGAGATCAAGATAAACCATATTCTCCCCGTTAAGCCCCAGGTGCTGATTTATACAAACATCAAAGATTTCGCGCGTTGCAATATCCCGCGGAACGAGGTTTCCGTAATGCGGATATTTTTCTTCAAGGAAGTACCACGGCTTTCCGTCTTTATACGTCCAAATCCGTCCTCCTTCGCCGCGGGCGGATTCGCTCATCAGCCTCAGCTTGTCCTCACCGGGAATAGCCGTCGGATGGATCTGAATAAATTCACCGTTAGCAAAATAGACGCCCTGCTGATAAAGGCTCGATGCCGCGGATCCGGTATTAATCATTGAGTTCGTTGACTTGCCGAAGATAATGCCGAGGCCGCCGGTCGCCATGATGACCGCGTCCGCTCGGAACACCGAGATCTCCATCGATTTCATATTCTGAACGACAATTCCCCGGCACACCCGATCTTCATCAAGAACAGCCGAGAGAAATTCGACATACTCATGTTTATGAACGAGTCCCTCGGTTTCAAACCGTCTGACCTGTTCATCCATCGCATAGAGAAGCTGCTGGCCTGTCGTAGCGCCCGCATAAGCCGTCCGGTGGTACTCGGTCCCGCCGAAGCGCCGAAAATCGAGCAGCCCTTCAGACGTACGGTTGAACATGACGCCCATGCGGTCCATTAAATGAATGATGCCCGGTGCCGCCTCGCACATCGCCTTGACCGGCGGCTGATTGGCGAGAAAGTCGCCGCCGTAAATCGTATCGTCAAAGTGCTGCCACGTTGAATCGCCTTCGCCTTTTGTATTGACGGCACCGTTAATGCCTCCCTGCGCGCACACGGAATGCGACCGCTTAACCGGAACTACTGAAAATAGTTCGACTTCAACACCTGCTTCCGCTGCTTTTACCGTGGACATTAAACCGCCGAGGCCCCCGCCTACAACGATAATTTTTCCTTTACTCAATAGGCTCACCCCTTAATAGATTACTGAACTTGCTTTTTAAGCGATAAATGCGAATAGGGCCCGGATGCCGACATAGCCCAGCAGAACAAAAATGACGGCGACCACATAAGTGCCGATTCTTTGCGAGTGCGGGGATACAAGAATGCCCCAGTGCACACAGAACGACCAAAGCCCGTTAGAGAAGTGAAAAACAGCTGACAGGATTCCGATCATATAAAAAGCAATCATCCATGGATTGGTGAGAAGATGGGCCATCATTTCATAATTCAATGGCGTCCCGAGTGCCATGGCAACTCTTGTTTCCCAGACATGCCAGGCAAGAAAAATAACCAGAAACAAACCGGACAGCCGCTGCAGCAAAAACATCCAGTTTCTAAAAAAGCCAAAATTTCCGACATTATTTTTTGCCGTAAATGCCATGTAAATTCCGTAAATTGCGTGATACAAAATCGGTAAATAGATTAAAACGATTTCCAAAAAGAGCAGATATGGAAGATGTTCCATAAAAGACGCCGCTTGATTGAAGGCGTCCGATCCCTTGGTTGCCTGAAAGTTGACAGTCAGGTGGACTATCAGGAACAGACCGACGGGGATAACCCCCAGCAGAGAATGCAGACGGTGCCAGGCGAAATCATTTTCAGCCATGATGCTTCCCCCTCCGACAGAAATGTTAGCGCTTATATTTGGCCGGTTGTGAATCTTTAATGACATTTTTTTGTCACAAATTCATTGTAACCCTCGGTTTTTTGACAGTCAAATGAAAAATTGAAAACGCTGTCTTTTATGGCCGTAGTGATTTGAAGGAAAAAAAGATATAATAGTCGGAGAGGAGATGAAGAAATGACACGAGGCGACATCTATCCGCAGCCCGAGCACTTTGGCGATGCCAGCGTTCCGGCTTTCGGTTATGAGTTGATCAGAAACGAATTGATACCCGAACTGCTCGGGGAAGAAACCGCATCGATTCTTTATTGGTCCGGGCGAAAGATCGCAAGGCACTACCCGTTGGATAACGAGGAGCAGCTGGCGGATTTTTTCACACAGGCCGGATGGGGAACATTAACGATGCTCGAAAAGGGGAAAAGCAAAATTACTTTTGATTGCCGTTCAGCCCTCATTGAATCAAGAATTAAGGATCATCCCGAATCCGTTTCTTTTGCTCTGGAGGCCGGTTTCATTGCCGAGCAAATGCAGCGGATTCTCGGATTTATGGCGGAGAGCTATACGGATATACGGAAAGGCCGTGAAAAGAAAGCCTTATTTACAGTTAAATGGGACGCGAAAGATCCGATTGACAGAAACACAGAGCCGGCGACGCGGACTGCCCGAAAAAAAATGAAAAACGATACGCTCGGCTCATTTTAAATAGCATTTAAAAAATAAAAGAAGCCCGCCGGGATTTATGATTGTCTCCGGGGACTTTTTTTTTACGGCCTGTGCGCAGAATTGAATCAAAAACGGATCGATTCCTGCTCCGCAAGGTGAAAAGTTTCATGAAGCGTATCCAGTGCTTCCAGAAGCTTGTCTTCATCGATGATTGTCGAAACCTTAATTTCAGAAGTGCTGATCATCTTGATTTTGATATTTTCGGCAGCCAGTGCATGAAACATCCGGGCAGCCACCCCGGGATTTGAGGCCATGCCGGAGCCGATAATTGATACTTTGGCCAGTTCGGATTCAAAAACCAGCTGGTGAAAGGCCAGTTCTTTCACCTGAGCGCGCAGCACTTCAACCGTTTCGTTCAGTACATCGCGATCAATTGTAAACGAAAGGCTTGTTTTTTCCTCGTTAAGTACATTCTGAACGATCACATCAATATTGATGTGCCGCTTGGCGAGCGCATCAAACACCCGCGATACTGCGTCGACACTGTTCGGAAGGCCAAGCAATGTCACTTTCGTTACGTTTTTCTCAAATGCAAGTCCTCTGACGGCCTTTGACTTCTCCATTGCTACTTCCTCCTTAATGACCGTGCCTTCTTCATCTGTAAAAGATGAGCGTACAACCAGTTCGATATGGCTGTTCTTCGCATATTCGACGGCCCTCGGGTGGAGAACACCCGCACCAAGGTAAGCCATTTCAAGCATCTCATCATAGCTGATTTCTTTCAGCTTCCTGGCCTTGCCGACATAACGCGGATCTGTTGTAAAGACACCAGTGACATCCGTGTAAATTTCACATTTTTCGGCACCGAAAGCCGAAGCCAGTGCGACGGCCGACGTGTCCGATCCACCGCGCCCGAGCGTCGTGATCTCACCTTTTTCCGTAACCCCCTGGAAGCCGGCGACGATGACAACCCGTCCTTCTTTCAAGTGCGGGCGGATCTGTGATGTATCGATGGACCCGATCCGTGCACACTCATGAACGTCCTCTGTCCTGATCCCTGCCTGCCAGCCCGTAAAAGAAATCGCCGGGCAGCCGCGTTCAATCAGTACCATCGCCAGGAGAGCGATCGTCACCTGTTCACCCGTCGACAGGAGGACGTCCATCTCCCGTTTTGACGGCCTGTCCGAGATCTCACCAGCCATCGACACCAGTTCGTCCGTTGTCTTGCCCATCGCAGAAACGACGACAATCAGCTGACTGCCGGCCTTCTTCCTGTCGATGATCCTGTCCGCGACCTTCTGAAGCCGCTCCACCGTCGCTACCGATGTTCCACCAAACTTCATCACTGTTAAAGCCACTCTTCCTCGCTCCTTTAGTTATTGGCCGGCATAAGATCTGCCGCCGCCCCTCTCTCGCCCTCTATACAGAAACAGCGGGACCCTTGAAAGAGCACGTACTTCCTTAAATTTCGAACATCTTCGCTGATAAAAAGAACAGCGAGAATCCCCGCTGCTGAACAATCGAACGTTTTCCAACATGCTGAGATAGTTCTCCACACCCATGAGTGTGACAGCTCTGCGCTTATTCAGCGCAGATCCAGCCGGCTGCGTGATGAACCGCTTCCGGCTTCGGCAGGCTCCCCTTTCCGCCGCGGTCGGTGAAGTTCACCCTTCTCGCGCGGTTTAGTCATGAAGACCGCTCCTCTATCACTAGATATTTGAAAAAATTAAGTTACGGAAATTATAACAAAATTCATGTTTTGAAACAACACCTTTTAAGAAGGATCGCTCAAATATTTTTTAACGTTCTCCGCTATTTTATGCGGCAGGCCGGCTTCCATTAAATTCTCGCTGCTTGCCTCGCGAATTTTCTTTACAGAGCCGAATTTCCGCAGCAGTGCTTGCTTCCGCTGTTTGCCGATTCCCGGGATATCGTCCAGTACGGAATGGATCATCGCTTTGTTCCTGACCTGCCTGTGGAATGTAATAGCAAAGCGGTGCACTTCATCCTGAATGCGCTGCAGCAGATAAAAAGCCTGACTGTTTCTGGCAAGAGGAACAGGCAGCGACTGCTCGCCCGCGACCAGCTGCGAAGTCCGGTGCTTATCATCCTTGACAAGGCCGCAGACAGGAATATAAAGGCCGAATTCATTTTCCAGAACATCAATGGCTGCGGCAAGCTGTCCTTTGCCGCCGTCGATCAGAATCAGATCCGGCAGAACAGCAGCCTCTTTAAGCAGCCTCGTATAGCGGCGGCGGACGACCTCTTTCATTGTCGCGTAATCATCCGGACCTTCGACCGTCTTAATGCGGTATTTACGATAATCGTTTTTTTTCGGGCGGCCGTCCTCAAAAACAACCATGGCCGAAACGGGATCCGTTCCCTGAATATTTGAGTTGTCAAACGTCTCGATCCGGTGCGGTGCCGGCATGTCCAGTGCTTTTCCGAGCTGTTCGACGGCGCCGACCGTTCGTTTTTCGTCGCGTTCAATTAAAGCGAATTTTTCTTTAAGAGCAATCTGCGCATTTTTAACCGCCATCTGCACAAGCTCTTTTTTCCGCCCGCGCTGCGGCTGAAGGACGGCGGTTTTCAACATCTGTCCGGCAAGCTGCCGGTCAACCTGATTAGGGATCAGCACTTCTTTGGGTTTGATATGATTCCGGCGGGAATAAAATTGGCCGATAAAAGTCAGAAAATCCTCTTCCGGTTCCTGATAAAAGGGAAACATCGACGCATCGCGCTCGATTAATTTTCCCTGGCGCATAAAGAAGACCTGAACACACATCCATCCTTTGTCGTAGGCATAGCCGAATATATCCCGGTCATCAAGATCGTTAAGAATCACTTTCTGCTCTTCCATCAAAGTCTCGATGCTGCGGATCTGATCGCGCAGCTCTTTGGCTTTTTCAAAATTCAGCCGGTTTGACGCGTCGATCATTTCCTGTTTCAGCCTGAGTTTTACTTCCTGATAGCCGCCGTTCAGAAAATGGGTGATTTCTTCGGTCATTTTCTGAAACGTTTCCTTCGGTATATCATTGACGCATGGCGCAAGGCACTGACCGATATGGTAATACAGACAGACGCGATTCGGCAGGGTCCGGCATTTCCGAAGCGGATAGAGACGGTCAAGCAGCCGCTTGGTTTCATTTGCCGCCGTGACATTCGGATAAGGGCCGAAATATTTACCGCTTTTCCGATTGACTTTTCGCGTAATGATCAGGCGGGGATACGTCTCTGAAGTCAGTTTGATATAAGGATAACTTTTATCATCCTTAAGCATGATATTGTATTTAGGCTCATATTTCTTAATCAGATTGATTTCGAGCAGCAGGGATTCGATTTCCGAGGATACGACGATATACTCAAAATCGGCAATATCGGCAACAAGGCGCTGCGTCTTGGCATCGTGCGACCCGCTGAAATAGGAGTGAACGCGATTGAACAGATTTTTGGCTTTTCCGACGTAGATAATTTCCCCCTGCATATTTTTCATTTGGTAACAGCCCGGCTGTTTCGGCAGCAGGCTGAGTTTCTCTTTAATTTTTCGGCTGGCCATGTTTCCTTCATCCTTTACAAAAACTGTGAAGCAGAGTATCGAATAAAATAGAAAACCTGCATCTTTTTATTATCACTGAGATGGGCAAAAGATTCAACCATCTCTCACGGAACTGCGGAGAAACAGAAAACCGGAGTCAAAAACGCTTTGCGCGTTTCTGCTCCGGTTCTTGCGGATGCTTCCCGATCCGTTTTACAGTAGTAATCAGCCGATGTGCTGCTTGATACGGTCAACGAGAGCTTCCTTCGGTGTAAAGCCGACAACCTTATCGGCAATTTCGCCGTCTTTAAAGAGAAACATCGTCGGAATGCTCATCACGCCGAATTTGCTTGCAGTCGCCTGATTTTCATCAACGTCAAGCTTGACGATTTTCAGTTTATCCGATAATTCGGAATCGACTTCTTCAAGAACCGGAGCCATCATTTTGCACGGGCCGCACCACGTCGCCCAAAAATCGGCCAGCACAAGTCCTTTCGATGTTTCATCCGCAAAATTTGCGTCATTTACCTGATTGATAGCCATGGAATCATGACCTCCTTGTATCATTCTTACTTCTTATGTGACAAAGTATAGCATCTCCATCGGCGAGATTCCATTATTCAGCTCACGCGATGATTTTTCCCGCCGCATTTACTTAAACTCGACGACCGTGACTCCGCTGCCGCCTTCCCCCTGGCTGCCGAGACGCGAATCTTTAACCCTCGGATGTTTCTCGATCAGCTTCGTCACACCCTTTCGAAGTGCTCCCGTCCCTTTTCCGTGAATGATCGAAACGCGGGGATATCCGGCGAGCATGGCTTCATCAAGGTATTTCTCGACTTTAAGCATGGCATCCTCGTAGCGCTCGCCGCGCAGATCCAGTTCCGGCTTCACCGTCCGTCCCGACGTACGGACATTGACCACGGGACGCACTTTTTTCTCTTCCCTCACGCTCTTAAGATCCGTTCCGGCTACATTCATCTTCAGGATTCCTACCTGAACGAGATATTCGTGATCGTTGATTTTTTCTACGATGTAACCGTCCTGGCCGTAGCTGACGATCTTCACACGGTCGCCCGGTTTAAAACCGGCTGCCGCCTTTTTCACGGGAACGGGAGAAGATTTGCGATCCGGCTGATCCAGGGCATCCAGAGCATGGGACAGCCTCGTCTTGGCATTAATCAGCTGATGTTCTTTGACCTGCCCCTGTTTTTGATAATGACGCAGCTCATCGATGATGGCCTCGGCCTCAAGCCGCGCTTCCTGCAGCGAATGCTCCGCTTTTTTCTTCGCCTGTTTCAGAATCAGTTCTTTCTTATTTTCCAGTTCGTTCAGCTTTTCTGCAAGAGACGCCTCTTTTTCCTCGGCCTCAAGCTTGAGGTGGCGCGCCGTTTCTTCTTCCCGTTCCGCCGCTTTCCGGTTCTTTTCCAGCGAGGCGATCATTTTATCAACTTGATTCGTTTCGCGGCTGATCTGCAGTTTGGCGGCATCGATAATGTCGGCCGGCAGGCCCAGTTTTTTCGAAATTTCAAAAGCGTTGCTCCGTCCGGGAACGCCGAGCAGCAGCCGGTAAGTCGGACTCAGTGTCTCCACATCGAATTCGACACTGGCATTCATCACACCTGCTCTTTCGTAAGCATACGCTTTCAGCTCGCTGTAATGGGTCGTGCAGACAATGGTCGCGCCTCGCGCATAAACCGCATCCAGAATGGCAATCGACAGCGCCGCCCCTTCCTGGGGATCGGTTCCCGCACCCAGTTCATCGAATAGAACGAGGCTGCCGAAATCGACTTCTTTTATAATAGCGACAATGTTGGTCATATGGGAAGAGAACGTGCTAAGGCTTTGTTCAATGGACTGTTCATCGCCGATATCGGCAAAGACCTTCTTGAAAACGCAGATTTCCGAGCCGTCTTCCGCAGGTATCTGAAGTCCGGACTGGGCCATCAGCGTCACCAGTCCGATCGTTTTCAATGAGACGGTCTTGCCCCCTGTATTCGGCCCGGTAATGATCAAGGCGTGCGTTGATTCATCGAAAATGACATCGATCGGCACCACACGTTCCGGATCGATGAGCGGATGGCGCGCCTTTTTCATTTTAATGATTCCGCGATCGTTAAGCGTCGGCCGCGAACCTTTGATTGCGTGTCCGTAATCAGCCTTCGCAAAAATGAAGTCCAGACGGGCGAGACCGGCAACCTGGTCCAGCAGACTGTCCGCCGATTTTGCCGTCTCTCCGGTCAGGACGCGCAGAATCCGTTCCACTTCATGCCGTTCTTTTGCCCTTGCTTCGCTCAGCTGATTATTCAGGTCGACAATGGCCTGAGGTTCAATGAAAAGTGTCGCTCCCGAGGCCGACTGGTCATGGACGATGCCTCCGAAAGCACCACGGTATTCCTGCTTGACCGGGATGACGTGGCGATCATTGCGGATCGTGATAATCGGATCCGACAGCATCTTCGACGTACCGCTTGAATGGACGATGTTTTCCAGTTTCTGTTTGACGCGGCTGTCGGCCGTCCGGATCTGAGCGCGGATACGGCGGAGCGCGGAGCTCGCTGAATCCATGACGCCCCCCTGGTCGTCAATCGCGGCGCGTATTTGCCGTTCCAGGCCGCCCGCCGGCTCCATTTCCCGGACCAGCCCGGTCAGTATCGGCAGTTCGACCTGCCCGGTTTCGGCCAGATCAAGGATAAAATTTTTCATCAGGCGTGCGCCGCGGATCGTATCGGCAATATCGAGCAGCTCCCTTGCCGTAAGCATACTTCCTATCTTTGACCGTTTCAGACCCGGCCTGATATCGGTGATCCCTCCGAACGGAACCGATCCTTTCAGACGCAGCACCGCAGCCCCTTCATCCGTCTCCTCCTGGCGCTCCCCGACTTCGCGCAGATCTCCGGACGGAGCCAGCTGTTCAATCAGGCTTTTGCCAAGCGAAGACGCGGTAAAATGGATCAGTTTTTGCTTTATTTTTTCATATTCCAATGCTTTAAGTGCATGTTCATTCACTTGCCGCATCTCCTTTTGGAGAAAATTAAAAAATCACATTGTATTAAAATAAGAAGCAATTGAAACTTCGAAGCAGAAAAAAAGGAGAAGCTTTTTAACCTGAATACGGCGCTTTCTTCCGCCTGATAAAATCGGCAAACTGCCGGGCCGGAAGGGCGTTCAGCACCGTCTCCGGACGTATCCAGCCGCGCGCTGCCGTCCGGACGCCAAGCCCCATTTCGTCAATCATTTTCATCGAATGGCTGTCCGTATCAATCGCTATTTTAACGCCCGCATCCTGGGCCTTGCATACCCATGCCGAGGAGAGATCAAGACGGTTGCGATTTGCATTCAGCTCCAGCGCCGTTCCCGTTTCGGATGCCAGTTGAATCAGACGGTCGACATCGGCGCGGTAGCCGCTGCGTTTCCCAAGCAGCCGCCCGGTCGGATGGGCAATCAGCCGGACATACGGATTTCTGCAGGCGGCCTCAAGCCTTTTCATGATATCCGCCCGGCTCTGGTTAAAAGAAGAATGAATAGACGCAATAACAAAATCAAGCTTTTCAAGCACATCGTCCTTATAATCCAAAGTTCCGTCCGGCAAAATATCCATCTCTACGCCGGAATAGAGAACAAAGTCATCGTACCGTGCATTGACCCGTGCGACTTCTTCAAGCTGATCGAACAGCCGGCGTTCGGAAAGACCGTCGGCCACTCGCAGCGACTTGGAATGATCGGTCAGGCAGGCGTACGCATACCCTTTCGCCCTCATCGCCTCGGCCATTTCCCCAATGGTATGCGAACCGTCGCTCCATGTCGAGTGCATATGCAGATCGCCTTTAATATCCGTCAGTTTAATCAGCCCGAGCGGCGCACGGTGCGCCCGCTCCACTTCATCCGTCCCTTCGCGTACTTCGGGCGGAATTTCGTTCAGTCCGAAATGGCGGTAAAATTCAGATTCGCTGGAAAAAGTGAGCACACGGCCGTCTCCGAGTTCAATACCGTATTCACTGATCTTTTCGCCGCGTTCCTTTGCCAGATGGCGCAACAGGATGTTATGTTCTTTAGACCCGGTGAAATGATGAAGCGTTGTAATGAATGTTTCAGGTGAAGCCAAACGGAAGTCGACCGAGACTTGATAGCGGTCATTCATCAGAACCGTTATTTTGGCGTCTCCGCGCCCGATCACTTCGGACACGGGCAGCTGCTCCAGAATCCGGTCCGCCGCTTTCTCAGGATTCCGGGTTTCCAGTACAAAATCCAGATCTTTCATCGTCTCTTTTACCCGTCTGAGGCTCCCCGCCCTGGAAAAGCGGCTGATTTCCGGGATTGTCCCGAGGATCGATTCTATTGTTTCCGCAAGGTCGGTCATATAAGCGATAGACAGGACTTCCGGACGCTTTTTTCCTTCTTCAATTGCCTTCAGCAGTTTTTCTTCCGTCTTCTTTCCAAAACCGGGAAGAGCGCTTACACGTCCCTGTTCACAGGCCTGACGCAGTGACGCCAGGTCGGTCACGTGAAGCGTCCGGTATAATGTACCGATCTTCTTCCCGCCCAGCCCTGCAATATGAAGCAGATCAAGCAGGCTTTCCGGGATTTTTTCCTGCAGATTCCGAAGCACGGAAGATTCGCCGGTTGCCATCAATTCCTCGATGACACGGGCCGTTGAGCGGCCGATGCCCTTGATCGCGGACACATCGTCGATTCCGGCCATCGAACGCCGGTCTGTTTCCAACGCCTGTCCGGCTCTGCGATAAGCAGCCACTTTAAAAGAATTTTCCCCGATGATTTCCATATAGAGAGCAATAGCATCCAATTTATCAATAATCTGTTTTTTATTCAATTCGATCACTCTTTTCCCCTGAAGAGAGAAAAATTTGCCGATTTCGCCCGGCGGCCGGTCATCTCCAGACCATAAAAGCTACCCACATACTCTTGAACATTTTAGAAAACAGCGGCGTATTGCCGATGATCGATTGTGCCAGCGACGAGTGGCCGATCGAAGACTGAATGCCGCCCATCGGCGTCAGTGCCCCCGCATAGAGCAGAAGAAAGACGATCAGATAGATTTCCACAAAGCCGAGCAAACCTCCCGACAGATGGTTCACCGAACGGATAATCGGCATTTCCGCCAGAAAATTAAGCATAGAACCGAGAATATTCAGCACGATTTTCGCAGCAATAAAAAGAATGACAAAAGCGATCGCCTGATAATAGGCGCTCTGCAGATTGAGGGTTCCTAAAAAACTGAACGTTCCGCTCTGCGCCGCCGATGTCGGAAAAGGCAGCCAGAATTTAAGAACCCCCGCCAGCTGTTTGTAATACAAAAAAGCAACGATATAAGAAACAATGAACCCGGCCAGATGAACCAACTGAAGAACCAAGCCGCGCCGGAATCCCGTAAAGAAACCGGCGGCAAGCAGCAAAATGATGATTATGTTAAGCAGCATATGTTCAATCCCATCTTTCTGATAAGAGGATGTCCGATAACTCCGGAGAAACGGCAGAAATTTTTTTCAAGAAGAAAATGCCTCGGCTGAAAACTTCACGTTTTCCGAAAGTGTGTACGCAGATTAAAACGGCGTTTCCCTGATTTCCGATGCCCGTCACGGCACGGCTGCAGGACAGGCGCATCTCTTAGTTCGTTATTTGCCCTCCTATTGTGCAGCCGATTAACGAAGGGTTTGCAAGTTTTTCGACAAAAACGGCCGTCTTCCGGGGGTGTAGGCCGCTCATTCCCGCGGAAAGATATTCCTTGTCCCGGTTCAGGCTGCATCCATTCTTTAAGTTAATCATATCAAAAAGTCGGCCGTTTGAAAAACGGGCAGGAAAAAGGCCGGTCCAGCGTTGATAAGCATCCCCGGCTTATGTGAAGGAAGGGCACAAATAATCAGAACATCCCGTAAAAAACATTTCAGGTGCCGAAGCCGCCTTCTTTATCTCTTTCTTCTAAACGCCATTATTTTATCTTATAAAGGAAACCGATTCAAAAAAAAGAGGAGGACTGGACAGCTCATGTCCCCTCTTCGCCATTTATCTTCTATAATTATTGTTTATTTTAATCCTTAATCTCTGAGCCGGGCGCCCACCCGGCTGCAGGCATCGATGATCCGACTGTACGCAGCATTCACCTCATCATCGGTCAGCGTCCGCTCCGGATCGAGGTAGACAAGCGAGAATGCCAGTGATTTCTCATTCTTGGCAACATGCGTCCCTTCGTAAACATCGAAGAGTCTGACCGAAGCAAGCAGCGGTCCGCCTGTCTCCCGAATGATACGCTCAAGATCCGCCGCGGAAACAGAACGGTCAACCACGAGTGCGATATCGCGCGTGATTGAAGGAAAACGAGGCATATTTTTATAGACGATCTCCGGTTCATGCGCTCTGAGCAACGACTCGATAGCGACTTCAAAAACAAATGTTTCATTCAAGCCGGCGTCTTTCTGGGCTCTCGGATGAAGGGCGCCTACGTAGCCGATCACTTTTCCGTCGAGAAAAATCTCCGCCGTTTGTCCGGGATGCAGTTCCTCCCGCCTGGCGGGACGGTAATCAATCCGTTCAGAAACAGCCAGCGCCTCGAACAGAGTTTCGAGAATACCTTTGACTGTGTAGAAATCAACCGGCCGCGGTTCGCCTTCCCAGTTGCGTTCCGCGCTTCTCCCGGTTACGGCTCCGGCAAGATGTTCCTCTTCGCCGGGACGCGGATCCCCCGGCTTCGGAATAAAGACTTTTCCGATTTCGTAAAGCGCCACATCGGGCATCTGACGGTTCAGATGATATTTAACGACATCGATCAGCTGAGGAACAATGCTCTGACGAAGCGCAGCGTGTTCCTCACTCATCGGCCAGACAACTCTTGCCGCCGTTTCAGAAGTCGGGCGGACAATGTACGCCGATGCATGAGCGTCGGTCGTCAGTGAATAGGTATAGGCCTGGAAAAGCCCCGCGCTTTCCATCAGGCGTTCTGTGCGTCTGCGAAGTTTCTGGTAGGGTGTGAGCCCTGCATGAATCGCCGATCCCTCGGGCAAAGTTGCGGGAATATGATTGTATCCGTAAATGCGTCCCACTTCCTCGACCAGATCTTCCGGAATGGTTACATCAAAACGTCTGGACGGGACGCGGACATGAATTGTATCGCCTTGATTTTCAACAGTAAATCCAAGACGCTCGAGCGTCTTCTTGATCACATCGAAAGAAAGATCGGCTCCGAGTACCTGATTGATTTTTTCCCACGGCATTGTAATGACTGTTTCCGGCACCGTCCGATCGCCTTGTTCGACAATGCCTTTTAAAACGCGCGCATGCGCATATTTCGCGAGCAGTTCCGCAGCCCGGTCGGACGCCGGCGCAACGCGGTTTCTATCCAGCCCCTTCTCGTAACGGCTGCTGGCATCGGTCCGCATTTGCAGGCGGGCGGCCGTTTTTCGGATCGAGATCGGGTCGAAAACGGCGGACTCCATGAGCACCGTTTCGGTCGACGATGTCACTTCCGAACTTTCACCGCCCATGACTCCGGCAACAGCCGCGGCCTGTTTGCCGTTGGTGATGACAATATCCTCCGGGGTCAGCGCCCGTTCCTGGCCGTCAAGCGTTTGGATCGTTTCATTCCGGCCGGCAAAACGGACCAGCACCCGGTTTGATCCGAAAGCATCGAAGTCAAACGTATGCAGCGGCTGTCCGTACTCAAGCATCACATAGTTGGAAACATCGACAACGTTGCTGATCGGCCGAATGCCCGCAGCCATCAAACGGAGCTGCATCCAGCGCGGTGAAGGAGCAAGCTCGATATTCTCGATCAGCCGTGCGCCATAATAAGGCACTTTTTGCGCCGCCTCCACACTCAGACTGATCCTGTCGGCCGCGGCCTGATCGCTTTCACTCGGATTCGGCCTTTGGATGTGAAGCGGGCGGTCAAAGATGGCGGCCGCTTCATGAGCGACTCCGATCATGTTCATACAGTGGGCACTGTTAATCAGAATATCCAGATCAAGTATCGCATCATCCAGATTCAGATATGGCAACGCGTCGGCACCGACGGGAACATCGTCGTCGAACACATAGATGCCGTCCGCGTATTCTTTCGGCACCAACTCCTTGTCGACCCCCAGTTCATCGAGCGCGCAGATCATCCCGTCGGATTCTTCGCCGCGGAACCTCGACTGCCTGATTTTCACATTGCCGCCGATCCGTGCGCCCCCCGTCGCAACAGGCACTTTCTGGCCGGCTGCGACATTCGGCGCGCCGCAGACGATCTGGACGGTCTCCTTACCGAGATCCACGCGGCAAAGATGAAGGTGATCCGACTTCGGATGCGGTTCACACGACAGCACTTTGCCGATCACAATGCCGCTCAGCCCCTTTCCGGGATAGGTCAGATGCTCGACTTCAATCCCCGTATTCGTAATCCTGTCCGCCAGCTCTTCAGGCGTCACGCCGTCCAGATCCACGTAATCCTGCAGCCATTTATATGAAACCAACATATTTTGAGCCTCCTCCTTATGCCCGTTTAAATTGTCTCAGAAAGCGGAGATCATCCGTGTAAAAATGGCGGATGTCCTCAATGCCGTATTTCAGCATCGCAATCCGTTCCGGCCCCATACCGAAAGCGAACCCGGTATAAACCGACGGATCGAATCCGGACATCCTGAGTACGTTCGGATGCACCATGCCGGCACCGAGAATTTCAATCCAGCCGGTTCCCTTGCAGACGGAGCAGCCGCGGCCCCCGCATCTGAAACAAGAGATATCCATTTCAACGGATGGTTCAGTGAAAGGAAAAAAGCTCGGCC
Source organism: Sporolactobacillus sp. KGMB 08714 (assembly GCF_036598985.1). Lineage (NCBI taxonomy): Bacteria > Bacillati > Bacillota > Bacilli > Caryophanales > Sporolactobacillaceae > Sporolactobacillus > Sporolactobacillus sp. KGMB 08714. Next base: position 98,517 of record NZ_JAUUBW010000056.1, read on the forward strand.
GCAGCCGGATTTCGCGTTCGGCACCGAACACATGCTTGGCAAAGACGGTCAGCACCCCTTTCAGATCGCTGAGCCTGACATTTTTATCGACATAGAGCCCTTCAATCTGCATAAACTGATGCGAGTGCGTGGCATCATCATTATCGCGGCGGTATACTTTTCCGGGACAGATAATTTTAACGGGTCCCTTCCCTTTATGAGCCTCCAACGTACGCGCCTGCATCGGCGAAGTATGGGTCCGCAGCAGAACTTCATCCGTGATATAGAAAGAGTCCTGCATATCACGGGCCGGATGATCTTTCGGAAGATTCAGCGCTTCAAAATTATAATAATCCTCTTCCACCTCAGGGCCTTCGGCAATTGAAAATCCGAGGCCGATAAAAAGGTCTTCCACCTCACGGATGACGGACGCCAGCAGATGGTGTCCCCCCACCCGAATCTTTCTTCCCGGCAAGGTTACATCAATTCTCTCGCTTTCCAGCCGCGCCTCCAGCACTTTTGCCTCGATTTCGGCCTTTTTTCCCTCAATCCGTGTGCCGATCGCTTTCCTTACGTCATTTGCCAGCTGACCGATGACCGGACGTTCCTCTTTTGCCAGCCTGCCCATGCCCTTCAGCACTTCTGTAATCGGACCCTTTTTCCCGAGATAACGGACATGAATGTCCTGAAGCTGCTTCAGGCTGTTCGCCGATCCGATATTCTTCAATGCGGCGTCTCGCAGTTCGAGCAACTTTTCCTGCAGCATTTTTTCTCCACCCCTTGTTTTTTGGAAAATAAAAGCTCCGCCCCTGTAAAGGGACGAAGCATCGCGGTACCACCCTCGTTGACAGCGATTGAAACTCGCTGTCCACTCAAAAATCTGAATAACGGCGGATTGGACCGGTCCATTCTTAACTAACAATCAATGTTCAAATGGCAGCTCGGGAGTGAATTCGTTCCGTCCGTCCCATCGGCGCGCTTTCAGTCCATGGCGTGCCTTCCCTTTATGGCGGTACGGAAGTACTGCTCTCCGTCTCGGCTTTTCATGATTAAGAAAGGGCCTGACAAGACCCCTTCAATGGATTCTTTATTAGTATAGGCATTTTATGCGCCGTGTGCAAGCCCTTCCGTCTGCAGCCAGTAAAGAAGAATGCCCGCAGCAACCGCGACATTCATCGATTCCGCACGCCCGGCCATCGGAATTTTCACTTCTTTATCCATTTCCGCCAGCAGTTCGGGAGAGGCGCCGTTACCCTCATTGCCGACTACAAGGCCGAAATAAGGGCCGTCCGCGGCGATGCCTGTCATATCCTTTCCCTGCAGCGACGAGCCGTAGAGCGGAATGCCCGATTTCTTCATCTCTGCCGTAACGGCAAACAGATCGCGATGGATAACGGGAAGATGGAAATGCGATCCTTGCGCCGAGCGCAGTGTTTTTGCATTGTAACCGTCGACACAGCCTTCACCGAGAAATACCGCATCGAGACCGAACGCGTCCGCGGTTCGGATCAGCGTGCCGAGATTCCCCGGATCCTGTACACCGTCGACGAGCAGATAATGACCCTTCCGGATAGAAAGAGCCGGCGGAATCATCCGGCAAATGCCGATGACTCCCTGCGGCGTTTCCGTCTGTGACAATTCGGTAAAAATTTTATGCGTGACCTGATAAACTTCGATATCCTCTATCGGCCAGTCCGGAGGCAAATGAAATCCTTCATCCATGATGATGGCCGTCAGTCGATCATACGCTGTAAAAAGAGCTTCCTGCAGCAAGTGAGGACCTTCAAGCAGGTACATTCCTTCCTTTTCCCGCCATTTTCTCATCTGAAGCTTCTTCCAGCTTTTAACTTTTTCATTTTGCAGCGATACCATACGTCTCAAAGAAAAGACTCCTTTTAGTAAGGAAATTTTTCTGTCTGTGATGATTCCGTCCCTACATAAATTCATGTGTTTAATCCATACTATACCATATTGCCTGTATAAAATGCTTAAAGAAAGGAGCCCGATTCATTATGGATCTGGATATCCGCCGCGCGGTGCTGCACAATTTATCCGGCGACAACAAAGAACAGCTCCAGGAGACGATCGTCGACGCCATCCGGAACGGTGAGGAAAAAATGCTGCCGGGACTCGGCGTCCTGATGGAAGTGATCTGGAACAAATCCGATGCCGCGTTCCGCGATCAGATGCTCACCCGGCTGGAACAAGGCGTTTAATAGGAAAAACGGTTAAAATAAGAGCCGGCTGCATTCAAGCGCCGGCTCTCCATTTTTAATTCAAACATGCTTCAAATTTATTTAGCTGTTTTTGCCTTTTCAGCAAGCGTTGCAAATGCATTCGCATCATGAACGGCGAGATCGGCCAGCATCTTCCGGTTGACCTCAATACCGGCCGTCTTTAAGCCGTGGATCAGCTTGCTGTAAGATAAACCGTTGATCCGGGCCGCGGCATTAATCCGCGCAATCCACAATTTGCGAAAATTACGTTTGGTCTGACGGCGGTCGCGATAAGCATAGGTCAGCGATTTGAAGACCTGCTCCTGAGCCACCTTGAATAATTTATGTTTAGCACCGAAATAGCCCTTGGCCAGTTTCAGCACTCTTTTGCGTCTGCGCCGCGTCACATATCCGCCTTTTACTCTTGCCATTATAAAAACCTCCTAAATAGGCCGTTCGAAACGTCCGGAAAAATGGCTGCCGAATCCCCGCATCAGCCTGTGAGCCGCTCCCGACAACTCATCGAGAGATCCCAACGGCAAACCATACGTGTCCCCGTCGAAGGCACTGCATTCCATGAAGCCTGTACGCCCCTCAGACTGTGCTTTCACGGCCATCCTGCTTTTATTTTTCCGCGCCGCCGAACAGACTTTAAAAAATATGAAAATCGGCTACGTTCTTATTTAATTAAGCGTTGATCATTTTCTTGACTTTATTTGCCAAAGTAGATGTTGCGATGGCGCTCTTACGCAGATTGCGTTTTTGCTTCTGAGATTTGTGGCTCATCATATGGCTTGTGTACGAATGGTTCCGTTTCATTTTTCCGGTGCCCGTTTTCTTGAAACGCTTTGCGGCACCCTTGTGTGTTTTCATTTTTGGCATAAAAATTCCTCCTACGGAGCCCCTGCAATCGCGCTCCTTGATTACTTACTTAACTTTTCGGCCTTAGGGGCAAGCACTAAGAACATGCTTCGGCCTTCCATTTTCGGCTTTGCCTCAATCACGCTGATATCCGCGCATTCCTGAGCCAGTTTTTCAAGAACCTGCCGTCCGAGATCGGAGTGCGTGATCGCCCGTCCCCGGAAACGGACAGAGGCCTTCACCTTATCGCCGTTCTCAAGAAACTTTTTTGCATTGCGCATTTTCGTATTAAAGTCATGTTCCTCAATACTCGGGCTCAGGCGAATTTCCTTGATGCTGATCACTTTCTGATTTTTGCGGGCTTCCCGGTCCTTTTTCTGCTGTTCGAAACGGTATTTGCCGTAGTCCATGATGCGGCAAACCGGAGGTCTGGCACCGGGCGCAACCATGACCAGATCAAGATTGACATGATGAGCCAGAGCCAAAGCTTCCGACTTGCTTTTAATGCCGACTTGTTCCCCATTTTGACCAATCAGCCGGACCTGCTGAGCGCGGATCCCCTCGTTGACAATCATTTCTTTGCTAATATCGAGCCACCTCCAAAATATTTTAAAAATAAGATCCGGGACCGGATGAACATAAAGACAAGTGCAGGACAGAGACCGCCCCAGCCGCGGCAGTCGGCAGCGGACAGGCCGTGGAACGCGGATTCGGTCTGAAACTTGCACGAACGACTTCTGCAGCAGTCAAACAAAAATGCGAGCGCATAAACGCCCGCATTGAAAATTCAACCTTATATTCAAACCCGACAACAGCAATTCTGCGTCGTCCCAGGTGAGAAGCCGGGCGCCTCTGCTTTCATCAATATTAAATCACTTTTCCACTATAGCACGCCAATATGCTTTTTGCAAGGCCTGCGCCCCGCCTCCCGGATTCCGGAAAATCAGCTTCCATTCGTGAACGTTTTAACGGCCGGCATGCTGCTCTTTACGACCGGAAATTATTTAACGACCGGTTTTTTCGTGACCCTTTTCTTAATTTCTTCAAGTATGGCGGCTTTAAATGTCTCGTACGGGACCGTGTTGGATTCCTGTTCGCCGTATTTGCGGACATTGATCGTGCTGCTCTCGATTTCATGATCGCCGACGACAAGTGTGTACGGAATTTTATGCGTCTGAGCGTCGCGGATCTTGTAGCCCAGCTTTTCCGCACGGCGATCGGCGTGTGCCCGGATGCCGGCCGCTTTTAAATCATGCTCGAGTTTAGAGGCATAGTCCAGATGGACATCGGCAACCGGTATGAGCTCGGCCTGAACGGGCGCCAGCCACGTCGGGAACGCGCCGGCAAAATGTTCGATCAGGATGCCGAAGAAGCGGTCAAGCGAACCGTAAATGGCGCGATGAATGACCACCGGACGCACCTTTTCATTATTTTCGTCGATATAAGTCAGATCAAATTTTTCCGGCATTTGATAATCGAGCTGGATCGTCGCGCATTGATGGCTCCGCCCCAGAGCGTCCTTAATATGAAAATCAATTTTTGGACCGTAGAAGGCGCCGTCGCCCTCATTAATGCTGTACGGCATATTCATATCTTCCAATACGCGGCTTAGAGAAGCTTCCGCCTGATCCCAAAGTTCAATACTGCCCATATGGTCTTCCGGGCGGGTCGAGAGCTCCACTGTATACTCAAAGCCGAAGGTGCTGTATATTTTGCCGATCAGCTCAAAAATGTTTTTAATTTCACTTTCGATCTGATCCGGCCGGACAAAGATATGCGCATCGTCCTGACAGAATGTGCGGACCCGCAGCATACCGTTCAGCGCCCCGCTGAGTTCGTGACGGTGAACCTGGCCGAATTCGGCAATCCTTATCGGAAGATCGCGGTAGGAATGAAGGGTATCTTTATAAATCAGCATATGGCCCGGACAATTCATCGGCTTCAGGGCGTAGCTGATATCATCCACCTTGGTAAAGTACATATTCTCATGGTAATGATCCCAGTGGCCGGAGTTTTCCCAAAGTCTCTGATTCATCATCAGGGGCGTACGTACCTCCTGATAATCGGCTTGCCGCTGCAGCTCACGCGAGAAATTTTCCAATTCCGTGCGGACGATCTGTCCGTTTGCCAGATAGAAGGGCATTCCGGGTGCCTCCTCGGAGAACATGAACAGTCCGAGCTGTTTGCCGAGCTTGCGATGATCTCTTTTCTGCGCCTCTTCGAGAAAATGGAGATGGCCGTCAAGATCTTTCTGATTCAGGAACGCGACGCCGTAAACGCGCTGCAGCATCTTATTATTGCTGTCGCCGCGCCAGTACGCGCCGGCAACGCTCATCAGTTTAAAGGATCTAATCCTGCCGGTGGAAGGCAGGTGCGGCCCGCGGCAAAGATCTACATATTCACCCTGCCTGTAGATCGTGATGGCCGCGTCTTCAGGAAGATCGTGAATCAGCTCAAGCTTCAAAGGATCATTTATTTCCGTAAAAATCTGAACGGCTTTCTCACGGGTAACCTCTTCACGGACAATCGGCATATTTTCGGCAACAATTTTTTTCATTTCTTTTTCAATCGCCGGAAAATCTTCCTTTGTCAGGGAATGCGACAGGTCTACATCATAATAAAAGCCGTTTTCAATAACAGGTCCGATTCCGAGCCTGACTTCGGGATAGAGACGTCTCAGCGCCTGGGCGAGCAGGTGTGCACAGCTGTGCCTCATGATCGCGATTCCCTCGTCGGAATCAAGGGAAATTATTTCAATCGAAGCATCTTCTTCAATCGGTCGTGTCAAATCATACAAATTATGATTGACTTTCCCGGCCACCGCTTTTTTCTTAAGGCTCGATGATATCGACGCCGCAATCTCCGCCGTGGTCACACCCGACTGGAATTCCTTCACCTTATGATCGGGAAACGTGATATGAATAACTGACATGAAAGAACACTCCTTTGACTTCAACTCAGTGATGCGATTTCTTCGAAAGAAGAGGTGATGGGTGGAAAAGCTTCGTATCTGCGGAAAAAGCACCCGTCCGCAAAAGGGACGAGTGCTTTCTCGTGGTTCCACCCAATTTCCTGTCCGGGCGACTCTGCCGGCCAATTTGTTAGCCTGCTTAACAGCGCACGTGACAGCTCAGGAATCTGATAACGGAATAAGCCGTCGGCGGATACTCGTGTTCTCCGCCAAAGTTCAGAGGTGGTAAGCTTTCCGCACTGTTAGGAATTCGCACCCTCATTCCTTCTCTGAAAACAGTTCCGAAAAACCCATGTCCTCATCGTCACCGATCATCTATTGAAATCTATTTTTGATTATAGGACGTCCGCGGACGGAAATCAAGTTCATTCGCTCGGCCAGAAAAGCGAGAAGAAACGGGCGGCCGCTGCTGAAAAGCGCGGAGCGCCGGGCCTCTCAGAACGCAGGCAGCGGATTCAGGCTTTAATTTTTTCCCGATTATCCATCAGAAAATCAAAAAGCATGTCGCTGCTGACCTGTTTTGCCTCTTTCTCCAGCCCGAGCTGGCGAAGAATTTCCAGACCGATCGGAAGCGCGGTCCCTGCGGCTCTCGACGTAATGATATTTCCGGAAACAACGACAGGATCTTCAACATAGTCGGCATCCTTGATGTGGCTGCGGAAATTCGGATTGCTCGTCACCGTCTCGCCCTTCAGAACACCGGCCCGTTCCAGAGCAATCGGCGCGGCACAGATGGCGGCAACCTTCCTGCCTTCTTCCTTATAATAACGGATCAGTTCCTGCACCCGTTCATCGTCCCTCAGCGTCGTTGCACCTTTTGCTCCGCCGGGAAGATAGATGCCGTCGAAGTCCGTGAATGGGCCGGCATCGATCGTCGTATCCGCCTGAATCACGATCTTCCGGGATCCTTCAACTTGTTTATTTTCAAGAGCGCACAGGACAACGCCGACGCCTCCCCTCCGAAGCACATCGATGACAGTCACCGCTTCCGTTTCTTCAAAACCGTCCGCCAGCAAGACAAGAAATTTTTTCAATGAATTCACCTCCGGAAATATATTGATATATTTATCGTAGCATATTGGGAAGCATCCTTTCAAAATTTCCGGCTTTTTAAGTACATAGAATAATGATGGCCGCTCAAAATATTTTCAAACAGCGGTTATTAGAAAATTAGGCCGTCCACACCCCAAAAAACAAAATCGGCAGGTGCCATTGCCGTTTTTTTAAGAGATCCTCCTGATTATCTGTAATATCGCGAATAATCGATCCGTCTGTCGAGCATTTGTTCCATCAGCATTTTGATTCTTTGTTCATCTTCATAACGCTGCTGAACGGATGGCGGCCGCCTGACAGTGATCGTCAGTGTGAGGTCAAGAAAGTTCAGTCTCAGCATTCGATTCCCTCCTCCCCGTTTTTGAATGGCTTGATTCATCAGTACCGATGCTGCAGGATACGTGCCGTTTTTTAATAAAAATGCCGGCATATCTTTCGCCTCCTATTTGTGATTAAGCGATTTATATAAAAACCCGCCATAGATGCACAGCCGGTCCTATATACAGAAAAAGGCCCTGACGGCGTGAAGCCGAAACGGCCTTATCCTAAAAAGGGCGCAAAAAGACCGCAGTCATTGATGACCTGCGGTTTGTTTCAGTGATTAAAATTTTTCAATGATTCAAACGATCTGCTCCCGAGGCCGTCACAACGTGATATTCAATTGGTGAAACTGAATAAATGAGTCCGTTATTCATCACCATTGTGACAAGCCTCCTTAAAAACTTATATAACACTTTTATTCTATATGGAAAAAATTGTCTTGTAAAGCCCTTTTTGTATTTTTAATGATTATCCTTCTTATTCTTCCAGATCGTAAAGTGCACCGTCAGCCGGCCTCAATTCTCCCCAGTGGCTCATCCGGGCCGGCGGGTTGCGCTCCCATGTGTCAATCGCACATCGGCCCATCCGGGATGATCGTCCCGCTGAGTATCGCTTATTACCTTTCAGATGAGCGGATGACGGATTCACACGCCCGGTCGGCCGGGTACGTGAACTGAAGGAGCCTCGGTTATTATTCCGTGTTCGCCCTCGTCATCGGTGAATAGCCGGCCTCGTTTTCCGCGGCAAAACTGCTGGGGAGAAAGCAGACACGGTCTTCAAATACCTGATGCAGCGTTTTCATCATCCCATGCTCCGGCCGGTCGGTATAGACAACGACCTGCTTCGGCGCCAGGGCAATCAGCGTCAGAATAATCGACGGCTCTGCCTCAATGCCCCACTGTTTTAACAGCGGATAGAAGGAGCGCACCGACTGCACATTGCGGATCAGCCGGTGATGGTCATCAAATAATTTGAAGGGCGATTCGTCAAACACTTCTATTTTTTCACAAAGCGGTTTATAAGCCCGTATAATCCGGCGCAGTTTGTCAATGAATACCTGATATTCCTGCTCCAGCTTGTATTCATCAATCGCAATCTCGACAAAACGGCGGAGCCCTTCCCGATAAGCCGTCAGCCGGAATCTGAGAATCGACTGAAAGGACAGCGTACCGTGCTCCGTCAGGATGTCGGCCAGCGAATCGATAATCAGCTGTTTGCGATCGGGCAGTCCGTCCGTCTGCGGAAGATCGTTCTTCTCGCCGGCAAAAATAGCGGCAACAATGCCCAGTATGGCAACCTTTTCCTCCGGTTCGCTAAAAAAATAATGCCTCTCGATGATTTCTGTCAGCCATTTTTTTTCATACCTGTCAATAATGAACCGTGAAATAAAACGGGCAAATTCTTTATATTCGGACTCATTCTCCGGAAAAACGGCCAGACGGCTGTTGATCAGGAGCACACTCGCCGTCTGTCTGAAAGTGGAGGGCAGCCCTCTGTAAAAATCAACAGCTTCCTGCCTGGTTTCAAATGCAATATCCAATGGTTCATCCTCCCCGTCCCATCTTATATAAAAACTATATGGGAGGGAGGTGCGGATCATGCTCCCGCTGCCGTCTTTTCTTTCAAAAAAGTTCTATGCTTATTCTGCCGGCCGCCGATCCTGCAACTGCGGAAACGCTTCCGGCCCCGCAGCTACCTGCGATTGGCGCCCTCCATCCGGACAAGTGCGGTATAATGACGGATGCGTTCCATCAGGCGCTCGGCCTTAACACTTTCCACACCGCTTTTCTGCGAATACGAAAAATGATCCTCCAGTTCATCATAATCAAAATTGGATGTATACAGTGTCGGGAGATGTTCCATGATCCGGTACTGGAGAATACTGCCGAGCACTTCGTCGCGGATCCACGGCGTCATCGTTTCCGCCCCGATGTCGTCGAGAATCAGAACGGGGGTTTTCTTCAGAACATCGACTTTTCTATCCACAGAATTGTCCTGAATGGCCCCTTTGATTTCCCGGAAAAAATCTGGTGCGTAGACAATCAGCGAAGCGATCGAACGGCGTTCGGCCAGACGATTCATCACCGCACCCATCAAATACGTTTTTCCGATGCCGAACCGTCCGCAGACATACAGCCCTTTTGCGCTTCCGCCGTCGAGATAGGATTTGACAAAATCACCCGCAGCTTTCAGCGCCTGCTGACGCCCCGGTTCCCGTTTATCGATCGTCTCAAACGTTGCCTGCAGGATGTCTTTCGGGACATAGTAACTGCGGATTAACCGGCTCTGCCGCCGGCTCGCCGTTCGTTTCTGAAACAGGGGGCACGGGGAAAAAGCAAGGACCGGTCTGCCCTTGTCGTTCATCAGCTCCGGCCTGTATCCCTGCATCATATTCGGGCACTTGTCCAGCCCCGGACAATGATCGCAATGGTTCCATTCTTCGGCAAACTGATACAGCTCCGAGACGTTTTTCATCCAGACCGGTCTTGTAATCTGCGGATTCTGCCGGACAAAGCCGGCAATCCGCGGATTCGCGGCCAGCAGTTTATCCGCCAGGCGTTCCCGGTCCTGCTGAATGCCCCGCTCATCTGCAATATCCCGCAGTACCGATTTGATTGGCTCCATTTCTTCGCCCCCCGCTTTTTGTGATTAGATGCTATTTAAATAGTCTTCAAGCCATTTGGCCCGTTTTTGAGCTTCTTCTTCCGTAACCCCGTCCGGACGTTTGCCGCCCGCCTTGTCCCGATTTTTCATCCACTTCGGAACGACTTCGCTGCGGGCCCTGCCCGGCTGTTTGCGGTTTGCCGCCGGCCCTTTTGCTGCTGACGGCAGTTTCTGCTGTGTATGTTTTTTCTTTTCTTCGCGGGCCACAGACATCGCCTTGCGCACAGTCCGGACGTTTTCCCGCGACCATTGGGCAGCTACTTTTTCAACAAAAGATTTGTTTAAATTATTATCGTTCACCTTCGAAATATAATCAATCAGTACATTGATCACACCGGGATTCAATTTTGTATCAAACATCAGATTTTCCACCAGACGCAGATCGGGCGCCGCCGGTTTGCTGCCGTGTCCGAGCTCCTCAAGCAATTGATACGGCGAGTTCGTCTCATACCAGGAAATCAGCTGCTCTTCCTCAGTCTGAGGCACTTTATCGCTCATCTCGCATGCCTCCGCCGGCTGCGTCCGTTCATATAAAGCCGGCATCTCATTCGGCCCATGCTCCAGGCGGTAATAGTCCCGGACTTCTTTTCTGAGCAGGCCGATATCCACCGTCCCCGTATGCAGAGACGCCGATTCGACGGCCCGGCTCATGTCAAAGGGGTCCGTCTGATAGACGCAGGCAAGTTTCTCAATGGCGTCTCTGACATCTTCAGTCAGTGCTTCCCCGGAAACAATGGCGTCGGACAGATAATTCTTCAGCTGACTGAAATCAAAATAGCTGCGGAACTTCAGTTTTTGCGGATGTGCACGATCCTCCCAGCGTGTGTCCTCCTGCAGGTCGCGGGAAAATTCGCTGCTCGGAATGGATTCAAAGACTTCGTCAAAAGCGGCGGACAAATCCTCAAAGCCCTCTGAATCCGGGGGCTGCTCGAGAAATAGCTCGCTTAAACGATGATAATCCTTCGAGCCGATCTGGTGATAGAGAAAGACGTTCAGCAGCCCGTCATTAAAAAACTGATTCGGTGTGAGCGGCGGCACCAGCAGATACATAAAGAAAGCGGGATCCGACTGCTTTTTCTTCAGCGTCCGGAGCAGGCCGACTGCTTCAAGCTTCTTTCTCGCCCGAAGAATGCGGTCGAGCGAAAGATTCATTGTTCCCATCAAATGGTGATGAGTCGCCGTCTGATCGTTTTGCCCGCGCCCCGTCTCCTGCCGCAGCGAAAAATAGAGACTCGTCGCTTCAATACCGACGAGCGGCTGATAAAGCTGTGTGATAATTTTCTGATCATAATAATTGAGAAGTCCGTCCGCTCTGACCGTATAATGATCGCCCGGAAGCACTTCTCTCCATGATTGCAGCATATTTGTCCCCCCTTCCATATCATCCTGTCCTGTATAAAGAGGGCGTTCAAAAAGTTCAGGATACGCCTTGGGCGCATAATCGCTGCCACAGGCTCTTGTTTTACAAAACGGAGCCGCATCGGTCTCTTTTCACCGATTCTCCCTCAGCCGCATCCAAAAAGATCAGGTCAGCCGTCCCCATCCTTTCGGCTGTTTTTGGCTTTTTCCAGCTGATCCTTCAGTTCCTGAATCTCCTGTGCAAATACATTGATATCTTTGAACTGACGATAGACCGAAGCAAAACGTACATAGGCTACTTCATCGACTTTGGCCAGCTCATTCATCACCATCTCGCCGATTTCATGACTGTTCACTTCAGAACGCCCGTCATCGCGAAGCTTTTTCTCCACGCTGTTCGCCAGGTTTTCAAGCTTTTCCAGAGGGACCGGACGCTTTTCGCATGCCTTAATGAGCCCGCGCAGGATCTTGTTGCTGCTGAAAGCCTCGCGATTGTCGCCCTTCTTCACAACGATCAAAGGAGTCTCTTCGACTTTTTCAAAAGTTGTGAATCGGTAATGACAAAATTCGCACTCTCTCCTTCTGCGAATCGCCCGCCCGCTGTTCACGGGACGGGAATCCAGTACCTTGGTCCCGTCTTTTTTACAGCTTGGACAGCGCATTCTCTCCACCTCAATCCAAGTATTAGATGTTAGTTTTATTTTATCGTACAAGGAGCCGGATGAAAAGCAAAGGTCTGCACCTGCGGAACAAAACGGTGAAAATTATAAAAGATTCCATTGTTTTAAAATGGACTGAAGCTGCCTGACCGTTTCTTCGACCGAACCGTTATTATCAATGACTGCATCAGCCATTTTTTTCTTTTCCTCAAGGGACATCTGCGCATCAATCCGGGCCAGCGCTTCCGTTTCCGTGAAATGGTTTCTCGACATCAGCCGCCTGAGTTGATTGTCTTTCGAAACATAGACGACAAGGGTCTTATCCGTCCACCGATCAAGAGACCCCTCAAACAGCAGAGGAATATCAAGAAAAACGGCACGGGCACCCGATTCCCGGAATTGTTTCACTCGGGATCCGATCCGTTCCCTGATCAGCGGATGAAGCAGTTCATTAAGCTGCCGGCGCTTTTTTTCATCATTGAAAATCAATCTGCCGAGTGCCTGCCGGTCCAGTGTCCCGTTCTTCAGAATGATGTCCTGCCCGAAAACACCGGCTATTGCGGATAAACCCGGTTCACCGGGAGCAACCACTTCGCGTGCGATCCGGTCTGCGTCGATCAGTGGATAGCGGCGGGCTCTCAGCCAGTCGGACACTGTGGTTTTCCCGCTGGCTATTCCGCCCGTCAGTCCGACTTTAATCATGATCCCGTCACCCGAATCTGGCAGGCGGGACAGAAATGTGTGCCCCTTCCGCCCACTTTTATCTTCTCTATTGCCGTCCCGCACCTTGGGCACGGCATCCCTTTGCGTCCGTATACCTGCAATTTCTGTTGAAAAAAACCGGCGTGCCCCCGGCTGTTCACAAAGGTCCGGATCGTGCTTCCGCCCATTTTCACGGCCTCCCCGAGCGTTTCGACGATCGCTTCGTGCAGCGTTTTAATCTGCGGCATCGTTAGATCCGCGGCAGGAGTAAGCGGGTGGATACGTGCTCTGAAAAGCGCTTCGTCCGTATAAATATTTCCCAGTCCGACAACCGCGCGCTGATCCAGCAGCATCGGTTTGACAGCCCGCGTCGTTTTTCGGCAGCTCAGCGCCAGGCTTTCTGCCGAAAAAGAGTTTGAGAACGGTTCGGGCCCCAGCTCTTTGAGCGGAAGCATCCTCCATTCCTCGCCTTTCCTGAAAAGATGCATCGTCCCGAATTTACGGACATCGCGATAACGCAGGGAGGTATCGTCGGTAAAATGAAAAATGACATGAGTATATGGGTCGACGGGAACGTTCTCCCGATCCAGTCTGTATCTTCCTTCCATTCTCAGGTGGGAAACAAGGACCTTGCTGTCGAAGCAAAAAAGCAAAAATTTGCCTCTCCGGCCGACATGATGCAGCGTTTCGCCCGCCATCAGCCGGGCAAACTCTCCGGCATCCTGCGGACGCCTGATAATTTTGGGCCAGCGGATCTCGACATGCCCAACCGTTTTGCCGATGACCAGTTCATTCAGTGTTCTTTTGACGGTTTCTACTTCCGGTAGTTCCGGCATTGCCTGCTCTCCCTTTTTCATAAAGGTCAGCGGATTCCCTGAAAAGCTGATCGGAAATCGCTGAACCCGGTTCGATGGGCCGCGCGGCGTATTCGCGCCGCCCGCTCCCGGATCATTTGGCGTCGTACCAGGTCGGACCGTACGCGCATTCCACTTTTAACGGAACATTCAGCGTAATGGCATGTTCCATGACCTCCGGTACGATCTGCTTCATTCTTTCAATTTCCTCTTCGGGAACTTCAAAAATCAGTTCATCATGCACCTGAAGCAGCATGCGTGATTTTAGATGTTCCTCGGCCAGCCGGCGATCCATGATGACCATCGCTTTCTTGATCACATCGGCGGCACTGCCCTGAATCGGCGTGTTCATCGCCGTCCGTTCGGCAAAGCTGCGCAGATTGTAATTGCGGCTTGTGATCTCCGGCAGATAGCGCCGCCTGTTTAGTAAAGTTGTCACAAAACCGGATTTTCTCGCTTTTTGGACGATCTCTTTCATGTAGCGTTGAACGCCCGGATAGCTTTCCAAGTATTTTTCAATAAACCGGCCCGCTTCTTTTCGCGTGATCCCGAGGTTTTGCGACAGGCCGTAGTCGCTGATTCCATAAATGATGCCAAAATTGACGGCTTTTGCATGGCGGCGCATCAGTGCCGTCACCTCGTCCTTTTCCACACCAAAAACATCCATCGCTGTCTTGGTGTGGATGTCCAGCCCGTCAATGAACGCCTGTTTCAGGTTCGTATCGTCGGCAATATGAGCGAGCACTCGAAGTTCAATCTGGGAATAGTCCGCCGAAAACATTTGCCATCCGGGTTCAGACGGCAGGAAAGCTTTGCGGATCTTGCGGCCCTCTTCAAGTCTGATCGGTATATTCTGTAGATTCGGGTCTGTCGAGCTGAGCCGGCCCGTCTGGGTCAGCGACTGATTGTAGCATGTATGGACTTTACCCGTTTTCGGATTGATCACCTTAAGCAAGCCTTCAACATACGTGGATTTCAGCTTGCCCAGCTGGCGGTAATCGAGAATTTTGCCGACGATTTCGTGACGGCCGCGCAGTTTCTCCAAAACATCCGCGGCCGTAGAATAGCCTGTTTTTGTTTTTTTTACAGGCGGAAGCATCAGCTTTTCGAACAGCACCTCTCCAAGCTGCTTCGGAGAATTGATGTTAAACGATACACCCGCCGAACGATAAATATCCTGTTCGATCACTTCGAGAGTCGCGTCCAGTTCCCCGCCCATTGCCTTCAGCGTCTCACCGCTTGTTTTAACGCCGGTAAACTCCATTCTGGCCAGTACGCGCGACAGCGGCATTTCAAGTTCCGAAAGCAGCTGTTCCTGCTGATTGGTTCTCAATTTCTCTTCAAGTATCGGTTTCAGGGCAAACAGCACCGCCGCTTTGCGCCCCAAGTGGCCGGCCTGACCGTTTCCTTCCGGAATGACCCGTTTGGCGCCTTTCCCGTAAAAAGCATCGTCTGTTTCGACATCCGTGATGCCTCTTTTTTGAGCCACCACTGCCAGATCCTGCCCGGCCTCGGACGGATCGATAAGATAAGAGGCCAGCCCGACATCGAAAACGAGGCCGTTCAGTTTTTGTCCACGCCAATTCAGGGCGACTTCTGCCTGTTTCCCGTCAAGGACGATCTTCTCCTGCGCGCCGTCTGCCAGCCAGCGACAGAAGAGCGGATCATGCAGCCCTTTATCCGTCTGAATAAAATAAGTGCCGCTTTTATTGGAAACGGCAAAGCCGAGGATGTCCGCGTAATGATAGTTTTCATCCAGCATTTCCACAACCAGCGCACTCGGAGACACAAGCTGATCCTTGGAAAAAGATTCAACAGCCTCTATTTTGATCGGCGCCATCGCGGACGGTTCCTTCTCCTTCTGCGGAAGGTCCATTTTCTCAAGCAGCGACTGAAAGCCGAGCTCACGGAACAGTTCTGTTAATTCGGGTGTGGTTTTGTTTTCAAAAGCACAGTCATCGAGAGCAACCTGTACCGGCGAATTCCTGTCGATCGTTGCGATTTGCTTGCTCATCAGCGCCTGATCACGATTGGCCCCGAGATTTTCTTTCAATTTCTTCCCGGAGACCCTGTCAAGCTGCTGATAGACGCCCTCAACCGTCCCGAACTGTTTCAGCAGCTTGATCGCCGTCTTCTCTCCGACGCCCGGAACACCGGGAATGTTGTCGGAAGCGTCTCCCATCAGGCCTTTCAGATCGATGACACCTTCAGGATCGATTCCGTAACGTTCTCTGACTTTTTGAATATCGTAGACAGTGGTGTCGGTAATTCCTTTTTTAATCAGCGAGACATTGACGCGGTCCCCGACAAGCTGCAGATAATCCCTGTCGCCGGTAATAATGTCTACTGCGAACCCCGCCTCTTGCGCTCTTTTTGACAGCGTGCCGACAATATCGTCCGCTTCATAATTGTCAAGATCATATCGTTTGATGCCCATTGCATCGAGCAGTTGATAAACAAACGGAAGCTGCTGAGAAAGTTCGGGAGGCGTTTTCTGACGCCCGCCTTTATAGTCTTTGAAAGTGCTGTGCCGGAAAGTGGTCTTGCCGGCATCAAAAGCAACGAGAAGATGGGTCGGCTGCTCCTCTTCGATCGCTTTCAGAAGCATCATGGTGAATCCGTATACGGCATTCGTATACATACCCCTGTTGTTGCTCAGTAATGGGAGCGCAAAAAAAGCGCGATAAACAACATTGTTGCCGTCTATTAGAACAAGTTTCTTCATGCTATCCTCCTGGAGTGCAAAACATCCGTTCTTTCCTCGCTTTTTATTTTAAAGCAAGATGACGCTTTTATCCAATCGGCGGCCGCGTTTTTTTGAAAGATATGGTAAATGTCGTTCCCTTGCCGGGTTCGCTCTTAACGTCTATGCTGCCTTCATGCACTTCAACCAAATGCTTGACGATGGCAAGCCCAAGCCCGGTACCGCCCGAATCGCGGCTCCTGGCTTTATCGACGCGATAGAAGCGTTCAAATATTCTTGGTATCTGTTCTTTTTCAATACCGATTCCGTTATCTGAAATGATAAACTTTGACTTATCAGCTGTTTCTTTGACGGAAAGGACAATTCTGCCCTGTTCGGGAGTATAGGAGATCGCATTGGTGATCAGATTAATCATAATCTGGCGAATGCGGTACGGATCGCCAAGCGCCCAGCCTTCATCGCCCGGAAGCCGGTCAATGGCAATCTTTTTCCCGTCGGCCTTTTCTTTAAAAATCAATAAAGCTGCGTCCAGCAATTTGGAGAGAGAGACCTTCTGCCATTGAATCGTGAAATGCTCGCGTTCGATTTTTGACAGATCGAGCAGATCTTTGATCAGGTTCTGGAGCCGTCTGCCTTCGTGAAGAATGATATTTAAAAACTGCGTTTCAAGCTGCTTATCGTCCTTGGCTCCGTCAAGCAGCGTCTCGGTAAAACCAATCAGTGAAGTAATCGGCGTTTTCAGTTCATGAGAGACATTGGCAACGAAGTCTTTGCGCATGTTTTCCAACTTCTTAATTTCCGTAATATCGTGGAAAACAACCACAATGCCTTTGACTTTTTTATGGTGGTCGAGAATCGGCGCGCAGGAGACATCGAAATGTTTCCTTTCAATATGCACGGTCAGCTGAAGTTGTTTTTTCAATCGCTTTTTGGACTGAAAAGCCTCATCGATCATCTCTTTCACCTCATCGTAGGGGATTACCTCCTGATAGTCGGCAAGTTCCCAATGAGATGCGGCTGTTTTAAAGTCTTCTTTAAAGGTCTTATTAACATAATCAATCCGGCCGTTGCCGTCAATAAAAAGCAGCCCGTTGCCGATATTTTCAATAAGCGTCGTCATGCTGTCCCTTTGGCTGGAATAGGACCGGTTTATCTCATGAAGAGTTTCGGAAAGGCGATTCATTGCCAGGTTCAGCCGCAGGACACTTTCCCGTTTGACACTGTCCGAAGCTGTCAGGTGGTAGGATCCGTCAAGTATATTTTCCGCCATCCGTGCCGCAAACCGAATCGGGACATCATAGGAACGCACGAGATAGTCCCGATAGAAAAGCAGGCCCAGGCCGAGAACAAAGAAAAAAAAGTAAAGCAGACCCAGCCCGACTACGACCGTTTTGCTGCTTTCCAGCCGCAGATAGCCGATAATCTGCCGATCCGATTTTAACGGAGTTATGTATACAGAGGAATTCGCCGTCTCATAAAAAACATTCGATTGATTTGAGGAAAGCGCTTCTCTGCTTTGATTCTTTGAAGAGTAGAGCACATGGCGGTCCCTGTCATAAATGGCAATCTTAACCGGCGATTTTTGCGCATAGGCTGTCAGTCCCTCCCGCGCATGCGCCAAATCGAGAGATCCGTCATGAACCGTTATGGATTGAATCCAGCTGCTTCGATCCGCCATCCTCTCCTGATCCAGTTGAGAACAGGCAACCTGAACAACCTGGTTGAGAACAAAAATAAGAAACAATAGGCCGGCAATCACTAATCCCCAGCGGATCCATACGTTTTTTTCAAGCTTTCGGCTCTTCAAGTTTATAACCCAACCCTCTTACAGTCTTTATATAGAGCGGTTTTCGTGTCATGTCTTCTATTTTTTCTCTGAGATGGCTGACGTGGACATCGACAATGCGTGTGTCGCCGGCAAATTCATAGTTCCACACGGCGTTCAGCAGCTGCTCCCGGGTCAGCACTCTGCCCTTGTGCTGCATCATGTAGACAAGCAGCTCGAACTCTTTCGGAGTCAGAAGCAGCTCCTGATCTTTAAACGTCGCTTCAAAATTATTCGGATAGACCTTAATATCGCCGGCAGTCAGAATTTCATTCTGTTCCTGTTTTCCAATATCGGTACGGCGCAAAATAGCTTTGACACGGGCAACTACCTCGCGCGGACTGAACGGTTTGGTCATATAGTCGTCTGCGCCCAGTTCAAGGCCAAGTATTTTATCGAGCTCGTCGTCGCGTGCAGTCAGCATTAGAATCGGAATAAAGATGAAATCCTGGCGAAGTCTCTTGCAAACATCCATGCCATCCATTTCGGGAAGCATCAGATCAAGAACGATCAGATCCGGATGCTGTTCTTTGACTATCGACAATGCATCGGAGCCATTCCCGGCTGTGATGACCTCATAACCCGATTTTTTTAGATTAAAAGAGAGTAAGGTCACAATGGACGGTTCATCGTCGACAACCAGTATTTTTTTAGCCAAGACGGACCCTCCCCCTGTTTGTGTGATCCGAACATTACTATAGAACTTCGTGTTTCGATCAGCCAAATCGTCCGCAAATATAATCCGACGTGCTTTTCTTTTCAGGTGCCGTGAAAAGTGTTTTTGTCGTGCCGAATTCAACTAATTCGCCCTGGTAGAAGAAAGCGGTATAATCGGCGATTCGGGCAGCCTGCTGCATATTGTGGGTGACAATGACAATCGTGTATTCTTTTTTGAGCTGAAGGAGCAGTTCCTCGATTTTCGCACTGGAAACAGGATCAAGCGCCGAAGTCGGTTCGTCAAGAAGAATCACGGCCGGTTTCAGAGCAAGCGCGCGCGCAATGCACAAACGCTGCTGCTGCCCGCCCGACAGGCCGATGGCGGACCGGTCCAGACGATCTTTTACTTCTTCCCACAGCCCGACCTGTTTCAGGCAGCTTTCCGTGACGTCTTTCAATCTTTTTTTGTTGTGGATACCTGCAAATTTCAGAGGAAGCTGAATATTCTCGCTGATTGATTTTGGAAACGGGTTCGGCTGCTGAAAGACCATCCCGATTTCCGTACGCAGCTTCACGACATCTACTTTCGGACTTAATATATTGACTCCGCGATATTCGATATTCCCTTCGCATCTTGCAGAGGGAATCAAGTCGTTCATCCTGTTTATCGTACGGATAAATGTCGATTTTCCGCACCCGGACGGACCGATCAGAGCAGTAATCGATTTTTCATGAATCGGCATATTTACATCTTTCACCGCATGATTATCACCATAGTAAATATTTGTGTCTTGAACATTTATTAAAACAGGACGATCCTCGGCTTCGCTATTTACAAAGGACGTAATTTTATTTTCCATCTGGACTACCATCTTCTTTTCCTCCCCATTATCTTCCTGATAATTTTTGATTAACGACTTTACCGAGACCCCGCGCAAGCAAGTTAAACAACAGGACACAGATGACCAGAACAGCCGATGAACCGTTAGCCACTGTCTGGATATCGGGTATGATTCCTGATGTATTGACCGCCCAGATATGAACCGACAGTGTTTCAGCAGAACGGAATAAATTCAGAGGTGAATTCGGCGATACGGGATTCCAATCCGTAAAATTGAGATCCGGAGTGGACATTCCGGCTGTAAACAGCAGAGCCGCAGATTCACCGAATACCCGCCCTGCGGACAGGATAATTCCTGTTAAAATGCTTGGAAAAGCTTCCGGGAGAAGAATGGTCTTAATGGTATGCCAATGAGTGAGTCCGAGAGCGAGGCCCCCCTCTTTCTGATGAAGCGGCAAGGAACGGAAACCGTCTTCGGTCACCCGGACGATAACCGGAAGATTAAAAACCGTTAACGCGAGTGCACCGGAAAGAACAGAAAATTTGAAGCCGAAGTAATTGACGAAAATCAGCATGCCGAACATCCCGACAACGATGGAAGGCAAGGATGCAAGCACTTCAACGCACGAACGGATGAAAGAAGTCAGTTTACCGGGCCGGGCATATTCAGCGAGGTAGATTCCTCCGCTCGTGCCGATCGGGACGGTCAGTATCATCGTGATGATCAGGACGTAGAACGAATTCCAGAGCTGATCTTTGATCCCGCCCCCGGCCATAAAAGCGCTCGATTCCGACGTAAGGAAGTGCCAGGAGACACTCGGAATGCCTTTTATTAAAATATAACCCAGTAAAGCCGCCAGAGTAGCCACCATAATCAACGCACAAAAAACGATCAGTGAAAGAGCGATGCGATTGGTCACCTTGCTGTTCATCACGCATTCCTCCTTCTGGAAAGCAGCCTGAGAATGAGAATAAAGATATAGGATATGATTAATAGAATCAGTCCCAGTGACCAAAGAGCATCATTGACCCGGCTGCCGGAAATCGTATCGCCCATGCTTAAGGTAATGATCGTTGTTAAAGTGGCGGTGGGATCAAAAATAGAGTGAGGAAATTTAGTTGCGTTGCCAATGACCATCTGAACGGCCAATGCCTCTCCGAATGCCCGGGACATGCCGAGAACGATAGCCGTTATAAGACTCGATCCGGCTGCCGGAATAACGACTCTCCAGATCGTCTGCCATTTTGTGGCACCGATGGCATAGGATGCCTCGCGCAGCGAATCCGGAACCGCACGTATGCTGTCCGCGGCAATACTCGTAACGGTAGGCAGAATCATAATACCAACGACAATCGCTCCTGCCAGCAGGTTGAATCCGGAACCTCCGAAATGAACACGCATAAACGGAACGATCGTGGTCAGTCCGATAAATCCATAGACAACAGAAGGGATGCCGACAAGGATCTCAATAACGGGCTGCAGCAATTTCTGGCCCCATTTTTTAGCCAGTTCTGCCATAAATATGGCGGACCCGATGGCAACGGGTGTAGCAATCAGTGCCGACAGCAAAGTAACGGACATCGAACCGAAGATAAATGCGAAGGCCCCGAAAGACGGATTCTTTGTCTGATCGGGATTCCAATCCGTTCCCGTAATAAAAGTCCAAAAGTTTATATGATCGACGAAAAAGGACCGTAACCCCTGAAGCGTCAGGAACAATGTGATAGCGACAACCGCTACGATGACGATGATGGCACTGCCGAAGATGATAACTTTTCCCCTGGATTCACTGTATCGGTCGGTGAACCTCTTAATCAAACCTTTTTCTCTTAACAACGATGATTCTGAACGGCCATCCGACGGGCTGATCATCGCTTTGCTGATTTTCATCGTTACACCTCATTTTTTACAACTCAGAGCATTTTTCATAGATACGACGGTAAGCGGGATGTAAAATACAAATCCCGCTTAGCCGTCGACAGCTTAAATTCATCTTATTTTCTAATTAAGTACATAACATCCGGTTTATTTGTTTGTTGTCTTGCCGGAAGCATCACGTACGACTTGCATTTTGTTAACCGTCAGATAGCCTTGTGCCGGAAGATCCTTCGTCTGAACGGTGTCACTCATCATGTAATCGATGAACGCTTTGGCAAGGCCTGTCGGTGCGCCCTTCGTATACATGTGTTCATAAGACCAAACCGGGAATTTGCCGCTGGCGACGTTGTCTTCCGTAGCCTGTACTCCGTCAATGGAGAGTTTAACGATCGATTTGTCACCGGCAGTGAAATAAGAGAGGGCAAGATAGCCGATTGCGCCAGGAGTCTGAGCAACGATCTTCTTAACCGTGTTGGACGAATCCTGAGTAATACCTTCTGCAGGGGTCTTGTTATCCAGAGCGAACTGATCGAAAGTTGCTCTCGTACCTGAAGTGGCAGAACGGTTTACCAACGTAATCTTCACATTTTTACCGCCGACCTGGCTCCAGTTCGTGACCTGACCGGTGAAAACTTTCTGAAGGTCTGCCTTCGAAAGATTCGTTACGCCGACCTGGGGATTGACAGCGGCCGTCATGCCGACGACGGCTACTTTGTTGTCAGTCAATGCTGATGCGTCAATGCCTTTTTTGCTTTCTGCAAAAATGTCGGAGTTGCCGATGTCAAAGTTGCCGGCCGATACTTCACTCAATCCGGTACCGCTGCCGCCGCCCTGGACGTCGATCTGAACATTAGGATTCTTGTCCATAAATTCTTTTGCAGCTTGTGCAGCAAGCGGCTGCAGGGCCGTTGAACCGCCGATTGTCAGCTTACCTGAAAGTGGTGCAGAGCTCGAAGCACTGGATTTTGAGCTGGAGCTCGATGTGCTGCTTCCTGAGCTGCTTCCGTTCCCGCATGCGCCGAGGACCAGCGTCAGGGCAAGAACAAGAAACAAGCCAATCGTTAGCAAGCTTTTCTTTTTCATGAGAATGTTTTCCCCCTCAAGTTTTGAGTGACCTTATTGCACTTCCCATATTAAGGTTCCTCTTTTAATCGAGTATGAAGCCCATGTAAATATTTTGTAAACGCAATGGTTTACTTGTCGATTTACACGGAATTTTGCTGACTGCACACACTTTCTAAATTTATTGTACCAAATAAAAACAAACAGTTCAGCAATTTTCAAGGCCCGGCCTCATAGCCGGCCCTTTTCTATCATCTGCACGTTCAGAATTTTTATCCGGATTCGTGCAAGCCTTCCTCCGTATTGCTTTTCCGTTTCCGATCCGATTTTCAATATAGAGATGCACAAGGGCTGCTTCTTGATGTTTTCCGGAAGAAAACATCAAGAAACAGCCCATCTCCAATAACTTATTTTTTGTAAAAAAATGCCGAAAATCTGCATCTTATAGGATCAGATTTTCAGCAAAATAGAGACAAAAAGTAAAATATTTCATTCAATCAAATCGTCTGAAGCACCTGTTTGACGGATTCAACCGATTGATCCAAAGCGGCCTTTTCTTCCCGGGTCAGATTCAGTTCAATCACTTTTTCAATGCCGTTCTTTCCGATGACGACCGGAACCCCGAAACAGAGATCACGATATCCGTACTCTCCTTCCAGATAGGCAATGGCGGGCAGGATACGTCTCTTGTCTTTCAGCACCGCTTCCGCCATTTGGACAAGAGAAGCCGCCGGCGCATAGTAAGCGCTGCCATTCCCGAGCAGCGAAACGATTTCCCCGCCGCCCTTGCGTGTCCTTTCGACAATCGCGTCCATCCGTTCTTTCGGGATCAGTGTCTCGACCGGAATACCGCCGGCGTAAGAATAACGGATCAGCGGGACCATGGAATCTCCGTGCCCACCGAGGACAAAACCTGTGACGTCTTCAACCGACAGATTAAGCTCCCGGGCAATAAACGTCCTGAAACGGGCTGTATCAAGGACACCGGACTGGCCGATCACTCGATTTTTCGGGAAGTTCGATTCCTTATAGACGGTATAAGTCATCGCATCCACGGGATTGCTGAGCACGATGATTGTGCAGTCCGGTGAGAATTTAACAACCTGTTTCGTGACATCCTTCATGATGCCGACATTAATGGAAACCAGATCATCGCGGCTCATCCCCGGTTTTCTGGCAATTCCCGCCGTAATAATGACGACATCCGAGTCCGCCGTTTGCTCGTAGTCCGACGTTCCGACAATTTTTGAATCAAATCCCTCAACAGGACCCGCCTCCTGCATATCGAGCGCTTTCCCTTTTGTCGGATTTTCCATTTTGGGAATATCCAGCAGCACAACATCGGCAAGCTCTTTCTGTGCAATAAGAAAAGCGGTTGTCGATCCGGTAAAACCTGCTCCTACAACTGTAACTTTTTTACGACTGGACGACATGTCTATTCCTCCCTATATTGACATTCGTATTCAAAAAGCGGGTTGAATACGCTGCCATTTTGAAAAAGCCGACGATGCATACATCTGCCGATTCGGCCGGTACGCTCATACGGCTGTTTCTTCTGTTAAAGGAACTGTTGCGCCTTGCAAATTTACATATTGCCGATGACAGCATCCGCGAACTGCGAGCATTTTACTTCCGTCGCTCCGTCCATCAGGCGGGCAAAATCATAGGTCACCGTCTTGCTCGAGATCGTCTTTTCGATCGCGCGGATAATCAGTTTTGCCGGTTCGTACCATGTCATATGTTCCAGCATGAGAACGCCCGACAAAATCACGGACGACGGATTCACTTTGTCCAGCCCGGCATACTTGGGAGCCGTTCCGTGTGTCGCTTCAAAAATGGCAACGCCCGTTTCATAATTTATGTTGGCGCCGGGCGCGATACCGATCCCGCCGACCTGAGCCGCAAGGGCATCGGAGATGTAATCTCCGTCAAGATTCATCGTGGCGACTACGTCATATTCATTGGGCCGTGTCAGAATCTGCTGAAGAAAATTATCGGCAATCGCGTCCTTAATCAGAATCCTGCCCTCGGCTTCAGCCTGTTTCTGAGCCTCATTCGCCGCGTCTTTTCCTTTTTCGGCGGCAATCGTATCATACTGCTTCCACGTGAACGTCTGATCGGCAAATTCTTTTTCGGCCACTTCATAGCCCCAATTTTTAAAAGCGCCCTCTGTAAACTTCATAATATTTCCTTTGTGAACAAAGGTCACACTCTTACGGTCCTCATGAATGGCGTAGCGAATGGCCGCACGGACGAGACGGGCCGTCCCTTCCCTCGAAACCGGCTTAATGCCGATCCCGGAAGATTCCGGGAAGCGAATTTTCCGGACACCCAGTTCATTTTGAAGAAAATCGACGATTTTCCGCACTTCGGGCGTGCCTGCCTCAAATTCGATACCTGCATATATATCTTCCGTATTTTCACGGAAAATAACCATATTCACCCGTTCAGGATGCTTAACCGGCGAAGGGACGCCTTCAAAATAGCGGACAGGGCGCAGGCAGGTAAAAAGATCGAGCTGCTGGCGAAGGGCCACATTCAGCGACCTTATTCCCCCGCCGACAGGTGTCGTCAAGGGGCCCTTTATCGCAATCATGTATTTTTTTATTGTATCAATCGTTTCCTGAGGCAGCCAGTTTCCTGTCCGGTCAAATGCTTTCTGGCCGGCCAGCACTTCCTTCCAAACAATCTCTTTTTCACCGCCGTACGCCTTCCGGACAGCGGCATTAAAAACCCGGGAAGCCGCCTTCCATATATCCGGCCCGATACCGTCTCCTTCAATGTAAGGGATAACCGGATGATTCGGTACGTTTAAAATACCGTTTCCGAACTTGATCTGTTCTCCTTGTGCCACGTCATGTACCTCCCAGACTACTCTCTATTTAAATCTCTTTTTTTTATTTTAATTATAACATTTTGACGTCGGCAATGCGCCATCCGCTGAAATCTTCGGAGCCCCGCAGACCTTCAGCGTTCTTCGAGGGGAATATACGGTCTGAGATCTGGTCCGTTGTATTCGGCTCTCGGACGGATCAGACGGTTGTCGCTGTACTGTTCGAGAATGTGGGCGACCCATCCGGAAGTCCGGCTGACGGCGAAAACCGGCGTAAACAGATCGTTGCGGATACCCAGAGTGTGATACAAGGTCGCCGAATAAAAATCCGTGTTCGGCAAGAGCCCTTTCTTTTCCTTCATTATGGATTCGATACGGAGGGATATATCGTAATATTTCGTTTCGGCGCCGCGGCTCGTCAATTCTTCCACCATTTTTTTGATGATTCTTGCCCGGGGATCTCCGTTCTTATATACCCGGTGGCCGAATCCCATAATCTTTTTTTTGTTCGCAAGTGCATCGTTAATAAAGTCATCAGCTTCATCGAGCGATCCGATCTTTTCCAGCATGTTCATAACCTGTTCGTTTGCACCGCCGTGAAGCGGACCTTTCAAAGCGCTGATGGCAGAAGTCACTCCGGAGTATATATCGGACAGGGTAGCCACACAGACTCTTGCCGTGAAAGTCGATGCATTCAGTTCATGATCGGCATGCAGCACGAGCGCCGTATCAAATGTTTTCGCTTCGGTATCGGTCGGCACTTTATTTTTCAGCATATACAGAAAATTAGCTGCAAGCCCTAAATCTTTTCTTGGGGAAATCGGCTCTTCACCATTCCGTATTCTTGCAAACCCGGCAACGATGGTTCCGATCTTGGCCTGAATCCGGACAGCTTTCTCTATATTTGAACGTACGTCCATCCGCTCCGCATCCGGATCAAAGACGCCCAGCGCGGAAATCGCCGTTCTCAGCACTGCCATCGGATGTACTGTCCCCGGAAAAGATTTAATGATATCAAAAATCGCATCGGGAACACTCGCATTATCCGCCAGTTTCTCCTTAAAAGCATTCAATTGATCGGCAGACGGCAGTTCGCCGTTCCAAAGCAGATAGACAACTTCTTCAAATGTCGACTCATTAGCCAGGTCATGAATACTGTAACCGCGATAAGTCAGCACATCGCGATTGATAGAACTGATTGCCGAGGTTGTTGCAACAATGCCTTCCAATCCCTTAGTCGTCGTCAAATTAAATTCCCTCCTTAAAGCATTCTGTTGTTTCAAGGTCCTTATTGTAAGCGCTTAATAAAAATATTCCAAGACAGTTCGCCTTTCATGATGATTATAGCCGTTATTGACAATTTTGTGAACAAAAAACACCTCCCTGTCCTTTTGACTTTGCTGAAGAAGTGAGCAGTCATAGAAGCAGCACCCGGCGCATAGAGATAAAAAATAAGGTGGGATGTGGACATGGATTCGCAGAAAACAGGACCTTTGACTTCATATTTACTGATGATTGCACGGGCTGTTCTGGTCTTGTCCATTCTCGGGTGCATTTTACTTTTCCTGTTTCTCGCTGTTCGCTATGCTCTGCCTTTTCTGATTGCCTGCGTCCTTTCTTTTTTCCTGAATCCAATTGTTTCCTTTCTTGAAAGAAAGACGGGCCTTCCGAGAGGTCTGTCGTCTTTTATCGTTCTCTTCTCGCTTTTCTCTCTCGTGATCGGTATGCTCTTATTCACCGCCATGGCACTGATAAAAGGCCTGTCGTCGCTCACGAGGACCGTTCCCGGCCAGCTCGGTGTGCTGATCAAAGATCTTCAGTCGCTCTTCTTCAATAAACTGCTCCCCTTCTGGGAACATGCCCTGCACCTTTTCTCCGGACTCCCCGAAGGCCAGCAGAAAGCGATCCAGCTCAATATCGAAAGTATGGCGCAAGCAGCGGCGGATCTGATCAACAATCTGGCCGGCAATCTGATCTCCAGCCTGACGCAATTCGTCTCTTCGCTGCCGAGTACACTGGTCTCCGCTCTGTTTATTTTTTTAGCCGCCTTTTTTCTTTCTAAAGATTCGGAACAGATCAAGCGGCATCTCTCCCTTTTCAAGGTTTCGCCGGCCATCGCCGTTCCGATCCGGAAGGTCTGGCAGGATTTGGGGAAAACCTGCACCGGTTTTGTACGGGCCCAATTTATCCTGGTGACGCTGACCATGATCGTCGTTTATCTCGGCCTTAAAGTGCTGAAAACCGATCAGCCTTTTACGATTGCCCTTATTTCAGGAGCTGTCGACCTGATTCCGTATCTTGGCCCAAGCGTGATTTTTATTCCGTGGATTCTCTATCAGTTCCTGATGCATCATTATTTTTTGACGATCGGGCTGACAAGCCTCTACGCGGCTGTCGCCGTTCAGCGTCAGCTGCTGGAGCCGAAAATTCTGTCGGCGCATATCGGGCTGGATCCACTCGCCACGCTTATGGCGCTTTATTTCGGTTTCAGATGGCTCGGATTCGCGGGCCTGATCATTGGTCCGCTGAGCCTGGTCATTGTAAAAGCATTATACCGGGCCGGCACGCTGCGTGCGGTCTGGCTTTTTATCCTCGGGAAAAAATAAACATAACACGGACGCCGGCTACCTGCGCCTTCCTAAAGAAGCGAACCAGAAACCGCCGCGGTCGATCCGTTTCTTCAGCCAGCGCGAAATCCGCTTTTTTATTAAAAAACGAAAAGAAGGGACAAGAAACAGCAGGCCGGCAAGATCACTGATGAATCCCGGAAGGAGAAAAAGAAACGCGCCGATCAAAATACAGGCTCCGTCTATCAGCGGTTCGCCCGGAATCTTTCTTTGATCGAGATCGTTCCTTATTCTTCTCACGACTGACAGCCCTTGCCGTTTCACTGTCCAGATGCCCAGGAATGCACCGGCAAGGAGCAGGAGAAATGTGTACAGAACGCCAAGCACCCGCCCGAAATAAACCAGTACGGACAATTCAGCAAAAACATACAGAAGAATCAGGATCAGCGTCTTTTTCATCACGGATTCCCCGCCCTTCTTTATCTCAGGACATACCGGCCGCATTTAAAATGAGCCGGTGCAGTTCCGGATTTCTTTTTTTCAAAGACACAGGCTTCATTTCTATATTTGTCCAACAGTGAGTGCTTGTCCCTTCCGTTAGCAGCTTCTGATCGTTTTCTCTGATGACACGATACGAAAAGCTGATGATCACGCTGTCGTATTTCTTTATCGATGCTTCAACAATCACGGCGTCTTCAAAACGTGCCGGCGAATGATAGTGGACCTCGATCCCGATGGCCGGCAGCATCAGACCGTCTTCTTCAATCTGCCGATAGGACATGCCGGTTGCTTTAATCCACTCCGTTCGGGCTATTTCGAACCAATTAACATACTGACTATGGTGAATGATCCCCATTTTATCGGTCTCATTATACCGTGCCACAATTCTTGTTCTCGAGATTTTCACGTCAATCACCCCAACCCAATAAAATTAAAAGAAGGTGCCTGTACTACACCTTCCCTGATTCTATCACAAATATTTTCTTTTCTTTAACCTTAAAGCCTGTTTTCGATCAAAGCACATTGGCATGGCCGAGATAGATCTTGCCGCGTTCGCCGTCCAGCGTGATGATTTCGCCCGCCTTTAATGTTCCGGTCGCTTTGTCGACACCGATAACGACCGGGATTTCAAATTCCACGCCGACGACGGCGGCATGGGAAGTCAGCCCGCCGACTTCGGTGACGATGCCTGCGGCGCGGCGGATTGCCGGAACATATTCTTTATCTGTCGCCTTGACAACAAGGATGGCCCCGTCAGGCATATTGCGGTTGGCGTCGTCGGCATCTTTTGCAAGATATACCGGAGCCGTCGCAGCCTTGCGCCCGACACCCTGGCCCTGCGCCAGAACGTCTCCGACAACGTGTACCCTGAGCAGATTGGTTGTACCCGCTTCGGCAACAGGAAGGCCGGCAGTAATGACAACCAGTTCGCCCTTCTTGACCAGCCCCGACTTAACGGCACTGTCGATTGCAATATCAAACATTTCATCTGTCGTCTTTGCCACTTCGCTGAGTACCGGTGTGACACCCCAGGCCAGACACATCTTGTGCGCCACCCGCTCTGAGTTGGTCACGGCAATGATCGGAGCTTTCGGACGATAGTGGGAGACGACGCGCGCCGTATATCCGCTGACCGTCGATGTAATAATCGCACCGACATCGAGGCTGAGCGCCGTACGGGCCACAGCTTCTCCGATTGCCGACGTAATCGTCTTCTCGTTCGAACTGCTCAGCCGATTGAGGATGGCCGGATAATCCAGAGCCGTTTCCGCTTTCGTTGCGATATTGCTCATCGTCCGGACCGCTTCAACGGGCCATCTTCCCGATGCCGATTCTCCGGAAAGCATCGTTGCATCCGTTCCGTCAAAAATGGCATTGGCAACATCACTCGCCTCGGCACGCGTACAGCGCGGATTCCGAATCATCGAATCAAGCATCTGCGTCGCCGTGATGACCGTTTTGCCGGCACGGTTGCACATCCTGATCAATCTCTTCTGAACAAGCGGAACATCTTCCGGCGGAATTTCAACACCCAGGTCTCCGCGGGCAATCATCAGGCCGTCGGAGACGCGAAGAATTTCATCGATATTGTCGACAGCTTCCTGGCTTTCAATTTTCGGAAAAATGTGAATATCGTGAACGCCGTGTTCTTCGCAAAGTTTGCGGATATCCAGAACATCCGAAGCGTGGCGGACGAAAGAAGCAGCGATAAAATCAATGCCCTCGCCGATTCCGAAAACGATGTCGTCCGCGTCTTTGTCGGTCATGCCGGGCAGATTAATGCTGACATTGGGGACAATGATTCCCTTTTTGCTCTTAAGAACGCCGGAATTCAGAATCCTGTTGTGAATCAGGCCCGCTTCCTTATCAATTCCCGTCACTTCGAGTTCAACAAGTCCGTCATCGATCAGAATTCTTGAGCCGATACTGACATCATTAATCAGTTCGGGATAAGTGATTGAAAACTTGTCCGCAGTTCCGGCTACTTCAGTTGTGGAAATGTCGACATTTTTTCCTTCTTCAAGCAGAACCTCCGGAGTGGCCATATCATGCGTGCGGATTTCAGGTCCCTTCGTATCAAGAAGAATGCCCACTGTCCTGCCCGTTATCTTACATGCTTCGCGAAGATTTACGACTTTTTGATGGTGTTCCGCGTGGTCGCCGTGGGAGAAATTGAAACGAGCCACGTTCATGCCGGCATGGATCATCTGAACCAGACGTTCAACCGTATCGCTTGCAGGTCCCAGAGTACAAACAATCTTCGTTTTTCTCATCATAATGCCCCCAGCTTTTTAATAATGGCCGCTTATAAATGTTGGAAAAAGGATCGGCCTTTCCGGCAATCTCTTTTCCTTATTTTGAGCTGCCTTGGTTTATATGGATAATTCCTTAGCCAACTGAAACAGGTCATTATTGAATTCGTGCTTTTTCGTAACAATGTCCAGAATGTCATGAGCGACAATTTTATTATTTTCTATGCCGATCATTTTGCCCTTATCGCCGTTCAGCAGCAGCTCAACTGCCTTGTGCCCCATTCTGCTTGCCAGAACACGGTCGAACGCAGACGGCGAACCGCCCCTCTGGACGTGCCCGAGCACGGTCACCCTCGTGTCCATGTTTGCCCGCGCTTTAATGGCTTCGGCAACATCGTTCGCGCTGCCCACGCCTTCCGCAACAACAATAATATTATGTTTTTTCCCGCGCTGCAGGCCGCGGTTCAGGCGCTCGACAATTGTGTCGATGTTTTCTTTCTTCTCAGGAATCATAATCGTTTCCGCACCGTCCGCAAGACCCGACCACAGAGCCAGATCGCCGCATCCGCGGCCCATCACTTCGATAATAAAACGGCGTTCGTGGGAAGTGGCCGTATCGCGGATTTTGTCGATCGCGTCGATAATCGTATTCAGCGCCGTGTCAAAACCGAGCGTAAAGTCGGTGCCGGGAATGTCATTATCGATCGTGCCGGGAATGCCGATCGTCGGAAAACCGAGTTCGGTCAGTTTGACACCGCCCATAAAAGAACCGTCGCCGCCGATGACGACAAGTCCTTCGATGCCGAACTTCTTCAGCTGTTCGATGGCAACGGCACGGCCTTCCTCCGTTTTAAATTCCTCGCAGCGCGCCGTATAAAGGATTGTCCCTCCGCGCTGAACGATGTCGCCGACGTCCGACGCCTCAAGCTTCTTTATGTTGCCGGTAATAAGCCCCTTGTAGCCATGGTAGATGCCGTAAACCTCAATTCCGCGATAAATGCCGCTTCGGACGACCGAACGAATCGCCGCATTCATACCGGGAGCATCGCCGCCGCTTGTTAAAACGCCAATCCTTTTCAACATTACAATCACCTCATTATTTATTCGAGTACTCCTGCATGATGCAGCAGCCTGTTAACTTGCCGGAGTGCCCGGCGACATGGCAAAACTGCCGATTGCCCGGTACTTAGCCGATCGCTGTTTCCGAATCTCGGATTGGCTTAGTTTGTCCAGTTCTTTCAAAGACTCGACCAGTGCTTCGTCAATCAGCCGAGCCTGCTTTTTCGGGTCGTGGTGTGCACCGCCCAAAACCTCCGGAATCAGTTTATCAATTATGCCTATTTTTTTCAAATCGGATCCCGTGATTTTCATTGTTTCCGCAGCCTTTTCAGCCAAGCCGGCATCTTTCCACAGCAACGCCGCCGCTCCTTCCGGAGAAATAACCGAATACCAGGCATTCTCCAGCATAAGAATGCGATTGCCGGCGCTAATTGCCAGAGCGCCGCCGCTCGCTCCTTCTCCGATCACCACACAGACAACCGGCACGGACAGTCCCGACATTTCGAAAAGGTTTCTCGCGATCGCTTCGCTTTGGCCGCGCTCTTCGGCCGCTTTGCCGGGGAAAGCGCCCTTTGTATCAATAAAAGTAATAATCGGCCGATGGAACTTGTCAGCCTGTTTCATGAGACGCAGCGCTTTTCGATAGCCTTCGGGATGAGGCATGCCGAAATTTCTCAGAATGTTTTCTTTTGTATCCCGCCCCCGCTGCTCGCCGATAACGGTCACCGGCCGATGATGGAACTTGGCGATGCCGGCCACAATCGCGGCATCATCCCCGTAAACACGGTCGCCGTGGCATTCAATAAAATCTGTGAAGAGGAGCGGAATATAGTCCAGCGTCGTCGGCCGCTTCAGATCTCTCGCGATCTGGACGCGTTCCCACGGCGCCATATTGCCGTATGTCTCTTTTTCCAGCGCTGCCAGCCGTTTTTCCAGGTGATCCAGCTCTTCAGAGAGGTCGATGCCCCGGTCATCCATGAACTGTTTCAGTTCGCTAATCTTATCTTTCAGTTCATTGACGGGTTTTTCAAATTCGAGGCCGGGTCCCATGCGCCGTCACTCCCTTCGGCATGAATCGACAGCACCGTTTGAAGGACGTGCCTCAGCTCGCCCCGCTCAACGACCTGATCAAGCTGTCCGTGCTTCAGCAGAAATTCAGCCGTCTGAAAATCATCCGGCAATTCTTCGCCGATCGTCTGCTCGATAATCCTCCGGCCCGCAAAACCGATCAGCGCGCCCGGTTCCGCAAAATTATAATCGCCCAGAGAGGCAAAACTTGCAGAAACTCCGCCCGTGGTCGGGTGAGTCATGACCGAAATGTAAAGGCCTCCTTTATCGCTGAATGATTTAAGCGCAGCGCTGGTCTTAGCCATCTGCATCAGGCTCAGCATACCCTCCTGCATGCGCGCGCCTCCCGAAGCCGAGAAGATGATTACCGGAAGGCCGGCCTTTTCGGCATATTCTATCATCCGGGTAATTTTCTCCCCGACGACAGAACCCATACTGCCCATGCGGAACCTCTTATCCATAATCGCAACGGCAGCCTCATAACCTTCAATTTTCCCCTTGCCGGTCAGAACGGCCTCGTTAAGATTCGTTTTCTGCTTGTCCTTCTCCAGTTTGTCCATGTAATTCGGGAAATGAAGCGGATTTTCCGAGATCATGTCTCTGTCGAATTCCGTAAAAGTCCCTTCGTCAAAAAGCATGCCGGCACGGTCATAGGCGCTCAGCGGATAATGATAACCGCATGACTGGCAGACATACAGGTGCTTTTCCAATTCTTTGACATACATAATTTTTTTGCACTTCGGGCATTTTATCACAATGCCCTCGGGAACTTCCTGCTTCGCTCTGGTGGACGGAACTGTGGCGTACTTTTTCTTTTTAACAAAAAAGTCCTTTAACAAGTATATCACCCTCTAACTTTTTCCAAGCCAGAAATCAGTCGAATCTTCTAACATGTCGTTTTTTTTTCACTCATTTTTCATTGAATCGTCGAATGTTTTTTCTTGCTTTCTATAGATTATGTTGTGTTATTTTATTATGTCGATCCGGCAGATTCCATAAAAGCGGGCATTCATGCCGATGTTTGCCGATCGGCTTCTGCCCGGCTGATCAGTCCCCAAACTTCTTAATTATAACAGAGCTTCCTTGGAATTTTAAAGAAAAACTTGAAAAACCCGGGGCCCGGACGCCTCTTGGTTTTTTTATCTTAAAACGGCGCTTATTTTTTTATACCCTTTTTATCATCATACGAAAAAATTCTGCTCGGTTTCAGCATCACATTTTTTTCTCCCAGCAATCGTTCCATTTCCTCAAGAAACTTTTTTTCTGCCGACACCGCATAATTCGAAGCCAGTCCGACGGTCCTTCCCGATTCATAGTGGAGGACGATGCGGTGAGAACCCGGGTGCCCCTTTATTTCTGTTTTCAGCCGGGCAAGAAGATCAGGATGATTATGAGCGCCGTCGATCTTCAGGAAAAGCACCATCCGCCGTCCGGAAAGAAAATCGTCCCATTCAATGGCATGATAAACGCTCAGCTGCGGCCTGCCTTCTTTATGATCTTCAGGCAGCTTTGCCTCAATCACCGCAAGCCGGTCGTTCTGCAGGACATCCTGCAGTTTTTCATAAGAAGGAGGGAAGCAGACGGCCTCCGCGCGGCCCGATTCATCGCTGACAGAGAAAAAAGCCATCCATTGCCCGGATTGAGCCCGAACCGGCCGAAGCTGTTCCACGATCACCGCAAGAGTGACGGACTGTCCGCCGGAAAGCTGCATCGCCCGGCCGATCGTGAGAATCCGCGAAGGAAGCCCGGCACGGAAACGTTCCATAGGATGGGCGGACAAATAAACGCCAAGCACTTCTTTCTCATAGCGCATTTTTTCAAAAGCAGTCAGCGGCGGAACATCCGTATAGCCATCCTGAGGATTCTCGGGCATTGAAAAAGAAGCCTGGCCGGCAATCCCCTTCCGTTCTTCCTCGTCTGCCGCTATTGCCTGATCCAGAGTCGCGAGGAGAACCGCGCGATCCGCACCGAACTCGTCCATCGCCCCGGAAAAAATCAGTGATTCGACAGCTTTCCTGTTGACTTTTCCGGAGGAGACCCGGCGGCAGAAGTCGTATAAATCACGATAAGCGCCGTGCTTCCCCCGCTCTTCAACGATTTCTCCGATCGCTCCGGCACCCAGATTCTTTATTGCCGACAACCCAAAAAGTATCCCGTTCCCAAGAGGTTCGAACGCCCCCGGACTGCGGTTGACCGACGGAGGATAAACTGCCATGCCTGCCCTGCGGATTTCCATGACCGACGAAGCGAGTTTATCCTGGCTGCCGACGATGCTGGACAGATGCGAAGACATGAATTCCTGCGGATAATGGGCTTTCAGATAGGCAAGCCGATAGGATATTATGCTGTAGGCCACCGCATGAGAACGGTTAAATCCGTAGTTGGCAAAGCGGACGATCAGATCAAAGACGCGGCGCGACGTGTCTTCGGGATAGTGATTCTTCCTGCAGCCGGCCAGAAAGCTTTTTTGCTGTTCCTCAATCATTCCCCGCTTTTTTTTCGAGACCGCGCGGCGCAGTATATCGGCCTGTCCCAGCGAATAGCCGGCCATCTTCACGGCAATCTGCATAATTTGTTCCTGGTACACAAGAACCCCGTAAGTCGGGGCGAGAATAGGTTCCAGATCGGGATGGGGATAATAAACCGCTTCCTCGCCGTGCTTTCTTTTCACATACTGATCGATAAATCGGACAGGCCCGGGTCGATAGAGAGCGGCAACGGCAACAATATCTTCGAATTCCGTCGGTTTCAGTTTTCGAAGCACCCGGCGCATTCCCTCAGATTCCAGCTGAAAAATGCCTGTCGTATCGCCGCGGCTGAGCAGCTGAAAAGTTGCGGGATCGGCCGGAGCAATGTTTTCGACGTGAAAGGCCTTCCCGGTCCGAAGCGAGACGCGCCGGATAATCTCCCTCATGAAGGTCAGATTCCTGAGCCCGAGAAAGTCTATCTTCAGAAGCCCCAGCGATTCGAGCACATCCATTGGATATTGCGTCACCGGAATGTTGTCATGCCCCTTCTGCACGGGCACGATATCAGTGAGCGGTTGATCGCTGAACACAACCCCCGCCGCATGGATCGACGAGTGCCTCGGCAATCCTTCCACCTGTCCGGCCAGGCGGAACAGAAAAGCGGCTTCCCGCGAGCCGGCCAGCAGATCGCGCAGTTTCTGAGATTCCTGATATGCTTTTTTCAATGTCATTTTCGGAGCGGAAGGAATCAGGCGGGCCAGGCGATCGACAAGCCGGGGATCCCCGCCCAGCACCCGGCCGACATCACGGACGGCAGCTTTGGCCGCGAGCGTTCCGAAGGTAATAATTTGGGCTACATGCTCCTTCCCGTATTTTTCATAGGCATAAGCAATCATTTTATCGCGGTCGACATCCGGAAAATCCATATCGATATCCGGCATCGTAATCCGTTCGGGGTTCAAAAAGCGTTCAAAAAGAAGGTTGTATTTCAAAGGATTCACTTCAGTGATTTTCATTGCATAGGCGACCAGTGAGCCGGCAGCCGAGCCGCGGCCGGGTCCGGGCATAAATCCCGATCTTCTCGCATGGTCGATCAGGTCGCCGACAATCAGAAAATAGTCGTTGAATCCCATCCGGTCAATAATTTTCAGCTCTTTTTCCAGTCTGTCTCTGACTTCGGCAGTTATCGGGCTGATGCGCTCCCGCACCCCCCGTTCGCATTTTTCACGCAGCAGCTGAGCCGAACTTTGCCCTTCCGCTACCGGAAAGGACGGAAGCCTCATTCGGTCGAAAGTAAAATCGACCCGGCAGCGCTGCGCGATCTGTTCACTCGCCGCGACCGCCTGCGGAAAATCGGCGAAACGCTCTTCCATCTCTTTCATGGATTTAAAATCGTAATCGGGATGCTCGGAAGGGTGATCTTTCAGCCTGCCGCCGTTTCGGATGCACGCCAGGCACGCATGTGCCTCCGCATCCCGTTTGTCCATATAGTGGACGCCGTTTGTTGCGACAAAGGGAAGCGAAAGCGAACGGCCGATGGCCAGCTTGCCGCGTTCAACCGTTTTTTCATTGCTGAGCCCGTGACGCTGGCATTCCAGAAAAAAACTTCCGGGAAAAATTTCAGCGAGCTGACCCGCCAGACGGGCCGCCTCTTTCTGCTGCCCGGCGGCAAGCAGCCTGTCGATCCGCCCCTCCGGACCGGCCGATAAAGCGAGCAGACCCGCCGAGTATTCGGCAAGTTCTTCGATACTGACCGTGCGGGCCTTTTTATATTGAACAATGGAAGCCAGTTTGACCAGATGGCCGTAACCTTCGTTGTTTTCCGCCAGCAGAATGAGCGGGCCGCCATCTTCTTTTTCTCCGCTTTTTCCCCCTATGTTATTACGCTCGACGGCTACTGAAAGTTCCATGCCGATGATCGGACGAATGCCGTTCTTCTTGCAGGCATGGTAAAACGGAATCGCGCCGTAAAGGGCATTGCTGTCGGTCAGAGCCAACGCTTTCTGTTCTTCCTCTTTGGCCCGTTCGGCGAGCTGCCCGATCCGGCAGGTACTGTCCAGCAGACTGTATTCACTGTGTACATGGAGGTGTACAAACGGCATGCTGTCATTCTCCCCTTTTTCCGACTTTCTTCATTCATTATAGTATACAGGCTATCGGATGAAAAACCGGAATAACGGCACGACCCGTCCCATAATCTGTACAAGGGCAGTTAAAGTTTTTCTTTGAAATTTGCAGCAGCTCCTGAAGGAGGAGAAAGTCTATGCGCGCTTTTTTCGCAACGGCGATCATGAATTACTGTATCGCTTTCGGCGTGATCATCGGCGGATGCATCGTCGGCGGAATCGGTGCATTTTTTATCAGCCAGCCGCCGTTTTCGGAAATGAGCAGACTGGCTTCCACGATGAAAATCTGGGCCGTTGTCACCGCTATCGGCGGCACATTCGATACCATTGAAAATTTGGAGCGCGGATTCCTCAATGGCAGTCCCGCCGAAGTCCTGAAACATCTCCTGCTGATCGCCTCGGCCATGGTTGGAGCCCACTCGGCAAGCCTGATTGTCCAGTGGCTGACGAGGTCGGGCTGATGCGTATCCCCCCCTATCATCGTATGCCGGACCGGCAGCGATTTCTGGCCGGATGCGTCATCGGCGTGCTCGTCGGTTTTTCTTTTTTCCTTTTTCTTTTCGGGGCGGCTCAGGAAAGACAGATCGATAAAATTAGAGAACAAAGCGCGGAGATCCAGATGCTGGAAAAGCAGAAAAAAGCGCTCATCGACGCCGAAGAACAAAAAAATGAACAGTTGGAAAAGAAGATGACCGTTCAGGAAGTAGACGTGACGATTGCCGATGCCGGCCTGGAAAAGGCCATCCGTACCGAACTCGAACAGGCCGTTGCCGATGAACTGAATTCCGTGATCAATCACAGCATTGAATCGGTTGCGGACAGCCAGCAGCTGATCGAAAAAGCGGTCGAACGGAAACCTTTTACCGCCGCAGACGTTACCTATCGCTTTCATGTAAAAAGCATGGCCATTTTCTCGACATTAACGCTCCGGCTCGAAGTCTCCGAAAAAAAGGACAACAGCCGTTAGAAGCGACAAAAGATGCCTGAAAACAGCTGTTCCGTTTCAGGCATCTTTCTCGGACGAGTTCATTTGCAAGGGCTCTTGCCGGCAAAGCGTCCGCAGATCGGCAATCATGCGATCGGCTTCTTCCCAGCTGTGTACCGTGGCTCCTGCGGCGAGCGGGTGCCCGCCGCCGTGATAGATTTCAGCGATCCGGTTGATCACCGGGCCTTTAGAGCGGAGACGCGCCCGGATCGAATCTTTTTCTTCAGAAAACAGAACCCAGGCTTTCAAATTCTCGACATCCGAAAAACAGTTGACCAGCAGCGACGCATCCGAAGATTCAAGATTAAAGGAGCGGATCAGATCAAGAGGAAGCTTGATAAATCCGACGCCTTCCTCAGTCAGAGTAAAATGCTGAAGGACATATCCGTTCAGCCTGGCAAGAGCGAGTTTCCGCCTGTACAGATCATTAAAGAAAGCCTGGCGGCCGAACGGATGTTTGATAAGCTCGGCGGCGGTAAGAAACGTTTCAGGCGTTACATTGCTGAACTGAAAGCGGCCCGTGTCGCCGACAATGCCGGCGAACAGAAGCCTGGCCGCCGAATCCGTCATTTTCAGCTCCGGGTGCGTCCGATAAATCGACGCAATCATTTCGCTGGCCGAACTGGACGACGTGTCTACCCATTCAGGGTCGCCGTAGGAATCAACCACGGGATGATGATCAATTTTAATCAGGCGGCTGCCCTTGCCGAACCGTGCGTCGGATATCCGTTCGCGGTTGGCCGTGTCGCATACAATGACCAATGCGCCGGCATATGCCGCGTCATCGGGCGCGTCCATCGGCAGAAGGAAGCGAAGGGACTCTGCATCCTCGCCTACGGCATAAACTTTCTTTCCAGGAAAATTATCGCGAATCAGGCAGGCCAGTCCGCCCTGTGACCCGAGCGCGTCCGGATCGGGCCTGACATGGCGGTGAATAATAATCGTTTCATATTTTTGAATCCATCCAAGTATCTGATCAATCAGCAACACAGATCCCTCCATTGGTAGCGGATAAAAGATATTTTATGCAGTGGATGACGGTCTTAATCATCCGTCCAGCCGTTCCGCGCCGGTCAGAAACGGTCGATGAACTGGGCGGTCAGCAGGGCCTTCCCGCACAGTTGATTTTCAACAAATAATTCAATATCGAGTTTTCCGTTGCGGCGCGTTGTTTCCAGTATTTTCGGGAGAATAACGACAGTCTGTTCAATCTGTACCGGTTTAAAAAAATAAAAGGACAGATTATCAATGACCAGATCGCCCTTTCTGAGATGATTCAATACCCGCCGTCCGACCGTTGTGATCATCGATGTCATGACGCCGTAGGCAAGAGAGCCGAGGTAATCGGTCATCTGAGGTTTGACGGTAAACTGAAAAATATCATTTCCCCCGGCCGATTGATCGACAAGCCCCGCCGAAACCAGATCCTCAATGGTTTCCCCCATCTGCGGCTGCTGCTGAATCATCTGAAGCGATTTCATCACATCGCGGCGGGTAATGATGCCCAAAAGCGTTTCGTTTTCATCGACGACCGGGAGGCATTCAATCCCTTCCCAGATCATTCGGTGCGCGGCGGCCGCGACAGAGGTCGTCGGTTCGACCACGATCGGCCGCGGCGTCATCACTTCATCAATCGTGTCGGCGCCTTCATGCCCCATGACGTCTTTCATCGCGACAATACCGACCACTTTCATTTTCTTATTAACGACCGGGAAACGGCTGTGCGCGCTTTCCCGGTTCAGTTCATGCCAGCGGGCGGGAGATTCCTTACTGAACAGAAACTGAGTTTCAGAGAACGGGATCAGGATGTCGGATACATGCACAATCTCTTTTTTGATCAGCTGATCATAGATTGCGCGGTTGATCTTAGTGGCAACAGTAAATGTGTCGTATGAGGTTGAGATAACCGGGAGATTCATCTGATCAGCCAGGAGCCGGACATCTTCGCTTGTGTCGAATCCGCCGGTGATCAGTACGGCTGCTCCCTCTTTCAGCGCATAACGGTGGACGGCTTCCCGGTTTCCGACGATCATCAGGTCGTTGGCATCGATATAGCGTTTAATCGCATCCAGTTCCATCGCGCCGATAATAAAATGATTCAGCGTTCGGGAAAGGCCGTCTTTGCCTCCCAGAACCTGTCCGTCGACAATGCCGACGATCGACTCGAAAGTCAGTTTTTCGATACTTGCCTTATCTTTTTTCTTAATCCGGACAGTTCCCACACGTTCCACAGTGCTGACAAGTCCCTGAATTTCCGCATCCTTGATTGCCCGGTAGGCCGTTCCTTCACTGACCTGAAGTATTTTGGCAATCTGACGGACCGATATCTTGCTGCCTATTTCGAGATTCTGTATATAATTCAGAATCTGATCATGTTTCGTCTCCATACACTCACCAAACTTTCCGGGATACGAACGATTTACAGCTCGAATGACTGGCCCGGTGCAAGCACCAGAGCCCGATCTCCCAGCCGGTCGGCAAACCGGCGCACATCCTGCCTGATTACAGGGAATGTATTATAGTGAATCGGGACGACTTTTCCCGCCTGAATCCACTGCGCCGCAATCTCCGCATCGTCGGGACCCATCGTAAAATTGTCGCCGATCGGTAAAAAGGCAAGATCAATTTTGTTTTGTTCGCCAATCAGTTTCATATCTGAGAAAAGGGCCGTATCGCCCGCGTGATAAATTGTTTTTCCTTCCAGGTAGAGAAGCAGTCCGGCAGGCATGCCGGCGTATACGATCCGCCGGTTTTCGGATTCAGTGACACTTGAGCCGTGAAAAGCCTGTGTCAGTTTCACACGGCCGAAAGGAAAGTCAAATCCGCCGCCGATCGACATACCGTGCGTCTTCAGTCCCTTCCATCCAAAATAGGTTGCGAGCTCGGCAACCGCGATCACCAAAGATCCGTCGCGCCGGGCGACCGGCTCCACGTCTTCCACATGATCGCTGTGTCCGTGCGTTAATAAAATAGCATCGATTTTAGGCAAGTCCTTAATAGATATTTTTGCCAAACTGTTGCTTGTAATAAACGGATCAACCAGAAGATTAGCTTGGACTGTTTCAATCAGAACCGTCGAATGACCGATAAAAGTGATACGCATTCGTTCGACCCCTTTTCTGCGAGTGGAAAATTTTCCCCCTCTTAATTAATTTCATTATACACTACCTTCAGCTTGATTCGAAAGCAGGGAAACCGCTTCCGCCATGTTTACGGCAGTTTGATGAAAAAATAAGTTTCGTTGTTGAATTTTCATCCGCTCTCCCGCAGTTTGTGATACATTAAAGATATTATCTTTCGAACCGGGGTGACCTTTTTGCCAGATAAAATCGAAAAAGTTGAGGATTGGCTGAAGCATCATGACGGACGTTTTGCCTACATAGCCGATCCGATCAATGTTTATTATTTAACCCATTTTAAATGCGATCCTCATGAACGCTTTCTGGGACTGTTCCTTTTCCCGGACCGGGATCCTTTCATGGTATGCCCGGAGCTCGAGGTCGGGCAGGCACGTGCGTCGTCATTCGGCCGTGAAGTGATCGGCTACCGTGATGATCAGGACCCCTGGGCAATCGTCGGGGCAGCGCTCGCATCCAGAAAAACCGTCAGCGGAAAGATTTATCTCGAGCCAAGTACCCTTCCCTACAAAAAAGTACTGGCTCTGAAAACGCTGTATAACGATGCTCCTCTTGCCTCAATCGAAAATCTGCTTGCCACCATGCGCAACATTAAGGATAAAGACGAACTGGCCGCGATGAAAAAAGCGGGCGAAATGGCCGATTATGCGGTCGGACTCGGGATCGAAGCTATAAAAAAAGGCAGGACCGAACGAGCAATTATTGCCGAGATCGAGTATGAACTGGCCAAGCACGGCTATTCGGAAATGGCTTTCGACACCATGGTGCTGACCGGCGAGAACAGTGCCGCCCCGCACGGCTATCCGGGTACGCGGCAAATTAAAGAGGGCGACTTTGTCCTTTTCGATCTCGGTGTCGTGATCGACGGCTACTGCTCGGACATCACCCGAACGGTTTGTTATAAATATGCCTCGGATGAACAGCGGAAAATTTATCGGACATGCCTTCAGGCGAACAAGGCTGCCATCAAGGCAGCTCAGCAGGGACTGCGTATCGGCGATCTGGACGGCGTGGCCAGAAAAATCATCACAGACGCCGGCTACGGCGACTATTTTACTCATCGGCTCGGCCATGGGCTCGGGCTCGGTGAACATGAAGAACCGTCCATGAGTGCCGCAAATGACGGCACTCTGGCTGCAGGAATGGTTTTTACGGTCGAACCGGGGATTTATGTGCCGGAGGTCGGCGGCGTACGGATCGAAGACGACGTCTACCTGAGCGAAGACGGGCCGGTCACGCTGACTCACTATCCGAAGGAACTGCAGATCATTTCATGAGACTGTCCCGATGCAGGCCCATGTCTATGAAGATGAAACGGAGCGCCGCAGCAATTGACCTGCGGCGCCCCGTTTTTTAGATGGCATCCCGCCCGGCAAAAACTTCCGGGATCGTTTCATCGCGCGTTTTATTCGCGAAGATAGGCGGGTGAATTCTTTTTGTTTCTGTCAGGCGATAGTTTTTCGGCATATCGGTGAAAAAAAAAGCCTAGATCGCCTTTATAAGTTTTATGCCACGGTTTCTGTTTTCCGCAGTAATGGATGAAGACCGTGTGTTTCCGGATCCAGTTCAGATCGGCCTCATCACCGTTGATCATCAATAATTTCTTTAAATCATAGACTCTGGCGTCATAATTGTAATAGGCTCCGCATACCGGAATGATTCTATTCCAGTAAATTGCGTTAAAAACGTCTTGATCCGGAAGAAGCAGCCGGTGCTTGTACTGCTCGATGTAAGCAAAAATCTGCTCGGCCGGATCGCTCTTTTTCAGCCCGCTCACATTCATCAGCAGTACCCCGGTATTAAAATACCCCTTTGCATTCGGTATCTTCAGACGCATCTTATTGAAAGTCCTCGCCATCCGCGCTGAATAT
The DNA here is from genome assembly GCF_036598985.1 of Sporolactobacillus sp. KGMB 08714. Taxonomy (NCBI): domain Bacteria; kingdom Bacillati; phylum Bacillota; class Bacilli; order Caryophanales; family Sporolactobacillaceae; genus Sporolactobacillus; species Sporolactobacillus sp. KGMB 08714. The sequence continues at coordinate 141,991 of NZ_JAUUBW010000056.1, forward strand.
TCATGCTCCGACGCGATAAAAAAAGCTTCGCCAAACGGCTTATTGTAGAAACGGGAGACAGGATTCAGACAAACGACATCCGGATCCAGGTAGAGCACGCGTTCGACCGAATCCGGCAGGTAAAGATAAGCAATCAGGCGATAGTACATTTCCGACGTAAAATGCTTGAGAACGGTCGCCTTTTTAAAGATCAGCGGATCGACATAGAGGGAGGTGAATTCATGGCCTTCATTCATGACAAAAGCATTAATATCAGCTAAATGCTTTTCGGCCATTTCAGAGTGCATCATGTAGATAGAGAAATGTTCCTCCGGATTATTGATAAAAAGCGATTTCAGCATGACTTTCAGCGGATATAGATAATTGGCATTCAGCGTGACAAGAATATTCATTCACAGTCCCTCCAGTCCGTAGCCCGATACGCATCCATTCTTTATATCTTCTGATGATGGACGGAAAGGCGCACCGTGTCTCTGGCGATCATGACTTCTTCATTGGTCGGAATGACCAGCACCTTGACCGGAGAATCCGGTGCATTGATAAATTGTTCTTTCCCGTTCACTTTATTCATTTCAGCGTCGCAATGTATTCCCATAAATTCCAGCCCATCCAGCACTCTTTCGCGAATCAGCGAACTGTGCTCCCCGATGCCGGCGGTGAAAATAATGGCATCGACTCCGGACATTTTAGCTGCGTATGATCCTATGTATTTATGAATGCGTTCCACAAACACTTCGATGGCAAGTCCGGCCCGTCTGTTTCCTCTCCTCGCTTCTTTTTCTATATCGCGCAGATCGCTGGAAAAGCCGGAGATTCCCAGCAGGCCGCTCTTCTTGTTCAGCACATTAATTACTTCACTGGCGTTCATGCCGGTTTTATCCATAATATAGGGGATCAGGGCAGGGTCGATGTCTCCCGAACGCGTTCCCATGGTCAGCCCGGCAAGGGGGGTAAACCCCATCGATGTATCGATTGACTTTCCTCCCTTAACGGCCGTGATACTGGAACCATTGCCCAGATGGCAGGAAATCAGTTTAAGTTCTTCAATGGGCCGTCCGATCATCTCCGCCGCGCGAAACGTCACGTACTGATGGCTCATGCCGTGAAATCCGTATTTTCGAATGCCGTAATCCTTGTAATATTCATAGGGCAGGCCGTAGAGATAGGTGCTGCTTTCCATCGTCTGGTGGAACACCGTATCGAACACCGCTACCTCAGGCACATCGGGAAGGACTTCCCGAAAGGCCTTGATTCCGACCAGGTTGGCCGGAATATGCAGCGGAGCGAGGTCGGAAAGGCTTTCGATTTTCTTAATGACTTCGTCCGTGATCAGGACGGAATCATTAAACGACTCCCCTCCGTGCAGCACCCGGTGCCCGACTCCCTCGATCTCCGACAGCGAATGAATGATCTGCAGTGAAGTCAGTTTTTTAAGCAGTTCGCGCACCGCTTTTTCATGATCGGGAATAGAGTAAATTTCCTGCTTTTTTTCCCCTTTCACACTGATTGAAAAAATTGAATCCGGCAAACCGATTCTTTCCACAGAACCTTTTGTCACTAATCTTTCATCAGGCATGTCGAGTATCTGAAATTTCAGTGATGAACTGCCTGCATTGATTGCAAGAATTAATGCCATGTCTTCACCTCCCGTTCATTTTACGATCAGCGCGCAAACCATTGATCCATTTGAATCATAAAATCCCGCATTTTGCGTTCATCCGAGAAATCCGGCATTTCGGCAAGAAGCGTCTGTTTCGGAACAGAAGCGCCCCTGCCCTTCTTCTGCAACAGAATCACACTCTTGGCTGCAGCCGCATTTTTGAAAAGTGAGGACGGCAGCTGAAGAAGTGCCAGAATGGCCGCATTTTTCTGAATGAAGCGATGAAAAAGGTGTTCCTTGTCTTCCGAGAATAGTTGATTGGGAATCAGATAGAAAAGATATCCGGATTCCTTCAGCTGTCTCAGACCTTTTTCAATAAAAAGAAAATGTGTGTATGCCTTCCCGTTAATCCCGTTCAGTTCAAACGACTTTGCCGACTGCCTGTCCGGATAGATTCCGACCGGGACATCGCAAACGACAAAATCAACAGGCCCGGAATAGATGGGCCCGAGTCCGTCCTGATGAAAAAAATGGATCTCTTTTTGCTGCAGATTGGCATTCGTAAAAGCCAATTTAAGCATCAGGTCATCCGTTTCCGCTCCGTATGCCGCAATATGATCCGTTTCAGCCTGATTCATGACGCCGGTCAATAGATTAGCTGTACCGACTGCAGGATCGAGAATGGAAAACGGCCGGCTGCCGGCCAGAAGTGCGACGACATGTCCCATTAAAATGACCAGACTGTCCGGCGTCATTTCACGGCCCGGCCGCGGCTCGGCCTTCATCCCTTTAAGTGCGGCAAGCTGAAAAGCGCGGCGGATCTCTTCCGCAGTCATTCCCTCACGATAGAAATCCGTATAAAACGGCTCAAGTTTTTTCCCCAGTTCTTCATCCTGAGCGGTTCCCTTGAAGATTATTTCACCGGCTGTGCAGAGCGCTTCGAGATAGCTTATATGACGATGCTCCCTGATCAGCCGGACAGATTGATCGAAAACCGAGAACAGCTCGCTTACTGTCGTTGTTTGCAAATTTTTTCCCCCATAATGAAGCGCTTACAACATAATAAATATGACAAAATCCCTCAGTCTCTTTTTAGCCCGCTGCGGGTGATCTCTTTTAGCACATCGTCCGAAGCCGCCTGATTTCGCCGACCCATTTGATTTCCCAAAAACTTTGCCAAGTCATTGACAAATGTCACACTTTCCATTTTTTAAATCACTCCTGTATTTACTATAGATTAATTGTAGCGGCAGAGCAACCGGAACGCAAGTCAGAACGGATTCCGGAATGAGACAAACAATCGGGCCGGACCGATTCATCCGCTGAAATAATCTATTTACGAAAAAAAAACGAATAAGTTTCTTTTTTCCGGATCCGTAAAAAAATTCCGGCCTTCAGACAAAGACCGGAAAAAGTTCAAAGATTTATTTTCAAGCGGCTGCTTCAAAAGTCGACGTCATCCGTCCATTCATTGCTGCGCCGTCTTTTTTTCATAGTCCTTTGCTGCCGGCGCTCGTTTTCCTCTCCTGACCCGCCGCCCGCGTTCTCAAGAATCTCTTTAACCTTTTCGACCGTTTGCGGAGCCAGGTCGATGAGCCTTTCATACAGATGCGTGCTATTATCCAGATGAATGGTCTTGACTCCCGCCGGACCGACAATCAGAAAAGCGATCGGAGTAATCGAGACGCCGCCGCCCGTCCCGCCTCCGAACGGCAGGTAGGCTTCCGTCTCCTCTCCCGGCTCTTCGTCAGTATTTTCATTTTTTACAGTAAATTCACTCCCGCCGGCTACAAATCCGAAACCGACTTTGGAGATTGTCACAATCATGTGTCCGTCCTTAGTCTCAATCGGTTCGCCGATAATCGTTCCGACGTCGATCATCGACTGAAGATTTTCCAGCGCTGTCTTCATCAAGCCCTGAATGGGATGATCCGCCATTGCATTCTCCCTCTTTCACCTGCCGCCTTATCTGCCGCATGATAAGCATAGCTTCCCCCGCTTTGATCGTGATCATGCACGATAATCGGGAAGTGAAAATTTTTTTCTGCTTTTTCCGGAACAGAGGAATCACTTCGATTGAAGGCCGGCCGACCATCATTTTTCCGATCAGGGGCATGACAGAATACTTGACCGACCAGATGATCCCGCAGAGCATGGCGGTTGCCTGTGCATTCTCAACCCCGCAGGATGTCTTCCAGAAAAAATCGCTGAGGCATACTCTTTCCGTCAGATCAAGAGAACGGATTGTTCTGACGATCTGACGGCTCAGACGATACCAGTCATGCATGGGCTGAAATGCATCGCCGTCCTTGCCGGTCCGGACCGGCCTTCGGTTGTCCGCTTCCTGTTTTTTAATCCATTCTCTGAAAGTTTCTTCAGTAATTTTGAATGATTTCAGTTCTTTTTTCCAGAAAAAGACAGTTATTTCCGCTTCCAGCCGATCCGTTCCGATCAGGCATGAAATCCGGCAGGCAAGGACGCTCTTGAATAAAACAACGGCAAATATAAGAACAGCGGCCAAAAAGCAAAGCAGGAGCGCAAATAGAAGCATCATCCGTTTTCCCTCTTCAGATCCATGCGGGAGGCACGGTGCATTAATTTTATACTTATTATTAGCCGCAAAAGGCGAACTATCCTTAAAAATGCGAAGGATCGATAAAAAACCGCCGGAATCAATAAACGATCCCGGCGGCAGGAGTTTAGCGTTTCCGCGGACGCAGATGGACAAAAAGGGGGTAAGGCTCGGATTTAATTCACTTTTTTCGCTTTTTCCCGCTTGAATTCGCTTTTTTCGCGGTGACGTTTTTCAAGCACATGCAATACACGGTCAAAGCCGATCTTCTGCTCGCGAAGCATGACCAGTGTATGGTAAACGACATCGGATACTTCCCATTCCAGTTCATCTGCCGACCGGTTCTTGGCGGCAATGATCACCTCGGACGTCTCTTCGCCGATTTTTTTCAGGATCTTGTCGATGCCTTCATTGAACAAGTAAGTCGTATAGGTGCCTTCCGGGCGCTCCGCTTCACGCTCGGCAATCACGCGTTCCAGTTCGGCGAGAATGCCGTAGCGTTCATTCCCGCTCTTTACGGATTCCAGCTTGTCGCTCTCCTCCGTCTTGAAACAGCTGTAACTCCCGGTATGGCACGCAGGACCCGCAGGATTGACTTTGACAATCAGCGCATCCGAATCGCAGTCCACCGCCCAGTCGACGATTTTCTGGATGTTTCCCGACGTTTCGCCCTTGTGCCATAGTTTCTGCCTGGACCGGCTGAAAAACCATGTTTCACCCGTTTCAAGCGACTTTTCGAGCGATTCTTTATTCATATAGGCAAGCGTCAATATTTCTTTGCTCTGTGCATCCTGAACAATCACCGGGATGAGCCCTTTTTCATCAAATTTGACATTTTCCGCATTCATCGGATCGCCACTCCTTTTTGTTTCAAATATGTTTTAACTTGTGCAACCGACGTCTCTTTATAGTGAAAAATCGAAGCGGCCAGTGCGGCATCTGCTTTTCCGGCACTGAAAACATCCAGAAAATCAGACGCTTTTCCGGCACCTCCGGAAGCAATGACCGGCACATCGACGGCCTCACTGATTTTACGTGTCAGATTCAGTTCAAACCCGCTCTTCTCCCCGTCCCGATCCATACTGGTCAGCAGGATCTCGCCGGCTCCGAGCGAAACGGCTTTTTTCGCCCACTCGACAGCATCCAGATCCGCCGGTTTTTGCCCGCCGTGTGTATAAACTCTGTATGAGGACGTTGCCGGATCAAACTTCGCATCAATCGCGCAGACGATGCACTGGCAGCCGAAAAAATCGGCTCCGGCTGCAATCAGTTCCGGATTTTCCACTGCCGAACTGTTCAGAGACACCTTGTCCGCGCCCGCGCGCAGCAAAGCCTTTATGTTTTCCGGCGAGTGGATGCCGCCGCCCACCGTAAAAGGAATGGCCAGTTTGGCGGCTGCCGCCTTCACAACGTCGACCATCGTGTTTCTGCCTTCATTCGATGCGGAAATATCGAGAAAAACAAGTTCGTCCGCACCCTGGTCGTTATAGTACATCGCCAGTTCGACAGGATCGCCGGCATCACGCAGCTGAATGAACTGCTTGCCTTTGACGACACGCCCTTTTTTTACGTCAAGACAGGGAATAATCCGTTTAGCCAGCATGCACGTCCACCACCTTTAAGGCTTTTCTGAGTGAAATCTGTTGTGTGTAAATCGCTTTTCCGATGATCGCACCGCTGATCCGGCCCGATCCCATTTTCACCATGGCCGCCAGTTCTTCCGTACTGGAAACACCTCCGGAAACGACGACCGGCATTCCGATTTCAGCCGCCAGCTTCCCGGCGCCGTCCTGGTCTGCGCCCTTTAAGGCACCGTCCCGTGAAATATTGGTATAGATGAAATGGCGGGCACCGAATCCGATCAGCCTTTTTGCCAGATCGGCCGCACTCAGTTCGGAAACCTCCAGCCAGCCCTTTACTGCTACTTTGCCCCTTTTAACGTCAAGACCGATGGCAATCGAGTCCGGATAGCGGCTGAGAGCCAGCCGGACGAATTCGGGATCCGCAATCGCCGAACTGCCGAGAATCACTCTGCCGACTCCCCGATCCAGATATCGATCGACTGTTTCCATATTGCGGATGCCGCCGCCGACTTCAATATGTACCGGCACCTCGGCGGCAATTTGTTCAATCGTGCGGCGGTTCAGCGGCCGGCCTTGCCGGGCTCCGTCAAGATCGACAATATGAAGCCATTGTGCTCCTTCGCTCAGAAAAGTTTTTGCCGTCATAACGGGCGAGTCGCTGTAAACCGTAGACTGGCCGTAGTCTCCCTGAATCAGCCGGACGCACTTTCCGTTCAGAAGGTCGATTGCCGGATAGATCGTAAACATGACTATTTTCCCTCCTCACGCGGCGCAAGCGATGCCGACGGCCGGGAAACGGCGGTTTTGTCCTGCGGCAGCCGATTTACAAAGCCGAGATAATTTTTCAGGAGCGCCTGTCCGAACGCACCGCTTTTTTCCGGATGAAACTGCGTGCCGAATACGCGGCCTTTGCCGACAACGGCCGGAACCTGTCCGTGGTAGTCCGCCGTCGCGATCAGAATCGACGGATCCTCTGTTTCAGCGTAATAAGAGTGAACAAAATAAGCATAATCCGGTGCCAGCCCATCAAGCAAAAGGGAATCCGGCTGCCTGAATTCAAGCGTATTCCAGCCCATATGGGGAACTTTATAGCGTTCTCCCGTAATCGGAGCCGTCCCGCTGAAGCGCACAATGCGTCCTGAAAGGAAAGCAAGGCCTGCGGTCAGGCCGCCTTCCTCGCTTTCCTCGAATAAAAGCTGCATGCCGAGACAGATCCCAAGCAGCGGTTTTTTTTGCACATAACGTGTCAGAAAAGCAGAAAGCTGCTTTTTATTCAACAGCGCCATCGCATCCTTAAACGCGCCGACCCCGGGGAGAATCAATCCGTCCGTTTCGGCGAGCTCATCCGGACGGTCGCTGATCGTAAAATCCTGGCCCAGTCTTTTCAGCGCCTGGCTGAGACTGTATAAATTGCCCATGCCGTAATCGACAATCCCGATCATCCCAATGTTCCTTTCGTCGACAGGACCCCCTGAATCCTTGGATTTTGAACCGATGCCGCGTCAAGGGCGCGCCCGAGTGCTTTAAAAATCGACTCGATGATGTGATGCGTATTTTCTCCGTAACGAACGGTTACATGCAGATTCATGCGCGCTTCAATAGAAAGCTTATCGAGAAATTCAGGTACCAGTTCCGTATCGAACGTGCCGACTTTCTGAGCGGGCAAAGTTCCGTGAAAGACAAAATACGGGCGGCCGCTGAGGTCGATGGCTACGTCCGACAGTGCCTCATCCATCGGGATAACGGCATAACCGTACCGATTGATTCCTTTTTTGTCCCCAAGCGCCTGGCGGATTGCCTGCCCGAGACAGATGGCGATGTCTTCCGTCGTATGATGATCGTCCACGTCGGTATCTCCTTGCGCCTCGATGCCGAGATTAAACAGGCCGTGCTTCGCGAAAAGCGTCAGCATGTGAGTCAGGAAGGGCACGCCGGTTTCAAGGCGCGATTCGCCGCTGCCGTCGATCGCAAAATGCAGTTTGATCTGTGTTTCAAGAGTATTCCGCTCGACTGCGCCTGTCCGTTTATTCATGAACAGCGGCCCCCTTCATGCGCTCTTCGACGGCCCGTGCATGGCCTTCCAGCCCTTCGAATCGGGCGAAAGCGGCAATCGCCGGACCGTTTGCTTTCAGCGCTTCATCCGTGTATCGGATCAGACTTGACCGTTTAACAAAACTCTCAACGCCGAGAGGGCTCGCATAGCGGGCCGATCCGTTTGTCGGAATAATATGATTGGGGCCGGCAAAGTAATCGCCGACCGGCTCCGAGCTGTACATGCCGAGAAAAATGGCTCCCGCATGCCGGATCAGCGGCAGAACGGATTCGGGATCGGCCGTCGCCAGTTCAAGATGTTCCGGAGCGATTTGATTTACAAATCGGGCCCCTTCCTTAAGATCGGCCGCAAGCACAATCTTCCCGACCGTTTCAATCGCCGGACCGGCGATTTCATGCCGCGGCAGCACCGCGAGCCGGCGGTCGACTTCTCTGTCGACTTCCTCAGCGAGCTGCCGGGACGTCGTGATCAGTACGGGCATCGACAGTTTATCATGTTCCGCCTGGGAAAGCAGATCGGCAGCTACCCATTCCGGATGCGCCGTCTCGTCAGCCAGAATCGCAATTTCGCTCGGTCCGGCAAGGCTGTCGATCGCGACATCGCCGAACACCTGTTTTTTTGCCAGCATCACGTACAGGTTCCCGGGCCCGACAATTTTATCAACCGGACGGATGGTTTCGGTTCCGTAAGCGAGCGCCGCAATCGCCTGCGCCCCTCCGACCTGGTAAATCTCCTTAATGCCGATCTCATGAGCGGCAGCAAGCACCCCGTCCGCAATCAAACCGTTTTTCTGAGGCGGAGAGACCAGAACAACGCGCCCGACTCCGGCAACGAGGGCCGGGAGAGCGCCCATCAGGACAGACGAAGGATAGCTCGCGGTCCCGCCCGGTACATAGACACCGACCGAATCAAGTGCTGTTACCTTCTGTCCGAGGACGACGCCGTATTCCACTGTTTCTGTCCATGACGAAGGCTTTTGCTTTTCATGGAAGGCACGGATATTCTTGGCCGCCCGGCGGATTGCCCGGATCACTTCTTCAGGAATGCGGCGATAAGCTGCGGCCGCCTCTTCATCCGAAACGCGCAGCTTTTCCAGTTCGATTCCGTCGAATTGTTTTGTATAAGCTTTCAGCGCTTTGTCGCCTCCGGCTCTGACCTGTGCAATGATCTCACGGACAGATTGCTGCGCCTCTTCTTTGGCCTCAACTTTCCTTTTCTTTAAAAAACTTAAATTCCCGTTTTCAATCCATTCCAACTTTGATTCCTCCCGTAGCCCGGATCATTTTCTCAACAATCTCGTCAATGACGGGCTTTTTCAAGCGATAGCTGACCGGATTGACGATCAGCCGCGAACTGATATCCATCAGCCGGTCAAACTCAATCAATCCGTTCTCTCTGAGTGTCGTTCCCGTGGAAACAATGTCGACAATGGCATCTGCCAGACCGACGATAGGAGCCAGTTCAATAGAACCGTTCAGCGCAATCAGATCAATCTGTTCACCGCGGCGCCGATAAAAATCGGAAGCAATGTTCGGATACTTTGTCGCAATCTTCAAATAAGGATTCTTGCTGCGGTGTCCGGGAAGCCCTGCCACGGCCATGTGGCATCTGCTGATGCCGAGATCGACCATTTCATAAACATCGCGCCGGCTCTCGAGCAGGACATCTTTTCCGGCAATCCCTATATCCGCAGCGCCGTACTCAACGTAAGTCGGCACATCGACCGGTTTGGCAAGAATAAAGCGAAAGGGTGCAGCATCCGGATCTAAAATCAATTTGCGCGTCGTTTCGAACGTGACGGGCAGTTCGAATCCGGCGTTTCTTAGGAGGCGGCACGCATCGCCGAAAATCCGGCCCTTCGGCATCGCCACCGTAATAACCGATTCATTCATCCTTTTGTCTCCGTTTCCTCAGATTTCAAAAAGCGTTCAATCGTTTCAAACTGCCGCGCAAAGGCTTCGGCATCAGTAATGCCGTCCGCATGCTGCAGAACGACAGTGCGTCCTTTTTCCCTCTCCCGTGCGGCAAAGCGCATTGCTTTCCCCGCATTTTCCCGATCATAGATGACCGCCTGTTTGTGCGGTTCGGCCGGAGTTCCGCCTGCCACGCTCATCAGCCGGTCGATCCGGATGCCGAAACCGGTCGCCGGACACGGGCGGTGAAACTGTGCCAGCAGATCGTCATAGCGGCCGCCGCTTGCCACCGGAAAACCAAGCCCCCCGCCGAATCCTTGAAAAACAAATCCTGTATAATAGCTGAGATGCGGCATCAGCGTGATATCCAAATCAATCCGGCCATCGAGATGATCGATTTTCAGCAGCTGAATGAGTTCAACGATATGTTGATAATAGGAACGTACAGGAATTGACGATCCGGCCGTCAGTTCTCTCAGAAAATCAAGCGTCGCCTGATTATCCATCCTTCTTGAATCGATAAATGTATTCAGTCTTTTCGCCGATCGATCGGATAAGTGCAGCGAAGCGACATATTCATGAAACCCGACATCATTTTTATTATAAAGCAAATTGCGAAGCTGTCTGACCGTTTCCTTGTCTTTTACAATATCATAGAAAAAAGCATTGACAAATCCGACATGGCCGACCGCGAGCCGGATCGACCGAAGTCCGGCCTTCTTAAGCAGCGTCATCAGCAGCGAGATCACTTCCACATCCGCATAAGGTGTCGCGTCGCCGATCAGTTCCGCTCCGGTCTGCTCGAATTCACTCGGGTGCCCGCCTTCTCTCCTCTGGCTCCGGTACAGTGCCGCCGTATAGGCAAGGCGCAGCGGAAGCGGCTGCTTCCTCAGACTGGAAGCCGCTATCCGCGCAATCGGCGTCGTCATATCCGGGCGGAGTACGACCGGACGCCCTTCGACGTCCAGAAATTTGAACAGCTGGCCGTCTTCGATGGCCGAAGCGCGTCCGATCGTTTCAGCGTACTCCAGCGCAGGGGTCTTTATAAAATCGTAGCCCCAGCGCAGCAGTTCCCGGCGGAAAATCGCTTCCAGCCCGGCGATCGACCGCTGAGCCTCGGGAAGCGTATCCCGCAGCCCGAGCGGCCTTTCAAACATAAACGGTTGTGTCATTAAGATTTTCTCCTTCTCTGCAGCTTTTCTCTTTCTTTTGTTTATCCAAATAAAAGGGAAGAAAGCCTTCTTCCTTCAGGTTCCGTTTAAACTGCAACCCGTCAGTCAATAACCTCCGGTTGTTTTGCTTTACTTCACTAGTATGGTAAAGTATGTTATGTGTATTTTAGATGAAAGTTCACCATAAGTCAAGTAGAGTTGTTTCCCTTTTAAAAATTTTCCCCACAATCAAAACCACCCTTCAAAGGGTGGTTTGCTCTAAGGCTATAAGCCTTGGATTACCGACCAGCGTCTCAAGGCGC
>NZ_JAUUBW010000057.1:0-1966 GCF_036598985.1 Sporolactobacillus sp. KGMB 08714
ACCGGAGAGAAATTTTTTTACAAATTTTCTCTCCGGTTCTTGAGTTTTAACAGGGCTTTTGAGACAGCCTCTTTTTTCTTGCCCAAATTTAACATTCAAAATTTAAAGGAGTTGAATCCTCATGGCTCAACCAAAACAAGATGGGAGGGCTCCTCCTTCCCCAACTATTAACATGTATGCAGAGTTTAATTTGCAAGTAAAAAAAAGAAAAGAGGAAAAAACATTGAAATTGAAATTTGTTATTCCAAATATGGAAAAGACCTTTGGAAATTTGGAATATGCCGGAGAAGGCAATGTGGAACAGCGCCGGTTTAATGGTCGCACGATGCTCCTTTCCCGCAGCTACAATTTGTATTCCGATATCCAGCGAGCAGATGATATCGTTTTGGTGCTGCCTCCGGAAGCGGGTGAAAAGCATTTTGAGGTCGAAGACAAAGTGAAACTGATCAATCCTCGGATTACCGCAGAGGGTTATAAAATTGGTGCTCGTGGTTTTAAAAATTATATTCTGCATGCAGACGACATGCTGAAAGCATAAGGAGGGCAAAAAATGAGATTAGCTGAAGGCATTGTGATTGATAAGGACAAGACATTTGGCGCGCTGAAATTCTCCGCACTCCGCCGTGAAGTGCACGTTAATAATGAGGACGGCACAGTCAGTGACGAAATCAAGGAACGCACCTATGACCTGAAATCTCGTGGACAAGGGCAGATGATACAGGTCAGTATTCCGGCCGCCATCCCGTTAAAAGAGTATAACTATAATGCCGAAGTCGAACTGGTCAACCCAGTGGCAAATACGGTGGCAACCGCGACGTTCCGAGGAGCAGATGTGGACTGGTATATCAAGGCTGATGACATTGTGCTGATAAATAAGCAGTCCATCTCTCGTTCACCGAGTCAACAGCCCCAGCCGCAAACAAAAGGAAAATAACACCTTTTCATTTTCCGGAAAGGATTACCGATGAACCATTTTGTCTATAAAGGAAAACGGATTCGAGCGAGCGATCAGCATCTGGTCTTTCGTTTTGCCGCTACGTCACTTATTCTCGTTTTCCTGTTCGTCTTGCTGATTTTTCATGGGAAGCAACTTATGCATATAGATTGGCAAAAGATCCAACTTTTCCGTGATGGACGTTTTCAGCTGCCAATCACACCCTATCTGGTTTTCAGTGTCCTAGCAGCCGCAGGAGTATGCCTGCTTGCTGCCTGGCTTTATGACCGCTTTCGTCGGGATCGCGTGAAACAGCTCGTGCACCGTCAAAAGCTGGCTAAAATGATCTTAGAAAATAAATGGTATGAATCCGAGCAGGTTCAGCGTGACGGCCTCTTCAAGGAGGGGTCATCCGGCAGGGCAAAGGAGCGCATCACTCATTTCCCAAAGCTATACTACCGACTCAAAAATGGGTTGATTCATATCCATGTCGAAATACCCTTGGGAAAATACCAAGACCAATTTTTGCACTTGGAAAAGAAGTTGGAAAGCGGCTTGTACTGTGAACTGGTGGAAAAAGAGCCCAAGGATGCTTATATCGAATACACGCTGCTTTACGACATGATTGCCAACCGGATCACGATTGATGAAGTCAAGGCAGAGCACGGCAGGCTTAAGCTCATGAAAAACGTCTGGTGGGACTATGATCAGCTTCCCCATATGCTCATTGCTGGGGGAACAGGTGAGGAAAATCGTACTTCATCTTCTCGCTTATTGAGGCCTTGGCGCGGACCAACGCCATGCTTTATGTCCTTGACCCGAAGAACGCGGATCTTGCAGATCTTTCGGAAGTCCTGCCCAACGTCTACTACCGGAAAGAAGACATGATCGCCTGTCTGAACCAGTTTTATGAGGAGATGATGGTCCGTAGCGAAGCGATGAAAAAGACGAATGGTGTTATTGACGCTTGATTTTGACCGAAAGCTGACGGAATTGCCCGTCCATTCATTGCCGGATATAATGTCCGTAGGA
>NZ_JAUUBW010000058.1:0-1668 GCF_036598985.1 Sporolactobacillus sp. KGMB 08714
CGCTTCCAATCCTCAGCACCTATCTTGGGCACAAAGATGTGGAATCGACAGAAAAATATCTGCGTTTAACTAAACAGTACTTTATTGATATCCTTCAGTTTAGCCTCGAAAATGCAGAAAAGATCTTTCCGGAGGTGTAACTATGCGTAAAAAGGAATTATCTTATTATGTTACCAACTTCTTTACTGAATATCTTGGTGGAGAGGCAGGCCTGTCAACCAATACAATTAAATCATACCGGGATGCATTCATACTTTTCTATAAGTACCTTGAAGAAGCTGGCACCTGCAAGATCAGTAAACTTAAAATGGATATGTTGAATGCAGATAATATAACTGGATTTTTGGACTGGTTGGAACAATCAAGAGGTTGCAGTATTCGTTCAAGAAACCAACGCCTCGCGGCGTTAAAAGCTTTCTGTAGCTATGTCATACGCAGAAGTCCGGAGGAAAGTGCCTTATGTCAGGGTGTCTTAAAAATACGTATAAAGAAAGCACCACAGAAATCTGTCGAATATCTAAGTGAAGCAGCCGTTGAATATCTCCTCAAAATACCTAACAGCCATTCTATGCAAGGTATTCGCGAGCTTGCAATGATTGCTTTAATGTACGAATCGGGTTGCAGAGTTCAGGAACTCATCGATTTAAGAGTTGGCGACATTGCCTTTCGAAGTCCAAACACGCTTACCCTAACAGGAAAAGGAAATAAATCAAGAGTAGTCCCTATAAGTACCAACGCCGCGAACATTATAAAAACTTATTTGAATTTCGCTGGTATTAATGACACGAGGCACCCAGTATTTGTTAACAGATATAATAAAACCTTGTCAAGGTCAGGAGTGTCCTATGTACTTGATAAATATGGACAAATAGCACGCAAAGCAAGATCAGATTTATTTCCGTCTAAGCTACATCCGCATATATTGAGACATTCCAAAGCAATGCATCTTCTTGAAAATGGAGTGAACCTTATATATATTAGGGATTTTCTTGGACATTCATCAGTCACCACAACGGAAATTTATGCAAGATGTAGCCCTGAACTGAAAAGAAAATATATTGAGCAGGCTGGTACTCTAATTACAGACACTGTAGAAGAATACACTGATGGTGAAAAAGAAGCATTGATTGACTGGCTCCGGGAAAACATCTAAATAATTATGTTGAGCGGTTATGCCGCATACCCTGCGTTCGTGCGACATTTTACCCCTCAACTTTACATAATAAATGACTTTCCATAAGATGAAACCACGCTGCAGGTTCTGCGTGAACCCGGTCGTCCGGCGACCTCCAAATCCTATTTGTGGCTCTATCGCAGCGGACAAGTCGGACCACCGACCGTCCTTTACGATTATCAGACGACACGTGCCGGTAAGCATCCAGCCAAATTTTTGGATGGTTTTCACGGCTATCTTCAAGTTGACGGTTATGCCGGTTATCATAAAGTCGAAAAAGTCACGCTCGTCTGTTGCTGGGCCCATGCCCGACGCAAATTTGACGAAGCATTGAAAGCTCTTCCTCCTTCAGCCAAAGAATCATCCGTTACGGCCAAGGAGGGGCTCGACTACTGTAATCAACTTTTCACCATTGAACGTGAACTGAAAAAGGAAAAACGTTCTGCCGAAGAACGCTATCGGATTCGCTTGAAAAAAAGTCAACCCATTCTTCA
>NZ_JAUUBW010000059.1:0-1636 GCF_036598985.1 Sporolactobacillus sp. KGMB 08714
AACGCTGCGCTGAGAAACCCGCTTTCCTTAGAAAGGAGGTGATCCAGCCGCACCTTCCGATACGGCTACCTTGTTACGACTTCACCCCAATCACGGGTCCCACCTTCGGCGGCTGAGTCCCCAAAGGGTTCTCCCACCGACTTCGGGTGTTACCCGCTCTCATGGTGTGACGGGCGGTGTGTACAAGGCCCGGGAACGGATTCACCGCGGCATGCTGATCCGCGATTACTAGCAATTCCGGCTTCATGCAGGCGGGTTGCAGCCTGCAATCCGAACTGGGGGCGGCTTTCCGGGATTCGCTCAACCTCGCGGTCTCGCGGCCCTTTGTACCGCCCATTGTAGCACGTGTGTAGCCCAGATCATAAGGGGCATGATGATTTGACGTCATCCCCACCTTCCTCCGGTTTGTCACCGGCAGTCACCCTAGAGTGCCCAACTCAATGCTGGCAACTAGGATCAAGGGTTGCGCTCGTTGCGGGACTTAACCCAACATCTCACGACACGAGCTGACGACAACCATGCACCACCTGTCACTCCGTCCCCCGAAGGGGAAAGCCTGATCTCTCAGGCGGTCGGAGGATGTCAAGACCTGGTAAGGTTCTTCGCGTTGCTTCGAATTAAACCACATGCTCCACTGCTTGTGCGGGCCCCCGTCAATTCCTTTGAGTTTCAACCTTGCGGTCGTACTCCCCAGGCGGAATGCTTAATGTGTTGACTTCAGCACTAAGGGGTTGGACCCCCCTAACACCTAGCATTCATCGTTTACGGCGTGGACTACCAGGGTATCTAATCCTGTTTGCTCCCCACGCTTTCGCGCCTCAGCGTCAGCTGCAGACCAGAGAGCCGCCTTCGCCACCGGTATTCCTCCACATCTCTACGCATTTCACCGCTACACGTGGAATTCTACTCTCCTCTTCTGCCCTCAAGCTCCCCAGTTTCCAATGACCGTCTGCGGTTGAGCCGCAGCCTTTCACATCAGACTTAAGAAGCCGCCTGCGCGCGCTTTACGCCCAATAATTCCGGACAACGCTTGCCACCTACGTATTACCGCGGCTGCTGGCACGTAGTTAGCCGTGGCTTTCTGGCCGGATACCGTCACGAAGGGAGCATTGCCTCTCCCTCCCGTTCTTCTCCGGCAACAGAGCTTTACGATCCGAAAACCTTCTTCGCTCACGCGGCGTTGCTCCGTCAGACTTGCGTCCATTGCGGAAGATTCCCTACTGCTGCCTCCCGTAGGAGTTTGGGCCGTGTCTCAGTCCCAATGTGGCCGATCACCCTCTCAGGTCGGCTATGCATCGTTGCCTTGGTGGGCCGTTGCCCCGCCAACCAGCTAATGCACCGCGGGCCCCTCTGAAAGCGATGGCCGAAACCATCTTTCCCTCCGACACCAGGCGGTGTCGGAGCCCTATCCGGTATTAGCTCCCGTTTCCCGGAGTTATCCCCGTCTTTCAGGCAGGTTGCCCACGTGTTACTCACCCATCCGCCGCTCACTTCCGGGAGCAAGCTCCCTTCCGTGCGCACGACTTGCATGTATTAGGCACGCCGCCAGCGTTCGTCCTGAGCCAGGATCAAACTCTCCATAAAATATCGCTTGCTTCGGATCCGCAGATCCGTTGTTTCCGTGTTTGATTCCTCA
>NZ_JAUUBW010000060.1:0-1620 GCF_036598985.1 Sporolactobacillus sp. KGMB 08714
CCCGCGGCGATCCCGGCCGGCGGGCAGGCGATCGTCAGGATGACGACTGCCGCTCCGATGCCGAGGTTCACCCAGAATTCTTGGTCCATCTGCTTGTCTTTGATCGACCGGTAGTCGAAGCCGCGGCTGTACTGGATGCTCTCTTTGTACTGATCGAAAGTCACGTCTCCCGCCTGTTTTCCGGCCGCGGCCCGGTAGATTTCGTATTCCTTTTTCAGCGAGGCGGCCATCAGGCTGCTGCTGTTCAAGAGATCGTCGAACGTGATCGACTGTTTGGTCACTGGCTCATAGGCGGCGACGGAGGCGAGCGGACTGGCTGCTTGGTATTCCTTAACGTTCAGCGTGTTTGGGATGTGATACTGGCTGATCGAAACCTGCGCCATTTCCGCAATAAAGGCGTCCATCTGTTTGTAAAAAGGATCATCGATGTGGCGGCTGACGGCATCGCCGGCCTCACCCGTAAACGTGTCCAGTTTCCGGTAGTCCTGACCCAGTTTGTCGAGCGCCCCAGCCTGGCTTTTGTACGAAAACCAGAGGCGCCGGTCCTCGTCCAGATCATCAATCGCATTTTGGATCTGCTGAAAGGTCCGGTCCACCTGGCGCATGCGCTCCAG
Source organism: Sporolactobacillus sp. KGMB 08714 (assembly GCF_036598985.1). NCBI lineage: Bacteria > Bacillati > Bacillota > Bacilli > Caryophanales > Sporolactobacillaceae > Sporolactobacillus > Sporolactobacillus sp. KGMB 08714. Next base: position 615 of record NZ_JAUUBW010000060.1, read on the forward strand.
TACGCCGCCCCAGGATGAAATTTGAGCGATCGCCCGGCCCATGTCGTCCCATGAACCGCTCCGGTAGGAAACATCCTCTCCCATGCTTTCCGTCACCGCCCTTCATTGATCGAGACGGCGAGCATCAACCATTGATTGTCCATCTTTACCGCCCCTTTATTTTGGGTACTTCGTTCGTTCCGAAAAAGCGGCTCTATTGTTTTGCAGAGACGATTTCATTTCACCTGAAAAAAAAACCGAAACTCTGCCAAGAGCTTCGATTTCTGATTTCTCTTCAAGCATTCATTTGTATTATAGAAAAGTGTGACAAAATATTGAACAGGGAAAAGTTCCTGGATTTTCATCTCTTTTCACGCTATTCAAACCTTATTCGACAGGTTCCGACAGGAAATGGCAGGCCTTTTGAACCCCTGCTTTTTAAACGATCCGGTTCTTCGCATTCAAGTGATTCTGGATAATCATCCAGCCCATACTTCAAAAGAAACGCGCGCTTACTTAGAAACCGTTCCTAATCCATTTGAGTTTGTTTTCACCCCAACGCACGGATCCTGGCTGGACATCATTGAATCCTTTTTCGCGAAAATGAGCAAAAGCTGCCTGCGCCCTATTCGTGTTGCTTCTAAAGACGAATTAAAGCAGCGCATTGAACTTCATCTTCAGGAGATCAGCCATAATCTCGTTCCTTCGATGGAAGTATAAAATGGAATCCATCACCCAATGAGAACCGTATATTAATATTATTTAAGAAACGATCTGCTAGTAAAAATCACCCATCTATATAAGTTGCGACACAACCCGCCTTTTCCCTTTGCTAAACACTTGGTATTTTCACTATCAAAGCTTATTGCATATATACCCGTATGTTTTATTTAATGTAAATACTTGAAAATACAGAAAGCTTTTATCACAATCATGTTTCAGATTTAAGGTTAAGAGGCTGTCTCAAAAGGTCAGTCTGTAGTGAAAAACGAGAGGGACATTTTTTCCCTCTCGTTTTTCGCTCATC
>NZ_JAUUBW010000061.1:0-1494 GCF_036598985.1 Sporolactobacillus sp. KGMB 08714
ACTAAAACTTGAAACACCAAAAACAGTGTTTAAGCCTTATCCGATAAGGGGGTAACACAAAAAATAAAAGCATGAACACCGATAACTCGGTATAATTGAAGTGTCGAATCCCAATTAATCGAGGAGTGTTCATGCCACATGAAAAGTATAACACGAAATGACCGTTCATCTCTTGGAATTTCAGCTTCCGTTCAAACCTTTTTTACCCGATTTCATTTGGCTCAGATTGCACGGATCTCACAGGCCACCAAGGAAAAAGGGATCCCCTTTCGGGTACTGTTCTGCTATCTGATCAGCACCATCTTCTCAAACAAGTCTGCCTATCGCGATTATCTGAAACATCAGAATCAGCTGAACTTCTCAGATAAGACGTTCCGCAATTTGCTTAACAACGGCAAGATCAACTGGCAAAAATTCCTGATTCTGCTCTGTTGCCAGATCATTCAACTGATCCAGCCCTTGACGGATTCAACACGGAAGAACGTGTTCATCGTCGACGATTCCATGTACGAACGGGCTCATGCCAAACACGTGGAACTGGCGGCGTTCCAGTTCGACCACGCCAAACATCGACAGACACGAGGGTTTCGCTTCCTGCAGCTCGGTTGGAGTGACGGTAACACATTCCTGCCCGTCACTTTTTCCCTGCTCTCCGGTCAGAATCAGATTTGTAGCACGAAAGCCGATGCCCGGACGAATTCCGGAAGACGCAAACTTCAGGCGCAGCGAAAAGCAACCGATGTCGTTCGGGAACTGATCTCATCCGCTCTGAGTCAAGGTGTCCACGCATCCTATGTCCTGTTTGACTCGTGGTTCTCAAGCCCAAAGATGTTTTATCAGCTGCATCAGCTAGGACTTCATGCCGTTGCCATGGTCAAAAGGTCCAAAAAAGTGTATTACCGGTTCAACGGTCAAATGATGGACGTCAAAGCGATCTTCAAAGCCCAGAAGAAACGCCGCGGACGGTCGCGCTATCTGCTCTCAGTCCTGGTCGAAGCCGTTGTCGAGGGAGAGAAAAACATCCCTCTGAAACTGGTCTATGTTCGCAATCGCCGGAAACGCAAGGATTATCTTGTCCTGGCATCGACAGACACACAGCTTTCAGAGGATGAACTGATTCGACTTTATGGGAAACGCTGGTCGATCGAGATGTATTTCAAGATGTGCAAGCAGTATCTTCGACTAGCCAAATATCAGGGACTGTCTTATGACGGAATCTTTGCCCACACAGCTTGCGTGGCCATTGGCTATTCCCTGCTTGCGGTGCAGCATCGTGAACAGGAAGATGATCGGACTCTGGGCGAATTGTTTTATCTGATGGTGGATGAACTCGCCGATGTTACCTATATCGAGGCCATTCAACAGCTCATCACCTTGTTTCAAGAGGCGTTCGAGGACGAACCCGCTCTATCTGAAGGAGCCATTGATACGATCGTCGAAAGTTTTCTGGAAAAACTGCCCACCAGCTACCGCAAACAACTGAAAAAAGCAGCA
>NZ_JAUUBW010000062.1:0-1135 GCF_036598985.1 Sporolactobacillus sp. KGMB 08714
CGACGTTTCATTTCTTGTTCGGCATCATTCTTTTTGTTGTTTTTCAAGATGGTCTGAAGGACCTTGACCGTCGGTCTTTGGGTCATAGAGAGAGCCATCTTACAGGCACGCTCAATTTCATATTTGGTATAGCGCTGTTCCAGTTTTTTAAGTGAAAAAATGGAGTTTAACGCCTGCTTTTCTGTCGGATAGGTGTTTAAAATATAACGCACGAGGCTCCACGTTGCTGACCCGATACTCTCGGCCCAGCTTTGTGCAGCCTCAGGGGTTTGATCCACAAATAACAGATGATGGTCAGGCATGTGGTCGCGGATAGTGGATAATTGACCGAATTTCCCATATAATCGTCTATGTGAGGCAACGCGCATATGGTTGAAAAAGATCTCAACGAGATCGTCTGATAGTTTGACTTCTACTTGTCGATTGATGTATTCGTAGGGAACCGAATAAAACATGCTTTCGACAGAGATATGATAGTCAGGACGAACCTTCGCTGTTTTCCATTCAGACATTTTATAAGGGCGGTCCGGAAGAGGAGAAAGTGCGAATTTCTCCTCTTCTTTAAACGCTGAAAAGCGGTTGCCCTTTTTGCGTGTAAAAGGACGGTTATTAAATTCCTCTAACTTCTTCCAGACTTCTTCATTCAATTCATCCATACTAAAACACGGAATGTTTCTCAATGCAGCGATGATCCATGTTGAAAGGATGCCAACAGAGTTTTCCACATTGGCCTTATCTTTTGGGGTACGAACACGAGCTGGCATCACGACGGTGTGATAGTAGTCTGCCATTTCTCTATAAACGGGGTTCAAAACGAGCTCTTTTCGGGTATGCTTCGTCACGCTTGTCTTCAAATTATCCGGGACGACAATCTGTGTCACTCCTCCGAAATACTCATACGCATGACGATGGGCGATGATCCATGAACGAAGGTCCATAGATAATGTGGCTTCGGCATAAGACAACTGGCTACATGGGAGTGTCGCAATGAAGATATAAGCTTTGAGTTTTTCTCCTGTATCCCGGTCACATATGAATGCTGTTGCCCCGGCCCAATCGACCTCCATGATCTCTCCCGGTTTTCTTCGGATACGCAGAGTTGCCTTATATTTATCCGCATACCGGCTATAGTGCC
>NZ_JAUUBW010000063.1:0-1043 GCF_036598985.1 Sporolactobacillus sp. KGMB 08714
GCCAGCCGAGCGGCGACGCCATCTCGATGCCGACCCGCGCCCGGACGTCCGGCGGCAGCACCCGGTCCCGGTACGCCTGCGGCTGCTGCCGGAACAGCTCCCACGACGGCAGGCTGACCACCCGCACCGGATGGCCGGCCCGCTCCAGAAGCGCCTGCGCTTCGGCGGCCAGCGCCACCTCCGACCCGGTCGCGATCAGAATCCCTTCCGGTCGGCCGCCGGCCGCTTCCGAGACCACATAGCCGCCCCGGCGCACCCCTTCAGCGGCATGCTCCGCTTCGCCCGGCAGTGTTTCGACGCCCTGGCGGGTCAGTACGATCAGGGTCGGACGGTTCCGGCTTTCCACCGCCAGCTTCCACGCCTCGCGCACTTCGTTGCCGTCCGCCGGACGCAGCACCGTCAGGTTCGGAATCGCCCGCAGCCCGGCCAGCTGCTCGACCGGTTCATGCGTCGGCCCGTCCTCGCCGACGGCGATCGAGTCATGCGTGAAGACGAAGATCGACGGAATCCCCATCAGCGCGGCCAGCCGGATCGCCGGCTTCGCATAATCCGAGAAGACAAAGAACGTCGCCCCAAACGGAATCACCCCGCCGTGCAGCGCCAGCCCGTTGACCGCCGCCGCCATCGCAAATTCCCGGACGCCGAACCAGATGTTCCGCCCGGCATACGTACCCGGCAGAAAATCGCCCCCGGCCCGGATCGCGGTTTTCGTTGACGACGCCAGATCGGCTGCGCCGCCGAACAGCGCCGGCACCGTCCGGGCGAGCCCGTTGATTACCTCGCCCGAGGACGCCCGCGTCGCCTGCTTCGTTCCCGGCGCATAGACCGGCAGCTTTTCGGCATAGTCCGCGGCCAGCTGGCCTTCAATGGCCGCTTTCAGCTGCGCCGCGAGCGCCGGATACGCCTGGGCATACGCCGCCAGCCGGGCATTCCAGGCCGCCTCTTCCTGCTGTCCCGCGGCCGCCAGCGTCTGGAAGTGGGCCCGGACGGCCTCCGGGACAAAGAACGGCTCATGGTGCCAGCCGTACGCCTCTTTGGCCGCC
>NZ_JAUUBW010000064.1:0-870 GCF_036598985.1 Sporolactobacillus sp. KGMB 08714
CCCTTTTACTTGTGTCGGAATAAATGGTTTAATTAAGGTGCATTTACTTAAGACTTCTTTTCTTGCGTTGATCCCGACTTTGACACAGTCCAGCCACAGGCGGCGTCCCGCTTCCCCTTCGTTGATTTTTGCGTTCACGTCCAGCGAGGCAAAAATCGGATAGAAGGGGCTGGTCGAGGCGTGCAGCATGTAGGCGTTGTTGAACCGTTTATGGTTGCAGTAGCGGGCCTGTCCCTTGATGTGGCTGTCTTTTTTATGAATCTGGGAGGCCTGCGAAAAACCTGCCTGCTGTTTGTGCACGGACTGGGTGACAAAGATGCCGGGATCTTTTTCTGTCAGATTCAGCAGCAGCGGCGAGCAGTCCCGCATCATCGGAATGAACTGCTCATAGCCGACCCAGGCCGAATCGAATAAAATGTAGTCGCACAGATGGCCGATGCGGTCGACGACCTGGCGGGCGTTGTAAATCGTCCCGTCATAGGTGCCGAGCTGGATCGCCGCCAGCCGGAAGGGCCGTTCCGCTTTGGCTTTCTCCGGATCGATCTTGGCCACCAGCCCTCTCAGGTAATCCTCCTCGAAACAGTGGCTGTCGATGCCGCCGATGAACCCGAACGGGTTGCGGGCCGTTTCCAGATAGACGGGGATGCCGCCGGCCTCGACCAGGGTGCCGTTGTAGACGGACTTATGGTTGTTGCGGTCAAAAAGCACGAGGTCTCCGGGCGAAATCAGCGCGTTGCCGACCACGGCGTTGGAGGTGGAGGTGCCGTTCATCACGAAGTAGGTCTTGTCCGCGTTGTAGACTTTCGCCGCGTGCCGCTCCGCCTGATAGGCCGGCCCCTCGTGAATCAGCAGATCGCCGAGCTTTACATC
>NZ_JAUUBW010000065.1:0-806 GCF_036598985.1 Sporolactobacillus sp. KGMB 08714
AAAAATGGCAGGCCGGCGATACAGAAAAAATGGCCGGCGATCTGGACTATTTTAAGTTCCATCCGAACGAAAAATGGCATTCCTTCGCGGGGTATGAAGAGAATCAATATTTCGTCGACCCGTGCAAGTTTATGTTAACGACTCCGGGGATTGACGCGGAAAGCGGGAAGTACGAAGCCTTCGGCATCCCGGCCACCATCCTGGCCAACTATCTGAGAGAGAACGGGATTGTGCCGGAAAAATGCGACCTCAACTCGATTCTGTTCCTGCTGACCCCGGCGGAAACGGAGACGAAGATGCAGAATCTCGTCTCGCAGATCGCGCATTTTGAACAGTGCGTCAAGGCGGACGTGCCGCTGGAGCGGGTTCTGCCGACGATCTACCGCAGTCACGCCGAGCGCTATAGCGGCTACACGATCAGGAAGCTATGCCAGGAAATGCATGATTTCTACAAAGAACGCGACGTGAAACAGGCGCAGTGGGCCCTGTTCCGAAGAGAGACGCTGCCGGAGTATGTGCTGAATCCGCAGGCGGCGAACTGGGAGCTGGTCCGCAATCACGGCGAGCTCGTTCCGCTGACCGACATTCAGGGACGGGTCGCGCTGGAAGGGGCGCTGCCCTATCCTCCGGGCATCATCTGCGTGGTTCCCGGGGAGAAATGGAGCGCCACCGCTCAGAAATACTTCCTGGCGCTGGAGGAGAGCATCAACCGGTTCCCGGGATTCGCCCCCGAGATCCAGGGCGTTTATTTTCAGAACGAAGACGGCCGGATCCGGGCTTACGGCTATGTCTTAAAAAATGAAAAG
>NZ_JAUUBW010000066.1:0-788 GCF_036598985.1 Sporolactobacillus sp. KGMB 08714
TATGAAAAACAACTGGCTACCTGCGGTGAGCGCAACAGTTATGCCAAAACCGATCCGGACGCCACCTTCATGCGGATGAAAGAGGATCACATGAAGAACGGCCAGCTCAAAGCTGGATACAACGTGCAGATGGGGACAGAGAACCAGATGATTCTGTTCTACACCCTGCATCAGAATCCAACGGATACACGAACGCTGATTTCCCATTTGAAGCAGCTGGCGGATTCACCTGTCGGCCATCCCGAAAGCATCATCGCTGACGCGGGATACGGCAGTGAGGAAAACTATGTGCATCTCCTGGAAGAACAGTACCAGGCACTCATCCCCTATAATCAGCTGAGGAAAGAGGAACAGCGCAAGTTCAAGAAGGAGCTCAGTAAAGTTCAGAACTGGGATTACGATGAGAAAAACGATCGGTTTATCTGTCCCAACAAACAGAGGGTCCTTTTCAGGAAATACATGACACGCACCGATCATTATGGCTATAAAAGGGACTTCAAGATCTATGAATGCGAGGACTGTTCCGGCTGTCCATTCAAGGCGAAGTGTACCAAGGCCAAGGGAAATCGTCAGGTTCACTACAATCCGGTTTATGAAGAAGTTAAAGCCAAAGCAAGACAGGCCCTCTATTCGGAAGAAGGCCGAGCGAAGTACCGGCAACGAAAACTGGAAGTGGAACCGGTCTTTGGCAATCTGAAACAGAATATGGATTTCCGCCGATTTCATCTGCGAGGACTGGACAAAGTCTCGATTGAATTCGGCCTGTTAGCGTTGGCCCACAACCTCAT
>NZ_JAUUBW010000067.1:0-147062 GCF_036598985.1 Sporolactobacillus sp. KGMB 08714
GTCTTGGTACTCCCCCCGCATAGCAGGGGGTTTTATGTTTCGCACGCTACGCGTACTCAACGGACTAAAGTCCATAAGAAAAAGGGCGGCCTGAGCCGCCCTTTAAACGATCGTTTTTTCATTAAAACGCTTTTCCGCCGAGCTGCTGCTGTGCAGTCGCTACGAGACGCTTCGTGATTTCACCACCAACGGAACCATTGGCGCGCGAAGTCGTATCGGGGCCTAATTGCACACCAAATTCGGAAGCAATTTCCATTTTCATTTGTTCCAGTGCCTGCTCTGCGCCCGGCACGAGAACCTTGTTGCTGTTATTTTCAGCCATGTTTCTCACCTCCTTGTGCCCTTATCATGTGCAGGCCCCATTTCCCGCATTCACAAGGATCGGTGGTAATTATTGCAAATCGCACAAGGTGAAGAAATGAGAAGCTTTGAAACAGCCGGTCAGAGCAGTCCGCTGAATGCATCCTCACTTTCGCTGCTTTCAAAAGTCAGCGTTTCAATCCCCCGGACCGCTTCATTCACCAGATCTTCCATGTCTAACGAGCGTTCAAAACGGCCTGCATGGAATCTGTCCGGACGCGTCCTCGGGGCTTTGGGCAGGAAAATCGTGCAGCAGTCTTCATAGGGACGGATGGATATTTCATATGTATCAATTTGCTTGGCAATAGCGGCAATATCCAGCTTATCCATCGTAATTAACGGCCTTAAAACCGGAAGATCGGTCACTTGATTAATGGTATTGATACTTTCCAGTGTCTGGCTGGCAACCTGGCCGAGACTTTCCCCGGTCGCAATAGCCAGGGCACCGCTCTCTGCCGCTGCTTTTTCCGCAATCCGGAACATCAGCCGTCTCATGATCGTAATACGGTAATCCTCCGGAACGGCATCCCGGATCGCAACCTGTGCCCGCGTGAAGGGCACAAGGTGCAGGCGCACGCTCCCTCCGAACGACTGCAGCTTTTTTGACAGATCGATCACTTTCTGTCTGGCGCGGTCACTCGTATAAGGCGGGCTCTGAAAATGGATCGCCTCGATCAGCGCCCCCCGTTTGGCCAGAAGATAGCCGGCGACGGGACTGTCGATGCCTCCCGACAGCATCAGCAGCACTTTTCCGCTGGCGCCTACCGGAAGGCCGCCCGCCCCTTTGTACTCATGCCCGTAGATCCGGGTTTCGTGATAGCCGACTTCCACACGCAGGATCAGATCCGGGTGATGGACATCGACGCTAAGATGAGGACAATGCTTCAGCAGCCATGCGCCCAGATCCCGGTTCAGCTCGCTGCCGTGAACGGGAAATCGCTTGTCCTTCCTGCGCGCGGCGATCTTAAATGTTTTCACGCCCTCTTCCTGCTCGGCGATGCGCAGCGCGCCGCTGTGCATCGCATCCAGATCGTTTCCGACTTTAATTGCCGAAGAGATATTCTGGATGCCGAAGATTCTTTGAAGAATGGGAATGATTTGATCGGCGTCTTCGCCGTTCAACTGAATTTCAATATCATCAAAATGCCGTTTTATATAAAGACGGGGAAAGCGGCTCAATTTCCCGCGTACATCATCCTCAAGTTTCATGACAAATGCTTTCTTATTCTTTCCCTTGATAGCAATTTCCCCGAAACGGATGATCAAATAATCATAAACCATCTGTTTCACCCCATTACTCTTTTCAATTGTCGTGTCTGAACGGCGAGTGCCGAAAGGAAAGCGTCGATTTCCTCCGCCGTCGTTTCAAAAGCCGTGCTGATCCGTATCGCTTCTTTTGCTTCGTCTTCGGGTACGCCCATTGCCAGAAGAACGCCGCTTGCTTCATCATCTTTTGAGGAGCACGCCGATTTCGTAGAGACAAAAATATCGTTTTCTTCAAGAGCATGAACCAGCACTTCGGCCTTGATTCCCTTTAATGAGACATTGACAATATGAGGCGCCGCACCGCTCTGCGGCGTGTGAATCACTGTCCCGCCGATCTGCGGCAGTCCGTCGCGAAGCCTCTTCTGCAGAGCGGTCAGGTGAAGAATTCCTTCATTTTCGCGCTCAAGAGTCATCCTGAGCGCCCTGACCATCCCGCAGATTCCCGGAAGATTTTCCGTTCCGGACCTTCGCTGATTTTCCTGGCCGCCCCCGGCGAAAAGAGGATCAAGCAGCGTGCCGTTGCGGACGTAAAGGATTCCCGTCCCTTTCGGACCGTGAAACTTATGGCCGGAAATCGTGCATAAATCAATGCCGCTCTCCGCCAGCCGAAGCGGCACCTTGGCAAACCCCTGGACATGATCCACATGGAAAACCGTTGTCGGGCGTGCCTTCAGAAATTCTCCGATTTCCCGGATCGGCTGAACCGTCCCGACTTCGTTGTTGACGTGCATGACGGAAACAAGAATCGTGTCTTCGCGGTATGCCCTTTTAAAATCATCAAAAGATACCCGGCCCTCGTGATCCACGGGCAGATAGGTCACCTCGAAGCCGAGATTTTCCAACTGTCCGAACGCATTGAGGGCAGAAGCATGCTCAACAGACGTCGTGATCAGATGGCGGCCGCGGCCGCGGCCGCGGTAGGCGAGCGCCGCTCCTTTTATAGCAAGATTGTTGCCTTCCGTACCTCCCGAAGTGAACACAATCTCTTTTTTATCGACGCCGAGCAGCGAGGCAGCTTGTTCGCGCGAGCGCGACAGCAGGGCTTCGCTTTTCCCGCCCAGTTTATGAAGCGAAGACGGATTGGCAAAAAATTGCTCGGCCACCGTCCGGTACGTATCCATTGCTTCGGCATAAGGCTTGGTTGTTGCGCTGTTATCGAGATAAATCATTGATTTGTTTATAAGCTCCTTTCAGATGGCCTGCAACGGCCCATTTCGATTAGAAACGGGCAGAATCGTTTTTATTTCTCATCTCAATTCTTACCGCTTTATCTGAATCTTAACATGTGATGTTCCGGCTGTCGACGAAACGGCAATCGGAACGCGATAAAAAAACGGCGGCCCGATCCGCGGGACGCGGAATCAGGCCGAAACAGGGGGAAAAATATAAAAGAACGCCGTTTCAATCACATTTGCCGTTCCTGATCCTGATACAGATCCATTCTTTTCAGAATCTTGGGTTCTTTTTTCTCAATCGCCCGAACAGCCGTCTCAACGGCCGCCTGATAATCAAAGTCTCTGAACAGTTTTTCCGCCGTTTTCAGTTCCCGGTCGATTTCCTCATACTCGCTGCGATAACGGTTGCCGTAACGGATCATTTCTTCCGCCAGGGCGGCCGTTTCCACCAGCCGGTCCGCCCGGCCGCGGACATCGTCGACCTTTTCCTGAGCCTGGCTCAGTGCACTGCGGACACCCGCCATATCCAGCGGTTTTTCATCGAGCTTGAGATTCACGGCCTTCAGCAAATTCCCCGCTTCGGCAAGCGCATCGGAAAATGAAGCGGGCACACCCGGCAGATTGCTTTGCCGGAGGATCCTTTTGGACTCAAAAAGCGTGTGTTTCAATTTCTGGATGGTTTCTCTGGCCGCCAGTTCATCCTTGCGCAGAGCCTTAATCTTCCTGCCGAATTCATCCGCAAGAGACTCGACCTGCTCAATATCCGCGCGCATCTTCTCAAGTTTTTCAATGATCGAGCTGAAGGCTTCCGTATGATTGTTCAGAACCTCGCGCGTTTCAACAAAGCTGCCCTCCAGTTTTTGATAAGCCTGGCCTATGTCGCGGCGCGCTTTCAGATCCTCGACGTCAATATGATAACTGTCTCTGACGGTTTCTGTCTCATCGGCCAGCTCTTTTATCTTGCCTCCTACGCGGTCCAGCCTCTTCTCAATACTGGGCGCCAGATCATGGAGCTGCTGCCTGCTCAGCACTTCTTTTTCAAGCTGGGCATATAACCAGTCCAGCTGATCGTGAATGCCCTTGCAGCCTTCCTGTGCTTCATCCAGCTCCATTTTGGCGACGGCCTCCGAAAGCACGTGCAGCTGTTTTTCCATCTCTTCAGTCTGCGAATCGAGCTGCAGATAATCAAGGGCATAGCCCTGTTCCGTCATTTCTTTTTTGCCCTGCCTCAGTTCCTTCAGCTGATTCGGGATCGTCCGCTGGAGATCTTCAAACAGTCCCGGAATGCGTTCAATCCGCATCTGGGCACTATCGACCGATTTCTTGACGCTCAGAAGAATTTCACGCGCTTCTACGTAGTTCCCCTGATCGCTTTCTTCTTCATATTTTTTAAACTGTTCATCGATTTCCCGAACGGATTTTTCCAGAAACGGCAGCGCCTGCCTGAACTGATTGCGCTGGGTAATCATATTTTTTTTGATCTGATGATAGCTTTCCTTGATCGGTATCACGTCTTTGCGGTTCCTGCTCTCGCTGTCCACAACGACATTCAGATCATGAAGCATGTGATCGATCGTTTCCTCAATTCCTTTTCTTTTCTCCTCAAGCGCTTTAATCAGTTTTTCCGCTTTTTTAAAGCGATATTTATCGGTCAGCTCTTCCGCGTTAAAAAGAGTCTCCTCAATCGCCGGCAATTCCGCGGTAATGATCCTGTCCCAGTCCGATCGCGATTTTTCAAACTTTTTCTCTGTATCGCCGACCATTTTCAACTTTTTCACTTTCGCTATCTCTTTCGCGACGGGCCGATTCATCAGTTCTACTCTCCACGTCTCGATACGATCAATTTCGCCGTACATTTTTTTTCGCATCCATGCACCGTAGACGATCACAATGACGCCAATTAAAATAAGGCCGATTATCACATAAAGCATACGGAATTTCCCCCATTCTCGCATGTAACCCATTCACACTCAGCTACTCTATATTGTATCAAAAAAAGGCGCAATAAGATTAAAAAATGAAAGAATGCGTCGATTTTTAGCAGCCGGGAAGTCGGAAAATCGCCGGCACCGCACAAACGGTCCCGGCCTCTATGTATTCTTCGACAAATGGAAGACGGCATTTAAATATGATCGGCCGAACGGCCGTCTTCGCCTGAATGCTGCCGTGCTTTTCCCGGGAAACCGGCGGCTCTTCTCTGCGCCGGACCTCCCCGTCACCGATCCGGGGCACAAAAAAGCCGGCCAGTTCTGCAGAAATTCTGACCGGTTCGCCCGCATAGATCCGTTTCGGCGCCATTCCGCCCTGCTTCCGGTTCGTCGATAACGAATCGGACAGGGGCCGGGTCTGCCCCCGCATCTTGTGAAAATCCCGTTTCCTGCCACAATCGGCGCCTGACAGTAAAAAACACGCAGCGCCTTCCCCCACCTCCTCCGATGACACGGCTTATTTCAGATTTCCGACAGGACGGCCGGCGAGCCGCTCCACCCACCTTCTGATATAACGCAGATAATTCATGCGGAAAGATGGTTCACCGGGCTGCAGATAAAAAACTTTTCTAAGAAACTGGGGCTGAAGAAAGGGCATCATGATCATGTCCCGATACTGCAAAAGCGCGAAGTCGGCCGACATCGGATCAAATTTTAATTCCGGAGCCGCTTTCTCAAAGAGCCGGGTCAGCAGAAACTTTTCCTTCATCAGATAACTGGCCATCAATTCACGGACAAGCTGATTGTCCAGCGTCATCTCCCGGTGGACAAAGCGGGACAAATAAAGAGATTGCTGCTGATAGCCGATCAGTGCATCCGCAACAGAGACGAGACACTCATCCGGCGGTTTTCCCGCGTCCTGCGCCTCACGCTCCGCTTTCTCCAGATTGTTTAAGTACCCTTCCAAAAAAGAGGCCATAAGATATTCCAGAAGCCCCTGTTTTCCGCCGAAATAATAAGAAACCAAAGCAATATTTACACCCGCGTCCGCTGCAATGGCGCGCACGGAAGTGCCGTCATAGCCGCCCATATTAAATAATTTCAGCGCCGAATGAATGACGGCCTCGCGCGTGCTTCTTCCATTGGCCGGATTCGCATGTCTCGTCAGCATTCTTCCACATCCCTTCAGAATGACTGCATCCAATGTCACTAATATAAGCCTTCTCTTCATCAAGCGTCTACCCTGCAAAAATCGTTCGACTTTTCCGATGAAACTTTCGACCTGATCTGATAAAATGAGAGTACTCCCTTGAAAAACCGAAGGTGAAAATTATGAATTCTGTCAATAAGACGATGATCAATGCTCTCGAAGCACTGATTGGCGACGAGCCGAACCGGATTGCCAATCTGGCCAATGCATCGGCACTGCTCAATCAATATCTGGACGATATCAACTGGGCCGGGTTTTACTTGCTTGAAAAACATGAACTCGTTCTCGGGCCCTTTCAGGGAAAAACGGCCTGCATCCGGATTCCCGTCGGCAAGGGTGTATGCGGAACTGCTGCCGAGCGAAAAGAAATCGTCCGCGTCAGAGATGTCCATGACTTTCCGGGCCACATTGCCTGCGACGCGGCCTCGCGCTCGGAAATTGTCGTCCCGCTGTTAAAAGGAAATAGTTTAATCGGCGTGCTGGATATTGACAGTCCGGTTCCCGACCGCTTTTCAGAAGAAGATCAGCAGTTTCTTGAAGCATTTGCGGAAACGCTCGTCCAATATCTCTGAAACGGACGGGGATACGGATCTTCAAAACGGAAATGGTGCTGTCATCCGGCCCGCGGCCCACACTTCTTCTTGACAACAGGCAAATAAAAAATGTATAATTTTCTTCGTGTAAAATGAGGCAGCATCGTCAAGCATCCAATGTCCGTTTCTTCTATTTTGTTCCTCTTTCCGAGGTGTACTGCGTAACCTAGACTGCCTGGGCGAACGTGCAAGATAGCAAAATAGCATTGGAAGTGTTTGCGAGGTGTCATTTTATGCCATTAAAATGACAAAGGAGGAGTCATCTCTATGGCTCGTTATACTGGTCCTGTATGGAAAAAATCACGGCGTCTGGGCATTTCGCTCAGCGGAACGGGAAAAGAACTCGAGAGACGTCCGTATGCTCCGGGACAGCACGGTCCTTCTCAGCGTATCAAACTATCTGAATACGGCCTTCAACAACAGGAAAAGCAAAAACTGCGTTTTATGTACGGTTTGAATGAACGTCAATTCCGCCGTACATTCGACGATGCAGCAAAAATGAAGGGCGTCCACGGCGAAAACTTCATGATCCTGCTTGAATCCCGTCTTGATAATCTCGTTTACCGTCTCGGTCTGGCACGTACGCGCAGACAATCGCGCCAGCTCGTCAATCATGGCCACATTACGGTGAACGGACATCGCGTCGATATCCCTTCCTACCGCGTAAAGCCGGGAGAAACGATCGGTGTCAGAGAAAAGTCGCGGAATCTTATTGTTATCAAAGATGCACTGGAAACAAATACGTTTGTTCCCGAATACCTGACCTTTGACCCGAACACTTTAGAAGGTACCTATACGCGCCTGCCCGAGCGTTCAGAATTGCCTGCAGAAATTACCGAAGCCATGATCGTCGAATTCTATTCAAAATAAACAATGAATGGATGCTTTCCGCAGGGAAGGGCGAAGAACCGGAGAAGATTTTCATTTCGTATGAAAATTCTCTTCGGTTCTTTTTTGTGTTTAATGGTCATCCTCTCAGCTCATGTATCCAATCAGACCCTCTGCGAGAACACGCCGTCGATTCCTCCCTAAAGCGACGGCTTGGCGCGAGCGCCGATCTATTCTTTTGAATGCTGATACAAACAATTATTGATTTCTCCGAAAAAGAGAGAGAATCAGGAACAAGTTCTCTGTTCTGATTATTCGCACCTATTGATTCCGTTCCATTTACGATCAATTATTTAGGCGTTACCGTTGATTTTAAGCACATTAATGGCGATATTATGCCGGTTACTGCTGATATTTTGCTTTTTACTGCTTATATCCTGCATTTATCGACGATTTTAACCATGATTTACTGAAATCCGCGGCAGACAAAAGAAAAAGATCGGACTGTTTGCTCAATATCAGCGCCTGTCCGCGCGGCAGGGAGTTTTTCGGTCAGCGAAGCAAGTTTTTCGGTCGCGGCAGGGAGTCTTTCGGTCGGCACGCACGATTTTTCGGTCGGCGCAGCAAGTCTTTCGGTCGGCGTGGCAAGTTTTTCGGTCGCGGCAGGGAGTCTTTCGGTCGGCACGCACGATTTTTCGGTCGGAGCGGCGATTTATCAATCGGGGCCTCGTTGCCGGGAGGTTATCGGTCGGTACGCACTGTTTATCGGTCGCGGTAGGGAATCTTTCGGTCGGTACGCACGATTTTTCGGTCGGAGCGGCGATTTATCGGTCGGTCCCGGGAGGTTATCGGTCAGCACAGGCGGTTTATCGGTCTTGAGCCACTATTAATCGGTCGGCGGCGCACCGCTTATCGGTCTGGGGCGATGGATTCGGTCATCCCGGCCGTTTTTTCGGTCAACTTGTTCGCGGTATCGGTCAGCACAGGCGGTTTATCGGTCGTGAACTACCCTTAATCGGTCGTTGCCTGCCATTTATCGGTCATCACCGGGATTGATAGCAGAAACGCTCTTGTCTTTCGAGAGATTGACGTTTACAGGAAAAGTCGATCATCATTGGACGGTACAGCAGGAAAATGAACGAAAGAGATATCATATTTTGCTTTTCCCCGGCTGCTCGACTCTTCGCACTTCCTTAAGAGCTGTGAACCGGCACCGGAAGCCGGATCCGATCGATCCCTTTCAAGCCCCGCGGACAAATCGCGCGGATCGCTTCATCATTCGGGGCAGGCCTGTTTCTCAAGCGGAATCCGTCTTTTTTAGAATAGGGTTCCCTTTTTTTCCCTTTTCAAGAAATTTATTTTAGGATAATATATTAAAGAGCCCGGTCATTTTAAATTTCTTCAGAATTTTATTGTCTTTTAAGGATCAAACAATTGTCAGAGGAGATTTGCCATGACGTCCCATTTCAATAATTTTTCCCGATTTTTCGACCGGTTGGCGGAAAAGTGGGCAGAAAGCTCCATGATCCGGACAATCCTTTCAGTAGAAAATAGAATCTGGAATTCATTTCTGATTTTCCTTTCCGTATTATTCATTGGTTTTTTTTTCGCGATTGGCGCCGTTTCCGGATACTTTGCCGAATTGGTCCGCAATCAGCCGGTTCCCGATTACAAAACTCTGAGCCGGGACATCAACGACTACTCGGAAAGCAGCGTCGGCTATTTCGCGGGAAATATTCCGATCGGCAAAATGAACAGCGATCTGATCCGTACCAAAACGGCACTTAAAGATGTATCCCCCAATCTGGTTCACGCCGTGATTGCGACAGAGGATGAACTTTTCTATCATCATCATGGGGTTGTACCGAAAGCCGTCATCCGGGCAAGTTTCGAACAATTGCTGAATGAGCCCCAGGTGACGGGCGGAAGTTCGATTACTCAGCAGCTTGTAAAAAATCAAATTCTGACCAGCGAAGTTTCTTTTGCCCGAAAAGCCAAGGAAATTCTTCTGGCGCTGCGTGTTGAAAAATTTTTTTCAAAAGATCAGATTCTTGAAGACTATCTGAATATTGCCACTTTCGGCCGGGACCGTTCGGGCAGCAACATTGCGGGAGCTGAAGCAGCAGCGGAAGGTATTTTCGGCGTGGCCGCCGACAAACTGGATATTGCGCAGGCCGCCTTTATCGCAGGCCTGCCGCAGGACCCTTTTGTCTATACGCCCTTTACCAAACAGGGCGATGTCAAGACAGATATCACTGCAGGCGTCGGCCGGGCGCATGAGGTGCTGCAGCGCATGTACGATACGGGTTATATCAGTAAAAGCCAGCTGGACGCAGCTCTGAACTATGATTACCGCAGCCATTTTGCGAAACCGCAGAAGTCGGCAGCCGTTGATTACCCTTATCTGATGAAGGAAGCGGCCGACCGGTCGCAGACGATTCTGGCTAAGCTTGCGGCGCAGCAGGAAAGCTACGACGGCGATACGCTTTACAATGATTACATGGCCTATCAAAAGGTCGAATATGAATACAGCAGAAAACTCTATGGAAGCAAATCTGCCGAAGAGATCGCCAAGCTGCACGGAACAAACCTGGGCACGCTGACCGGGCATTATAAAATCTTCAACGGACTGCTGCAGACGGCTGCCCACAGGCTGGCAACAGGCGGTTACAAAATTTACACAACGATCAATAAACCGATCTACGACAGCATGCAGCATGTCGCGCAAAATTACACGGGTTACAGCCCCGACAAAATCGTTACGGTCGGCAGCAGCCGGACCGGAAAAAGCGGATCAGTGAAAGATCCGATGCAGGTCGGCTCCATCCTGATTGAAAACCGAACGGGGAGAATCATCAGTTTCGTGGGCGGACGCAGCTTTCAGCAATCCGAGTACAATTATGCAACGAATGTGCCCCGGCAGAACGGATCGACGATGAAACCGCTGCTTGTCTACGCGCCGGCCATGGAGCTCGGGCTGATCCAGCCGGGATCGATCCTTCCCGATCTGCCTTATAAGCGGACGATTAACGGGCAAGTCTATCAGCCGACGGATTACGGATCAACCGCGACCCATCAGATTTATCATGGATTTGAGACCGCCAGAGCGGCGCTTGCGCAATCGGACAACGTTCCGGCCGTCAGTGTCTTTACGCGGTTAAACAGCGTTACAGGCCGGGCGCCCGACTATCTGAAAAAAATGGGGATTACGACATTGGCCGGTTCGGACGGCTACAATATATCCGCAGCCCTCGGAGGGATCGCCCGCGGAATCACCGTCGAGGAAAATACGAATGCCTTTACAACTTTTGCGAACGGCGGGCAGTTTGTTGATGCCTACATGATTGACAAAATCGTCGACGGCAGCGGCCATGTTATCTATCGGCACGAATCGGCGCCCGTCCGTGTTTTCTCGCCGCAGACAAGCTACCTGATGGTGGATATGATGCGGGACGTTCTGAAATACGGAACCGGCGCCAGGCTCCCCGGATCGCTGCAATTCTCGGCGGACTGGGCAGGGAAAACCGGAACATCCCAGGACTGGCGAGACTCATGGCTTGTCGCCTCCAATCCGAACGTGACACTCGGCGTCTGGAACGGCTATGCGCATAATGAACCGATGAACCCGCTCACTTATTCCACACAGACGCGGCAGCTGTGGGCCGGTTTCGCAAACGGTGCCTATCAGATCGATCCGCAGCTCATGGAACCGGCCAAGCGCTTCGAACAGCCGCCGGGCATCGTCCGTCATACTTTCTGCGGGATCACGGACGAACAGGCCACGCCGATGTGCCAGGCAGCCGGTTTCGTAAAAACGGACCTGATGAATGTAAAATACCTGCCCAATCGGACGATTGAAGCGCTGGAACCGGCCTTCGCTTCCCCGTCCGGCAAGGGGAACAGCCCCAGTCATACACAGCCCGGCCAGATCAGCGGCTTCAGAATTAAACCGGACTTTTTAAGCACCTATTTCCCATTCACGGATCTACAGTCCGCAGATCCCGCCTTGCTTGGGAAAATACAGAAATAAGGCTTCAAAAGAGGCCCATTGGCGGCACCTGCATATCTGAACCGTCCATTTCGACTATAGGGGCAGGACGTATCATCCGATGGCAGGCTCCCGCTACAGTGGAAATCTTTCACCGATGCCGGCCTCACTCCTTGTCATCATTTTCCGGGAATCCGGGGCGAAAGAACGCGCTGGATTCTGATCGATTGATGTTTATAATATGAAATGAAAGAGAGCGCCTCATCACCGGCTATTCACCTGATGAGACGCCCTCTATTTTATTCTCTTAAATCTGTGACAAATTTATTTCGTCGAATTGCGGAAATCGATATGATGCGGCAGGACGACCGTGGAGCTCTCCACTTTTTCGTTATTCATTATTTTCGTCAGCAGTCGCATGGCCACCGCTCCGATGTCGTATGTAGGTTCTGCGATGCTGGATAATGTCGGGCGGACCATCTGAACAAGGCGCGTATTCTCGCTGCTGATCACTTCAATGTCGTCCGGCACTTCTTTGCCCTCATCCTGAATTTCATGAATGGAGCCGATCGCCATTTCGTCGGAGTCTACAAAAATGGCCGTCGGTTTCACCTCCTGCTTCAAGAACTGCTCCGTCGCTTCCTTGCCGGATTCATAGGTGTAATCGCCTACAGACAGCAACGTTTCATTAAAGGGGATGCCGTGCTCCGCCAGCGCCCGCTTGTAGCCGTTCAGTTTGTATTTTCCATTGATCGGCACGTCAATCGGTCCGTTAATAAAGCCGATCTCCCTGTGCCCGGATTCAATCAGATGCGACACAGCTTCAAAAACAGCCTGTTCATAATCAATATTCACCGACGGGATCTGATTTCCTTCGTCGACCGTCGCCGCAAGGACAACCGGGGCTGAGGAATGTTTAAACTCCTCAATGTGCTCTGCCGCGATTTTTCCTCCCATAAAAACAATGCCGTCCACCTGTTTGCCAAGCAGTGTTTGAATCAGGCGAATTTCCTTGTCCTTATTTTGATCAGAATTGCAGAGAATGATGTTGTATTTGTACATCGTTGCAATATCTTCAATACCGCGGGCAAGTTCGGAAAAGAAGACACTCGAAATATCAGGAATAATCACACCGACTGTGGTTGTCTTTTTGCTCGCCAGGCCACGGGCGACGGCATTCGGACGGTATCCCAGTCTTTTGATTGCTTCAGACACCTTTTTCCGCGTCGTCGGTTTAACGTTCGGATTCCCATTCACGACCCTTGAAACCGTCGCCATCGAAACTCCCGCTTCTCTTGCCACATCATAAATTGTTGCGCTCATTGCCCTCGTCCTCCTCGATTTTCCACCGTTTACCTCCATTCAATCCGAATTTCGGTCCGCACTCTAGAACGTTTTCATTTTTCGGCACTCGAAAATTGCCCCAACACTATAAATTGACGCCTTTCATTTATAGTATCAGAACGGCATCGGCAATGCTATGCTTTTCTGCCGTAAAAAGACCCTTCCGGCAGAATGATAAGCGCTCTGCCGGCAAAATCAAGTCGTTATACGTAATCCCTCGGAATCGGGATCATCCGGCCGTTCTCTTCACTTCCGGTTCTTCCGTCCCGTGAAAACGGCCGCTTCAAGTTGACGGATTTATTTTTTGCGAGCTTCAAAAATTCGGAACCCTTTCCTTTCAGAGAAATGGTTTCCTTCCCGATGCTCCGCACCGCTTCTTTCCCGGAAGGAGATGCAATGAAGAACATGACCGCAGCACCAAGAATACTGCCGAGAAAGACACCGGATAAAAAAGAGCGTCCCTTTCCCGATTGTCTGGCCGAAACACTCACCGGGCATCCCTCCTTATTCGTTTTTTTTAGAATGCTTCCAGCGTTGGATTAAATCGATGGCTGCCTTGCCCCACTGAACCGCCTGGGCAACTTTGCCGGCATTTTCTTCTCCGCTGCTTTCGATGCTTGATGTCACTTTCTGAACGGAAGTATTGATATTGTTCAACGATTCGCCGAAACCGTGAATGGCATCAAAAACGCTGTTGAGATTCGCTGATTTTTTCTGGACATCCGTTGCCAGTAAATTCGTCCGATGCAGCAGTTCCGTTGTCTCCTCATTCAGCCCTTTCATCTGATTCTGAACATCCTCCAAAGTCGACGCGACATCATCCATTGTTTTCTGGGCGGAACGAAGAGTCTGTGAAAGAAAATAAACAAGCACCGCAAAAGCAACTGCGATTACGGCAACAGCTAAATATAAAATAATGATCACCGTATGTCCTCCTTTTAATCGATTCGCTATTAGTTTGATAAATAAACACGTTTCTATACCTCGAATAAGGCCGACGACCGGTGCATTTCCATCTCACCGGCGTTTCATGTTTCATTTTATCATGTAAAAATGTCGAAAAAAAGCAGGAGGACTGCAGAATCGCATTATAAATTCAAAATTCTCATGTACTCGCTCTGATATTTTTGAATATCTCCGGCGCCCATGAAAAGGAGAACGCTGTGACCGTACTGCTTCAAATCTTCGATATTGCTGTTATGCAGAATGTGCGACCCGGGAATCCGGTCCTGCAGATCGTGGATGGAAAGCTTGCCGCTCTTTTCACGGGCAGAACCGAAAATATCACAGAGATAGACTTCGTCCGCCGTTCCCAGCGCTTCGGAAAATTCATCCATAAACGTCATGGTTCGCGAATACGTATGCGGCTGGAAAACAGCAACAATCTTTCTGTCCTGATACTTCTCCCGCGCGGCTTCTATCGTTACGCGGATTTCGGTCGGATGGTGGGCATAATCGTCAATCATCACCTGATCCGTGTCCGAAAGAACGGTTTCCGAAAATCTCCGCTTGACGCCGTGAAACGAAGCCAGCCGTTCCTTGACAAGCTGAATCGGCACATTCATATAATTACAGAAAGAGATCACGGCCAGCGCATTCAGGACGTTATGGTTCCCGTAACCGCGGATCTTAAAGTGCCCGTAAAAATCGTTGCGTATATAGACATCGAACGACGTGCCGCTATCGTCGGACTGAAAGTCAACGTTCCGTGCCTGAAAATCATTTTCTTCATTGAAGCCGTAATAAATGATCGGCACATTTGACTGGATCATCTGCAGTTTCTCATTATCCCCGCAGGCGAAAATCGCTTTTTTAACTTTCAGGGCAAGTTCCTGAAAAGCACTGACAACGTCATCAAGATCCTTGTAGTAATCGGAATGATCGAATTCGATATTTGTAATAATGCAGTAATCCGGTTCGGAATGCAGAAAATGGCGCTTATATTCGCACGATTCCCAAATGAAATATTTGCTGTTCTCGTTCCCCGATCCTGTTCCGTCTCCGATCAAATAAGAAACCGGAGCGAATTTTTCAAAGACATAAGACAGCAGTCCGGTCGTGGATGTTTTTCCATGCGTCCCCGTGACGGCAATGCTTGTGTACTTTTTGGCAAGATCGCCGAGAAAATCATAGTAACGATACACAGGGATACCTATTTCCCGTGCTTTAGCAATCTCTTCATGCTGATCCGGAAAAGCATTCCCGGCGATAACAACCTCGTCGGATGCAATATTATCCTTAGTGAACGGCAGAATTTTGATGTGTTTATCTTCCAGCGCTTTCTGAGTAAAAAAACGCTTCTCATAGTCGGAACCCTGAACTTCGTGATGCAGGCCCTGCATAATCTGCGCCAGGGCACTCATCCCGGTACCTTTGATTCCGACAAAGTGGTATTTCGTCATACAACGACCTCCATAACATGCTTCGTGCTTGACCCAACTGACGATACCAATAGTATACTCATTCTTACTTCAATAAGTGTTTTTGCCTTGATTAAAGCAGTCATGATGATCGTCCGGCCATAACGTATTTCGCTATCCCGTGCCCGTTTCCTATTTTTCCCGTCAAATACCTGCGGCATGCACCGCCCGCGAACGTCCGCACCGGCCCTGGAGCGCCCGGATGCCGCTGTCAGTGAAACCGGCCTTATTTTTCGTTCCTGCCGAATCATTTCATCCTTTCGGAAAACAAAACAGTCAACAGAAACCGCCCTTCGCGTTTTCGGAAAACCGAAGACGCAGCCGGTCAGTCTGTCAGACATGAAAAACCTGTTTCATAAAAGTTAAGAAAAAATTCTCGACACCTATTTTAACCTTTATCGACGAGGTTGTAAAAGCAAATTTTACTAATACGATTTATCGCCCGAAATTTGCTCCTCAAATTTTTCTTTGGATATCAGCACCTGACGCGGCTTGCTCCCGTTCGCACCTGAAACGACATTGCGGCTTTCAAGCTGATCGACAAGGCGTGCGGCGCGGTTATAGCCGATACGGAAGTGGCGCTGGATGCTTGAGACGGATGCCTGTCCCTGCTCGACGACAAATGCGGCCGCATTATTAAAAAGATCGTCTTCCCGGCCGTCCGCTTCGGAATCCGCTTCGGCAAAAGACTCCGCATCAAACAAGTATTCCGCTGCCGGCCGATGTTCAAAGGCATCCGTGACACGCCTGATTTCCTCGTCGGAAACGAAACATCCCTGCAGCCGCCGGATCGTCCGGGCACCGTTCTCGGCAAAAAGCATATCTCCTCTTCCGAGCAGCCGTTCCGCGCCCCCGCAATCCAGAATTGTCCGCGAGTCGGCCTGGGAAGCAACACTGAACGCGATTCGGGTCGGAATATTTGATTTGATTAAACCCGTAATCACGTCCACCGAAGGACGCTGCGTCGCGAGCAGGAGATGAATGCCCGCCGCCCGCGCCTTCTGGGCAATTCGGCAGACGGATTCCTCTACATCCTGCGGCGAGGCCATCATCAGATCCGCCAGTTCGTCGATCACGATCACGATATAAGGAAGCTTTCCGCTTTGATCCTCGCCGGCCGGCCGGCTGCCATTATAGCCGGCAATATCCCTGACTCCGGTTTTTGCAAACAGCCTGTACCTTTTTTCCATTTCTTCAACGGCCCACTTCAGCGCAAGCGCTGCTTCCTTCGGCTCGGTAATAACCGGAGCAGCCAGATGAGGAATTTTCTGATAAGGAGCCAGCTCAACCACCTTCGGATCGATCAGAAGAAAACGCAGGGCATCCGGAGACGTTTTATAAATCAGGCTTAATATTAAAGAATGAATGCAGACGCTCTTTCCGGAACCGGTTGCGCCGGCAATCAGTCCATGGGGCATTTTTGAAAGATCCGTCACGATGCAGTTTCCCGAGACGTCCTGCCCGAGCGCTGCTGTAAGCGGGGCTTTGCTTTTCAGAAAAGCATCCGAGTTCATAATCTGTTTTAACAGCACCGGCTTGCGCCGGTCATTCGGAATTTCAATACCCACCGCGCTGCGCCCCGGCACCGGAGCAATTCTGATCTGCTTAACGGCAAGGCTCAGTTTGATGTCTTCCGCCAGGCCGAGCACCTTGTTTATCTTTACGCCCGGATGCAGATGGATATCGACCCGCGTCACGCTCGGTCCGCGGACATGGCCCAGTATATCCGCCTCAACCCGAAAATTCGACAGCGTCTCAGCCAATATTCTTTCTTTTCCGGCAATCCATTCCTCACTCTCTTCTCCGGATTCCTGAGGATCATCGAGAAGATCGAGCGGGAGCTGCAGGCCGGACTCGCCCGCTTGATTCCCTTGTCTCTCTCCATTTTCCACAGGCCTGCGATGAGTATGATGATCGGATTGGAACATCAGTACGTTGAAGGGGACTTTCGACTGATGGTGGGGACGGTGCGGCGATCTCGGCAGGCTGCTGTTTACCGGCATTGTCCGTGGCGGTACGGCCGTCTCCCGGGTCGCCGCCGCAGCTTCCGGCAGCCCCGAACTTACGGAGACCGGCGCTGCGGCAGCCGGCAGGCCGTGCGGAACCGACCCATCCGCTTCCGGAACAGGCCGGAGCGTCTCCCCGGGTTTCCCCGGAGCAGCCGTATGAGCGCGCGCGGACAGATAATCGGACGGTTCGTCCGGATGTTCGTCCCTCTTTTTTCCGTTCCTGTCTTCAGACACAGCGGATGTATCCGCCCGGCGGTGAAGCGCGGGCTCCTCAATGACTTTCCTGTCAATGACAGGCGGAGTCTTCAGTGAAGGAAGCGGGATGCGCTGATGCATCGCCTCATTTTTCTTTTTTTCCGCAATCTGTCTTTTTTCCTGTTCTTCTTTCGAAGTATCCAGATAGAAATCTTCATCCGCTTTTTTCCCATAAAAACTTGCGGGCGGCTTTTTATAACCGAATACCGGAGAAGGGACTTTGGTCAGGCGGAAAGGGGCTTTCTTCTCTTTCGCATTCCCGTTTTCCTGTCTTGCTGTTCCGGCAGAGACGGATCTGTCCGCCCGGTTTTTATCCAGCACTCCCGGAACATCTGAATCACGGCGCAGCGGCTCGTGCCCGTCTTCAGCCGGAGCTTTCTTATATCCTTCCGGATAGCGCGAAGCCATCTTGACTTCAATATGACGATGCGAGTCTTCGAACCGTCCCACAGAGTGCGGTTCCCGGCCATCCCCCGCATGCGCCCGGTCATGTCCGTTGCCGCTGTCCTCCTCTTCCCCGTCATCCAGGCTAAAAAGACGGTGCCACCATTTTTCTGCCATTTCAGATTCACCTCTTTACTCTTGCAGGCTTCAGTGCCGCGGAATGTCGGTCAGCGAGGCAGCAGTTGATAAAAATCCTGTCCTACCGCCGTCACCGGATCAAGGGTCAGGATGCCCCGCTTCTGCGGCGCACCCGGCAGCCCGAGCTCACGTGCCGAACAGATCATCCCATCCGAGGCAATCCCTCTTAGAACCGAAGGCCGGATCACCATTCCGTCCGGCATCAGCGCGCCGACCTTCGCAACGACAACCTTCTGACCCTCTTCGATGTTCGGGGCGCCGCAGACGATCTGCAGCTGCTCCGGCCCGACATCAACCTTGCAGACGTGCATGTGATCGGAGTCCGGATGCTTTTCCGACTTGAGCACATACCCGGTTACAATGAACGGCCGATCATTATTTATGATCCGCTCCGAAAATCCATATGATAAAAGTTTTTCATTCAGACGGCTGATAAAATCTTGATTCGCTTTGATCAGCCCCTCTTTATGATCCAATGGAAGATACGTCGATGCATTGAAAAAATTGTAGCCGAGAACTTCTCCGGTTTCGGCCTCAAAAATTTCCGATACATCGCCTCTTCGCTCAAACTTTCGCAGACCGCCCTCTTTCAGATAGGTAATCAGAATATCACCGATGCCTTCCCGATTATAATAAAAAATCATGTGCTTCTCCCTTTCGTAAATATTAATGATCGGTCGTTCGACCGTCTATGCGGCGTTTGCCGGCAAGAATAAAAATCGGTTCAAGTTCTCCTTTGTCGTAAATAAAAGGAAGAATCGTGATCGGTACTTTTCCCGATGCGAAAAACTTCATTGTCATTTGCGCAAGGATATCATATCCCTCGGGATTAACAATGTCTCCGAAAATAAGCACGTCCTGATGCGGAACGGCAACCGTCAGCTCTCCGCGGGCCTTGGTTTTCATACGCTCCAAAAGGCGGCTGTTCAATATCCTGCTTGCGTCGTACCCGTCATTGTAATTAATAAAATAGAAAGCATTGTTTCGGACCACATCTTTTTTGGGTCTGGCCGGAAGCGACCTTAGATTAAAATCCGCCGCCTCGACGATCTGCTGCTCATCCATTCCTTCCTGCTGCAGCAGCCGGCGGTCCAGCAATCGGTACGAACTCCCCAGATCAACCGCATAGAATATGCTCGTCTCCGCAGTATGTTTCCGGAAAACAAGACTCCGTCCGTCGGATGTCGTCAGCGGAAACGAAGCCGAACGGATGACCGGAAAGATCTGCTTTTCTTTTCCCTTGAGGCTCAGGGAACGCCCCATATCGCGGAGAGCGCGGTCCGCATAGTACACGCTCTCCTCAACGGCACGGGCGCCTTCCCGCGAGCTGCGTTCCAGAATATCCGCCAGAGACAGGGTAACGCCCTTCCCGCTGTCAGTATTAACGACTCTGATTTTGCCCGATTTATGATCGTAACGGATCCGGCGTCCTTCCGATGCCAGTTTTTCCGTAAGGATCTTTTTTAATTCCTGCTGATTCATTGGCGAACAGCCTTCCCTTCGCTCCGAATAACATCATTTTATCATAGACTGGCCCCCAAAGTGCAGGGGAGAGTAAATGATTGAAAAACTTGGCTTAGCCGGGCCTTCAGCCCTCCGCCGCGGGGACGGGACAGCCTCATGCCGAACAGGCCGCAGGACGCGGCGCATCTGTCCGTCCGCTTATCTTATCCCTATCATCCTTAAAAATTTTCTTATAGTATTTAAAAATCCGTCCTGAAGACTGCCGGCCGGCCCGGTCTGCAAGGACGGATTTTTATTTTTCAGCCGAATACGTTCGGAAGAAGCGCCATTACCTCTTTTTCCGGTGTTCGCTCAACCCTTTAAGCAGTTCTAAAATATGAAAAAACATATCGCTCCTTGTGACCCGGTTTTCTGTCAGGATGCCGATCGTTCCCCCGTGTTTTCTCACGTTCTTCTGATGGACGTACTCATCGGCGACATCCCCGAGCTCCCGTCCCCGGCGGACGCCTTCGGCAAGGATCTCCGGAAGCCTGATCCGTGCGCCGCCCGCCGTAATGATCCTGCCGGAGCGATCGGCCATAGCTCCCCAGTTGCAAAGAAACATTTCTCCGTCCAGCAGGCTGACCCCGCCCTCCAGTCCGATTCCCACAGAAACTTCGCTGTCTTTTTCGAGAACCGCCCTGGCCCGGTTCATGGCTCCCTGCCGCGTTTCAAGATCGGACATCGGCATCGCGGAAACGCGCGACGGCACCTCAAAGCTTCTGATTTCGGCGTCTGCCCCTTCAATCGAAACCAGGCGGGTAACGGCCTCAATCTTTGCCGGGTTTTTTGTTCCGACGCCAATAATTTCCATAGATAAGCTACCTCTTTCTGATACATTATTTTTTTATAAATAACTCTATTCGTCCGAGCAGGCACTGCCGGGCGACAAAGCCTTTTTATAATCAGGCTCGGATTTTTCCACTGCCTCAGCTTTTCTTGGTTTATCGGATGATTCCGCCTATAATGGTAAATGATAGCCATTGCTTGAGAAAAAGTGCCTCAGCCAAGAAATAGAAATCGGAGGGATTATCATGAAATCCGGTCTTTATGCCGTCATCCTGACCGCAGGAATTGCAGGTTTCAGCGCAGGAGTAGCGGTTGAAAAGTTTAAAAACGGCGGTCATCGTTTACTAAGCTCGGAAAAAGTGCTTCATTTAGTCAGAAAAGCGGCAAAGGAAAGCCTTTCGGTTGACGGAGCATGGATTTATCTTTCTCCCCAGACACTGACAAGAGATGCGCTCACCAGTCGGGTCTACAGAGGCGGCCTGACCGTGGCGGAGGAGAAAACGGTCGGCCATTATGACTTCCTTGCCGACGCGCATACAGGAACCCTGCTTGAACTCAAGAAGCAAAATTAATCGAGAAGCAAAAGCCCTGTGTCCGGAAAACACAGGGCTTTTCAATCGTCGCAAACGGCTTCAAAACGATAAATGGGCTGGCCTTTTGCAGAAAATTTATCCTCATATTCCGTCGTCACATTATCGGTAAACTGCGATCGATGCAAATCGAGGCTTATATTCTGCAGTGTAAAACCGTATTTCGAAAAACTCTCCAGCGAATATTCGAAAAAGCCCTGATTATCTGTCTTAAAGTAAACCGTTCCTTGATTTTTCAATACATATTCATATTGTGCCAGGAAAGTCTGATAAGTCAGCCTTCTCTTCTCATGCCGTTTTTTCGGCCACGGATCGCAAAAATTCAAATAAATAGAGTCCACTTCATCCTCCGCAAATAATTCCGTCAGTCTGCGCGCGTCCGCATTGATCAACCGTACATTTTCTACTTCGGCATCCAGACATTTCTGAAGAGCAGACACAATAATACTCTCATGCAGCTCGATGCCGATAAAGTTCTCGTCCGGGTACTTCTGGGCCATGCCCACGATAAACTGGCCCTTGCCCGTGCCGATTTCGACGTTAAGGGGCGCTTCGCGGCGGAAGATATCATACCACTCGCCGCTGTAATCTTTCGGCGAACGAATCACAATATCCGAATGCCGGTCCAGTTTCCCCTTTGCCCATGGCTTATGACGTACCCTCATGTAAAGCTCTCCTTATACTCAACGATTTTGTCAAATAACCCGGTCCGGCGTTCCTGAAAAAGCGCCGGCCTCCGCTCCTTTAGAAACACAGGCTGAAGAAACCGGCTAACAGGTTATATTCGCCGCATACTCATTCAGCCAGAGCAAATCTTTTTCAAAAAGAATAATTTTCTTCACCTCCGCATGTTCCTGATGCCAGAACATAAATCGAAGCGTCGTGGCAATCATGTGCCATACGAGCCGCAGATGGAGAGAGTCATCCAGGTCCCAGCCGTAAAGATTCAGCCAGTCTTCCCATTTGTCTTCTTCGACATACCAGTAAAGCAGCATCGACAGGTCCACGGCCGGATCCGCAATAACCGCCTGATCCCAGTCGACCAGGTAAAGAGACTTTCCGTCGTTATCCAGAAGCCAGTTGTTATGGTTGACATCGGAATGGCAGACCGCTTTCTGTGCATGCTCCGCCTGTCCGGCCGTCTTTTGTAAAAAAAGGATGGCCTCACGCACCGCTTTCGTCTGCCTGCCTTTCTCAGCCCGGTCAACAAGCTGCTTCAGCATCTGATCTGTCGAAACCGGTTTTTTCCCCAGCCTTTTCAGCATAAACAAAAGCGGATCGGACGTGTGTATTTTTTTTAAGAGCCCGGCCACCCGTTTTGATGACATTTCTCCTGGCTTCAGCACTCTGCCGTTCATCCACTGCTGGGCCGTCAGCACATCCCCGTTGCCCATCCGCCGGGCCCACAAAAGCTTCGGAACGATTCCCTCGGCTGAAAGCACGGCGAGGAACGGTGACGAATTGCGTTTGATAAACAGTTTATTGTTCCCGGACTCGGCCATATAAGCCTCCCCGGTCATTCCACCCGCAGACGAAATAACCCATTCCTCGCTGTCAAAAAATCTCATCAAGACAGGTCACCTTTGCCTTTCAAAATCCGATCAATAAAAATGGACCATCGCATAAAAATATACCACTTTCTCTATGATTGAACAATCTCCAGATGCTTCCTTTCCGAAAAAGCACACACGCCGCATTCTCTGCCTAAATTCCGGCGTCCTGAAACCGCATTTCCGCATCCGTCTCGCTGTGAGCCAGCAGCGTTTCGGCCGCTGTGATCTGTTCCTTTTTCAGCATCAGAGAATGCGCGGAAAGCTCTTCATACCAATCTCTCTTGCTGCGCAGATCAATACAACGGATATCCGGTTTTCTATGCACAAATTCGATATAACTTTCCGGAGCGAAGACGGCTCCCGCTGTCTTCATTTTGATCCCCAGATTGCTCATCAATGAGGACACGACGCTTTCCGTTCTGACCAGAGAGATCAGCGGATTAAGCCGTTCCCGTACCGACCCTGTCAGGATCTCCCGCCATTTACGGGCCGACACCTCCTGGAAAACGCTGCCTTCTTCCCCGATCAGGGGTTTAATGCACCAGATCGTATCATTGGTAATGAGCAGCGAATCAAGCTGGACAGCCGCTGATTTTGAAAGCAGCACCGGACAATACAGCACGAATGAAACATCGTTAACCGCCCGCAGAATTTTCTTCAGCCAGTTCTGGCCGTGCACTTCATTCGGGCACGGAGAATGTTTGTCCGCCGTTCTCGTTGCCCAGTCCAGCTGTTCTTCAAACAGCCATTCATAAAATAGCCTCTCCGGATCCGCAGGAAGCGTCGTATCTTTTGCACCTGAGAGGCTCCGATCCGTGTCCTGAAGTCCTCTTTCCTCCTTCCATTCGGCAAGTCTCCTGCTTTTAAGCCAGACAAAGCGGCCGGCATATCCGGGCAGATCGATCTGATAGCGTGAAACGCACTGCCTGATTTTTATCATCTGAGCCATACTCCTCTCATCCACCCCTTCTTCCCCTCTTATTGTAGTACAAAACAGGCGACGGAGGGTCCCGTTATCACCCTCCGAAAAGAAAATGTTTGAGCGGAAGATAGCGGGGAAGCCTGCCCGGCCGAACCGTGTACAGGATCATGCCGTCCGCCTTCCATGACAAGCCGCGCCACGGCGAATCTCCGGCCGTTATAGCGGCAGCCGTTCCGGACGACCACTTTTTAGCCACGGTAATATGAGGCTTAAACGGCCGGCGCTCCAGAGACAGGCCCTGGCGGGACAGCCTGTCCGCCGCACGCGCTCTGAGCCGGAAAAGCTCTGCAGACGGTTCCAGATCCGCATAGATCACACGCGGGTGCCGTTGATCCCCGAATCCGGTCATGTCGGAAAGCGTCAGGCACAACGGGGCCGTCTCCCGCGCAAGCAGCTCCATCGAATGACTGATCGGTCCCAGTTTTTCTGAAGCGAGAGCGCCAAAGAAAAACAGAGTAATATGGCAGTCGCGGGAATCCGTCCAATAACGATACGTACATGTCCGGCGCAGCCGATCCGCATCTGCTGCCAGCAGCCGGCCGATCGTGTCAGGGACGGGTATGGCAAGAAAAAGAAAATAGTGTTCAGGCATTGTCATCCATCCCTTCTCTTCTGATCATATCGCCTGGCAGTGCCCTTCTGCAACTTTTTACAGCTGCCAAACTTTTTTTACGTAAATTAAATCTTTTTACTCGGAAATATAAAAAAACAGGTCGACCTTCGTTCGCCGCATCCTGTATAATGAGGAAGGAAAATGAGGTGAATACTGTGAATACGCCGCAACGGAAACGGCGACAGTGTTACAAGGACCTGTTCGAAGCGGGAAGGCAGGAAGGCAGGGGGAGACGAAAGGTTTTCTTCTTCGCGAAAATTCTGCTCTTCCTTCGAACATCTCTTTAAAGAAGGAATTGTGAAAGAGAGATGCATATTATGATGAAAATTGTGAATTTAGTAAGCGATCTTGTCGGAAATACGCCGATGGTCCGGCTCAACAGGCTGCCCGACCCCAACGGCGCGTCAATCTACGCCAAACTGGAATACTTCAACCCGACCAAGAGTGTAAAAGACCGAGCCGCCCTGAATATGATTCTGAGCGCCGAGCGGGAAGGAAAATTAAAAAAGGGAGCCACCATTATCGAACCGACATCGGGCAATATGGGAATCGGACTAGCGATGAACGCGGTGGCCCGCGGTTATAAGGCCGTCATCGTCATGCCGGATACCATGACGCCGGAGCGGATCAACCTGCTGAAAGCATTCGGAGCCCAGATTGTCCTGACTCCCGGCAAAGACAAAATGCCCGGTGCGATCAAAAAAGCCGAAGAACTTGCTCAAACCGTACCGGACAGCTTTATGCCGATGCAGTTCGATAATCCGGCCAATCCGGAAGCTCACAGCAAGACAACCGCCCCTGAAATTATCCGCGACGTTGAAGCACTCGGAATGCCGCTGAAAGCATTCGTGGGAACAGCCGGAACGGGCGGAACCGTTACGGGGACAGGCAGAACATTAAAAGAGAAATTTCCGGACGTAACGGTCCATATCTGCGAACCGGCCGGATCGCCTGTCTATTCCGGAGGCAAACCCGGCCGTCATAAAATCGTCGGGACCAGCCCGGGCTTTATTCCGAAAACTCTCGATCTCTCTCTGATCGATGAAATTATCCAGGTAACGGATGAGGATGCTTATGAAATCACCCGCCGGCTGGCACGGGAGGAAGGCATTCTCTGCGGACCGTCGTCCGGCGCCTCCGTCTATGTCGCTCTTCAGGTCGCCAAACGGTTCAAACCGAGTGATCTCGTCGTCTGTATGATCAATGACACGGGTGAACGCTACCTTTCGGGGGATATCTTTTCCCGTTGAATAGCTGAATACTGAATAAGGGACAAGGCTGATCAGCAGCAGTTTCCGATGAAAGCCATCGGGAACTGCTGCTTTTTTCTGAAAACGCTGTCTGAACAGCTCTCAAAAATTAAATCTAATTCACGAAAAAGTCTAATAAAGCATTTGACATTTATTAAAAAAGAGTTATATTAAAAATGTCAAGAGGGGACCCTTTGAAAAGTGTTTTCCTTCACTCAGAACTGTTTTGCACCTATCCGGAAAACTCTTCCGTATTTTCAGAAGGTTGAGTATTTCCTGTCAGTAAGAGACGTATCTTTTTATTGATAAAAAAATAGGGAGTGGTTTCTTGAGTCCTTCAACTGATCGAATGCTAAATCGCGTTAGGTCTGTTTATTTATTTATTCGCAAGCAGGGAACCGTCACGACGAAAGAGCTGGTTGAAGAATTTGACATGACACAGAGAACTATGCAGAGAGACTTGAATATTTTAACCTATAATAATTTGGTCAGGAGTCCGAGAAGAGGCCACTGGACAGTGACAAATAAAAAAGTAAGAGTTTCCTGAACTGCTTCCGGCGGTTCTTTTTTTGTTGGCGCGCACGGCCGCGATAGGCACTTTTCCCCCGTTTCCCCTTTCCGCACCGTTATCGGGAATCACCTCTCTCCGTTTCTTTTTCAGCAAAAATTCTTCCGCCTTGTCCCCGGATTCACGAACGGCTTACAAAAGACGGGCAGCGCTCATTCATGTATAATGATTTCAGAAACAAATTGCAGCGCGCTGTCAAGGGAGAGTAGAGTTGATGAAAAAAAAGATCGGCCTTTTGGCAACAGCAAGAAAGAAAGCACACGGCCCCGCCCCGGTCACCGATTTCTATAAAAGTCCGCTATTCATTAAATCACTTCGTTACGCGAGGCAGACTTACGATCGTTTTTACTTTTACAATGCCAGGGACGGCCTGCTGCTCCCCGATAAAATCATGGAACCTTACGATATCTCGATCCGGACCTTCCCCCAATACCAGAAAGTCGCCTGGGGCAAACGGGTCATCGCCATGCTGAACGATCTTGAAAATCTGAAATCGGTCTCTCTTTACCTGCATGGGGGCAGGATTTACCGCAATTACCTTGAACCGGAGCTCAACCGGCTCGGCATTGATTTTATCGTCCCTCTTGAGGGGATGAGCATCGGAAAACAGCTTCGCTGGTACGATGAACACACGCTTCTGCCGGAAGATTAGAAAACCCGGCTTTATTCAAATCTCCGACGCAGACGAAGGTACCGTTGCGGGGACCGGAACGGCCTCATGCCGGACAAGCCGCGCGACACGGTGCTTCTGTTCGGCTGCCCATCCTTCTCAAAAATTTTTTTTCCTCCTATCTATAATAATATAAAGGAAACATGCCCCGATTTATTTTTCCGCGGACAGCCCCTTATCGGCTTCCTGTGTCATAGACTGTTTATTAAGTCAGGCAAAAAACCAATGACCAGGGAGGCTTTCACTCATGACTTACAACGATGGCAACGGATCCCTGTCCGCAGGCGCTCCTTTTTTCTATGATTCTGCTTCGTCCGGAGACGTTCCGAAGCCGCACGACAGGTTTTATTTCCCGTCCCGGCCGCTGTCTGCCGAACAGCAGGCCGGCGGCCCCGCGGAAACTCCTTTTCCTTACCCTTACACAAGTGAAACGGCCGCATCTTTTACGGAAAACAGCTTTGAGTGGTACGATCCGATGACAAGCGGAGGAAGCAGAATGCCCGACCAGCCGGTTCAGACAGGCGGAGGCAGCCGGCTTGAGCGCAGGCTGATTTCTCTCGAGAGAAGGCAGGATCGGCTTGAACGCGAGCTCGAGCGGATGGACAGACGAGTGCGCCTGCTGGAAAGAAGGATCGGGCTTCCGATTCCGCCCGGCGGAATACCCAGATAAAATACGTTCCGGTGCCGGAAAGAAATTGCCGATTCAATGCAAAGAGGATCCGGGAAGCACGGCCTACCGGATCCTCTTTGTTTTATTTAGAGGCAGGATCGGGCGGGATTTGCCTATGACTTTTCTCAGCAGTCCCGTCCATTTTGCCAGTGCAAGATAGATGAGAGAGCCGACAACAATGCTTACAAACAGCACAAATGCCGCAGAGCCCCTGCTCGCCGGTGACCCTCCGCCAAAAAGCTTGAAAATCAGAGAAATACTCAGCAGCATGATGACGGTGTAGGCCATGATATGCGCCAGCTGCCGGGCAATCATCGAGAAACGGTAGCCGGTTGCCCGTCTGATCGAAACGATGTTGATGGCAATCGACAAAGTATAACCGATATCGGTGGCAATGATCGGACCGATCATGCCGAACAGCAGCATACAAACCGGATTAAGAAGCAGCTTTACAATAACGCCGGCGACGAGGCTGATCAGCGTCGTACGCTGATGATTGATTCCCTGAAGGATGGAGGCTGTGACTTCGAAAAGAGAAAAAAACAGCGCGCTCGGCGCATACCAGCGCAGGATGCGGCCGCCGATCTCCAGGCCGGGGGACGTGATATCAATCAGCAATCCGTGAACGGTGTAGCCGAGAATCGAAAGGCCGGCAACGGCGGGAACCGTCAGAAACAAAACAAGCTGCAGTGCCTGTGTAATTTTCTGATTGACATCTTCCAGATCGTGCCGGGCATAGGAAACGATCATGGCCGGGACGACGCTGGCCGCCAGCGACGTCGCCAGCGTGTCCGGAATCATCACGAACTTTTGATCATTCATCGTCAGATCAGGAACGATGATTTTCAGCATACTTGCGCTGTAGCGGAGATAATGAAAGACCATTGCCTGATCAATCGCCTGATAAAGCTGCAGGGCAATGCCGACGGCAACGAAAGGAACAGCATAGGCTGTCAGTTCTTTATACATCGACAGGAGAGAGACACGGGTTCTCCGCTTTCTGATCACACCATTTTTCT
The DNA here is from genome assembly GCF_036598985.1 of Sporolactobacillus sp. KGMB 08714. NCBI lineage: Bacteria > Bacillati > Bacillota > Bacilli > Caryophanales > Sporolactobacillaceae > Sporolactobacillus > Sporolactobacillus sp. KGMB 08714. The sequence goes on from NZ_JAUUBW010000067.1 coordinate 28,166, forward strand.
GTGCATCAGGCCGCCTGACGACCCAATAACGCATCACAACATAAAGGCCGGCAACAGCGCCGACGAACGCGGCAAAAGTGGCCAGGGCGGCGGCCGTCACGGCCGAGCCGTGCAGGACATCCATCACAATGAATGCGCTGATCAGTATAAACGCTACCCGGACAATTTGCTCGGCAACCTGTGAGGCCGCCGTCGGCCCCATGGATTCAAAGCCCTGAAAATAGCCGCGCAGCAGGCTCATCACCGGAACGATAATAATTGCGATACTGACGACACGCATAACCAGCACGACATTGCTGACATCCGCTTTGCCGACGCCGTACAAATCGGCGATCCACGGAGAGCCGAGAAAGAGAAAAAGGAATCCGAGAATGCCTGTCACCGACATCAGCAAAATGCCGGATCTGAACAGGCGCCTTCCTGTCTCATAATCGCCGAGCGCATTGTATTTCGAGACAAATTTCGCCACGGCAAGCGGCAGTCCCATCGTCGAGATGCTCAAAATAATTGCGTAAGGCGTGTAAGCAAACTGATAAAGAAAAGTACCTTCGTAACCGGTCATTGCCTGGTAGGGAATAAAGAAGAGAATACCCAGAAATTTAGAAATGAAGGCGGCGACGGCAAGAATCATCGTCCCCCTGATTATTTTTGAAGTGGCCATTACATTCGCTCCCGGAGCCGTATACTCGGGCCTGTCCGCCCGCGGTCCTTTTGTATTTTACCACATTAATTTTCTTTTCGATAAAAAAGATAAGTCATTTTTTAAAAGATTTTACCGCTATGCGGCTATTCTTAAAAGACAAAGACAGATAAAGGAAGCCGGAAGCCGGGCTTTACCGCGGATTGTTTTCTTCCGCCGCCCGAACTGCAGCCAAAAAAAAAACACCGCGCCACTGATGACGCAGCGAACAAACGGATTGTCACCTTTGTCTTATATCTTTTCGGATCCTTCCTTCCGGCTCTGTACATCATTACCGGACAACAATATTAACGAGCTTATCGGGAACGGCAACAACTTTCTTTACCGTTTTCCCTTCCAGACGGCGGATGATCGCCGCTTCACGCATCGCTTTTTCTTCAAGCGCCTCTTTTGAAGTTCCTTTATCAACGGTCAGTCTGGCGCGGATTTTCCCGTTAATCTGCACAATGATCTCAATTTGTTTTTCGGCAAGTTTGCGGACATCGTATTTCGGCCACAGCGATTTTTCAACGGATTGATCATGGCCGAGCAGCGACCAGATTTCTTCGCCTATGTGCGGTGCAACCGGAGAAAGCATCTGGACAAAGCCCTCGGCCATCGTTTGCGGAATCTGCTCCTGTTTGTAAGCTTCATTAATAAAAGTCATGAGCTGGGCAATGGCCGTGTTGAAATGCATGGATTCATAGTCTTCGGTCACTTTCTTAACCGTTTGATGATAAATCTTCTCAAATCCGGCATCGGGAACGGCTGTTTCAGATACTGTTTCCGAAAGCCTGCCGTTTGTACCGACAAACAGCCGCCAGATCCGGTCAAGGAACCGGCGCGAGCCGTCGATTCCTTTTTCCGACCAGGCAACCGCCGCGTCGATCGGCCCCATGAACATTTCGTAGAGACGAAGCGTATCCGCGCCGTGGGAAGCCACAATCTCGTCCGGATTGACAACATTTCCCTTGGATTTACTCATCTTTTCATGATTGCTTCCGAGAATCATCCCTTGATTAACCAGCTTTTGGAAAGGTTCCTTCGTCGGCACGATACCGAGATCATACAGGGCCTTGTGCCAGAAGCGGGCATACAGAAGGTGCAGTACCGCATGCTCCGCGCCGCCGACATAAAGATCGACCGGCATCCATTTTTTCAGCTTCTCCGGATCGGCCAGCTGCTTTTTATTGCGCGGATCTACATACCGGAGGAAATACCAGCTGCTGCCGGCCCACTGCGGCATCGTATTGGTTTCCCGGCGCCCTCTCATACCGGTTTCCGGATCAATGACATTGACCCAGTCCGTCTCATTGGCGAGCGGCGATTCACCCGTTCCCGAAGGTTTGATATTTTTCGCTTTCGGCAGCCGGAGCGGCAGTTCCTCCTCAGGCACCGGCTTCATCGATCCGTCCTCCATATGGATAATCGGAAGCGGTTCGCCCCAATAGCGCTGGCGGCTGAACAGCCAGTCGCGCAGCCGGTAGGTCACTTTGCGTTTCCCGGCGCGGCGATTCTCCAGCCAGTCGATCATTTTCGCAATGGCTTCTTTTTTGCCCAGTCCATCCAGAAAATCCGAGTTCACGTGCGGGCCGTCGCCGGTAAAGGCGCCCTTCGACAGATCGCCGCCGGCAACCACTTCAATAATCGGAAGGCTGAATTTCCGTGCAAATTCATAGTCGCGTTCGTCATGCCCCGGAACGGCCATGATGGCACCGGATCCATAAGTGATCAGCACATAATCGGCGATCCATATAGGGACCTTCCGGCCGTTTACCGGGTTGACGGCATAGGCGCCGGTAAAAGCGCCGGTTTTCGTCTTCGCCAGATCCGTCCGTTCCAGATCGCTTTTGGCAGCCACTTCATCGCGGTAGGCATTAACAGCGCTCCGCTGCTCTGCCGTCACAATTTCATCAACCAGTCCATGCTCCGGCGCAAGCACCATGTATGTCGCACCGAACAGCGTGTCCGGCCGCGTTGTAAAGACCGTCACCGATTTCCCGGGGTGGCCGTCAACCGGAAAAACGACTTCGGCGCCTTCGGAGCGTCCGATCCAGTTGCGCTGCATTTCCTTAATACTCTCCGGCCAGTCCAGATCATTGAGATCATTCAGCAGCCGGTCGGCATAGGCCGTAATCCTCAGCATCCACTGTTTCATCGGTTTGCGGACAACCGGAAAACCGCCGCGCTCGCTCTTGCCGTCAATCACCTCTTCATTCGCCAGCACGGTTCCGAGCGCCGGGCACCAGTTGACCGGTACTTCTGCCATATAGGCCAGGCCCTTCTTATAAAGCTGGAGAAAAATCCACTGCGTCCATCTGTAATAATCCGGATCCGTTGTATTGATTTCCCGGTCCCAGTCGTACGAGAAACCGAGCGATTTGATCTGGCGCTTGAAGGTCTGTATATTTTGTGCGGTAAACTGTGCAGGATCATGTCCCGTATCCAGCGCATACTGTTCTGCCGGAAGTCCGAACGCATCCCATCCTATCGGATGAAGGACTTCAAATCCCTGCATCCGTTTCATCCGTGCAAGAATATCCGTTGCCGTATAGCCCTCCGGGTGCCCGACATGAAGGCCCTTCCCGGAAGGATAGGGGAACATGTCCAGAACATAATATTTTGGTTTATCCGAGTCATCATTTGTTTTGAAAGTATGATGATCCTCCCAATATTTTTGCCATTTCGCTTCGATTTTCCGATGATCGAAAGCAAGTGCCACGGCGAATTCCTCCCTTTTTGAACGCTTTTCTTTGTTTAAAATATAAAACCCCCCGTCCTTAACTTCATGTCAGGGACGAGAGGTTGATGACTATATGATTCCATTCCCGCGGTACCACCCAGATTAGTGCCCGCTCCGCCCGGCAGAACAGCACCCGCTTATTCCCTTAACGTGGGTATTCGGCGGACGGCGTCCAGCAAAGGATGCCGCCGCAGCTCAAAGGCGAGTTCACTTGTTCGTCGGACCGGCTCGCACCAGACGCCGGCTCTCTGTTTCCGTATCTACTATAAGTTACTGTTCCTTTTCATCGCCGCTTGGATAATCATGCTGTATAGTTCATTTATAGTCCATTCTATGTAATCCGTCATACCGTGTCAATACAGGGCGGATTGAATTTGATCATTTTTCTTAAACAGAAATCATCCCTCCGCCCCCGGCGCTTTATGTTTCCGCAGAATTCTGCTAAAATTTGCGATAGATTGCCGAAAGGGGCCATCATGTATGCCCGAAACAAAGCGGCCGGATTTTTTCGGCCCGGATAAACGTTATTATTCCTGGAATACCTATCTCAGAAGCAAATTTGGAGAAAAAATCTTTAAAATTCCGCTGGACGGCGGATTCGACTGCCCGAATCGTGACGGAAAAGTAGCCTACGGCGGCTGCACGTTCTGCAGCCAGAAGGGTTCCGGAGATTTTGCCGGAGACCGCCGTGACGATCTGATCACACAATTCAATACGGTGAAAACGAGAATGCTGAAAAAGTGGCCACATGCAGCCGGCTATATCGGTTTTTTTCAGGCCTTTACCAATACGTATGCGCCAGTTGAAAGACTCAGGGAACGTTTTGAAGTCATTCTCGAGCAGAAAGGATGCGTCGGATTGTCGATTGCGACACGTCCGGACTGTCTTCCGGACGATGTCGTCGATTATCTGGCGGAACTGAACAGCCGCACCTTTCTATGGGTCGAACTCGGCCTGCAGACCGTCCACGACCGGACCGGGCGCCTGATCAATCGGGCACACGACTATCAGTGTTTTGCCGACGGCGTCGAAAAACTGCGCAGAAAGAGCATTCCGGTCTGCGTCCATATTATTGACGGGCTGCCCGGCGAAACGACGCAGATGATGATGGAAACGGCCCGAACGGTTGCAGGGCTCGATATCCAGGGCATTAAAATCCATCTTCTTCATCTACTTAAAAAAACAGCGATGGTCAAGCAGTATGAAAAAGGTCTGCTGAAGTTTCTCGATTTCAATACTTATGTGAACCTGGTCTGCGACCAGCTGGAAATCCTGCCGCCGCACATGATCATTCACAGACTCACCGGGGACGGTCCCGCCGATCTGATGATCGGTCCGATGTGGAGCCTGAACAAATGGGAAGTGCTTGACGCCATCGACGACGAGCTGGCGAGACGTGACAGCTGGCAGGGGAAATATTATCGGCCTCAGGCTGCCCGATCGCCCGAAAACTGAATGCTGCATGAAAAATTGAAGAAGGCGGGCACTCGAAAGGGCGCCCGCCTTCTGGTCTGCTGCGTTCAGACGCTTTGCCGCAGCCTGCGGTAAATCCATCCGTTGACAAAGAAAAACAAACCGCAGCCCCCGGAACGCCGAATTAATTTTCTGGCCAGAACCCGTACATTGCGCTGCCTGGCCACTTTTCTGTCTGCGAGATAGATGCCGAGCAGCCCGCGATTGATCATTTTGTGAAAGTTCCGGTCCGGCATGCCGTCAATTGCCGCATCCGCTTCCTCAATAAAATGATTAAAGCGGGCCATCATTTCTTCCTCACTGTTGTAATAAAAGCAGAAGTTGAGATCCCCTTCCTGTTTATCCTCTTCCTGATCAACAAAATAATCCATTAAAATATGCAGACCCTGAACCCATGGAAAATAACTGTTCTTGATCGTCTGAACGAGCTGCCCCATCTCACGGCCCCGGGCAGCCGCATAGGATACGATGCAGAAAATGCCGAGGGTGGAACCCGAGCAGGCAGCAAATTCATACCAGCTCATTTCAGGAAATCTGTTCTTATACTTCTGAAACCAGGCGATCAGCCGCGGAACGCGCTGATCCTTTTCGACATGTTTGTGCACCTGAAGATCGCAATAAAAACCGGCCAGCTCATGCAGTGCCGGCTGAATGTCGCCGAGCGCAGTCAATCGGGACAGAACGCCCTGACAGGTCGATACAAGATCCTGAAGATAACCGCCGTCGGACGAGACGTCCCGATATTGATAATAATCGGACGGGCCGGTGCCCGGAGTCAGCGCGTGCAACATGGCGCTGTGAAGCCTGCGGAAGTCCACGGGATCAAGCGATACGCTTCTGTCGCACAGATTGTCCAGATAATCGCTGATCGTCTGGTAGGCAACGATAAAAGAAATCACTTCGCTTCTTTTTTCTCCGGCGAGCAAGCTGTAAATAGCGCCGCCTTCACAGTGGAACGCTTTCGTCTGCAGGCTTGCGAGCGCCTGTCTGCGCAGTTCCGGGTCCGGAATGGCGCGCGCTTTCTTTTTCCAGTTTTCAAGCTCGCCGTGTACTTGCGGAAGCACTTTCCGATAAATTTGCGCCATCAGCCGCAGCGGTCCGGATGGTACGGCCATGAAGAATACCTCCTTTGCCCGTCTTAATTTGTCTTTCTCTGAACCGTCTACACTATGAAATAGTTTTCGTCTCCGCGCCGTCGAATCCGTCTAAAAAATTATTTTAGCGATACGGCCCGGCTCAATCTCCTTTTTATTATAATACACTATTATCGAAAAAATTTTCGTTTCTTGTCGTACGCCCGGCTTCAATTTTCCCGAATCATTTAAAAAGCCGTTTTCCGCTCTCAAGCCCAACGGAAAACGGCTTTAATCATGGTTTTTATTTTTCGGATGCCGAGGAACCCGCCAGAACCTGCTGCTTCAGCAATTCGGCCTTATCCGTTCTTTCCCACGGAAGATCAATATCGGTCCGTCCGAAATGGCCATACGCTGCTGTCTGAAGATAAATCGGCCGGCGCAGATCAAGCATTCTGATAATACCCGCCGGACGCAGATCGAAATTGTCGCGGATCAGTTCTACCAGCCGTTCTTCCGCCGCCTTCCCTGTCCCGAATGTATCGACGGAAATCGAAACAGGCTGAGCCACACCGATCGCATAGGCAAACTGAACCTCGCATTTATCGGCAAGGCCTGCCGCAACAATATTCTTGGCCACGTAACGCGCGGCATAGGATGCCGAACGGTCGACTTTCGTTGCGTCTTTGCCCGAAAACGCGCCGCCGCCGTGATGGGCATATCCGCCATAAGTATCGACAATGATTTTGCGCCCCGTCAGGCCCGCATCGCCCTGCGGCCCTCCGATGACAAAACGTCCTGTCGGATTAATGAAGAATTTGGTTTTACTGTCGATCAGGTCCTGCGGCAGTGTCGGATAGATCACATGATCAAGCAGATCCCTTTTGATTCTGGCTTCAGCCACATCCGGATCGTGCTGTGCCGAAACGACAATCGTGTCAATACGCGCCGGACGGCCCTCTTCATCATACTCTACCGTTACCTGCGTCTTACCGTCCGGCCTCAGGTATGTCAGTTCGCGGCTTTTTCTGACGTCGGCCAGGCGTTTGGCCAGTTTATGCGCGAGTGAAATCGGCATCGGCATCAGCTCGGGTGTTTCGTTAACCGCAAAGCCGAACATCAGTCCCTGGTCGCCGGCTCCGATCGCCTCTATCTGGTCATCCGTCATTTTCCCCTCACGCGCTTCAAGCGCCTGGTTCACGCCCTGGGCAATATCCGCCGACTGCTCCTCGATCGATGTCAGAATCGCACAGTTCGAAGCATCGAATCCGTATTTGCCGTCGTCATAGCCGATGTCCCTGATCGTCCGGCGCACCACTTTCGGTATATCGACATAAGTCGATGTCGATATTTCTCCCGTGACAAGAACGAGGCCGGTGTTTACGGCCGTTTCGCAGGCCACGCGCGCGTTGGGATCCCCTTTCAGAATCTCATCAAGAATCGCATCTGATATTTGGTCGCAGATTTTATCAGGATGGCCTTCCGTCACCGATTCCGACGTGAACAGTCTTCTTGAATACTTTTTCTTCATTTTCCTTCCCTGCCTTTCAGACATTATATACAAAATAGTTATAACGGTACCCGATCCGTGACTTTTCTTTTAATAAGGCATGAAAAAGGCCCGTTCCCTTGTGTAAAGGATTAGGCCGTTTCTTATCACGCATCTCTTATTAATCAGAAGAAAATTTCTCCTGCAGGTTAGCACCGTACCGCAAGCGGCCGGTTGCCGGGCTTCACCGGGCCTGTCCCTCCACCTACTCGGAATAAGAGCAGCCATATTATAATTCCCATAATAACGCAGGGAATTACCACTGTCAATGAAATTCCGCCGCCTCTTAAAGGGCGGTTTTGAGCCATACCATTATGCCGGTGCGTGCAGGAGATTCCGGCAATTTTTCCGAAATAATTATGGTTCACTTTTTAAGTGTGCTATACTTTAGGTGTCGAAAGTATGATGGCTATAAAATGAGGAAGGGATGTTAATATGAATGTGACGGTTTCCAATACGCTCATCTCTGAACTGTTCAAAGCGAAAAATACCTTTGTGAATCTGTCTTCTGCAGAACTTGTTGAGAAAGCGCTCGCTAAAAATGAAGGCGCTTTAACGGACAAGGGGGCACTGGCCGTGACGACCGGAAAATATACAGGACGGTCCCCCAAAGACAAATTCTTTGTAAAAGATGAAACAACAGAAAATCGGATTGACTGGAATCGAAACCAGGCGATCGGTGAATCTGTTTTCGTTAAGCTTTATCAGAAAGTCGTTCGCTACTTGAACGATCAGCAGGATCGTTTTGTTTTTCAGGGTTTTGCCGGAGCCGATCCGAATCATCGTCTCTCCATTCAGGTGGTCAATGAATACGCCTGGCAGAATCTGTTCTGCCGTCAGCTGTTCATTTGCCCGACTCCGGATGAACTGAAGAGCCACAGTGCCGATTTCACCGTTCTTTCCGCCCCCGGATTCAAAGCAGATCCGGCGATTGACGGTACCCGTTCGGAAGCATTTATCATTATTTCCTTCACGCATCGCATCGTTTTGATCGGCGGCACCGAATACGGTGGCGAGATCAAGAAGTCGATCTTTACAGTGATGAACTATCTGCTTCCGCAGAAACAAGTTATGTCGATGCACTGCTCGGCAAACCAGGGAAAGAACGGAAAAGTCGCTTTATTCTTCGGCCTTTCCGGCACAGGAAAAACGACTTTATCAAATGTTCCCGACCGTGATTTAATCGGCGATGATGAACACGGCTGGTCGGATCAGGGTGTGTTCAACATCGAGGGTGGCTGCTACGCAAAAACAATCCGGCTTTCAAAAGAAAAAGAGCCGCAGATTTACAACAGCATTCAATTTGCCACTGTTCTCGAAAACGTTGTCATCCATCATGATGACCGCAAACCGGATTATGACAACGGTTCTCTGACAGAGAACACGCGTGCTGCCTACTCACTTGAAAATGTCCCGAACGCATTGATTCCGAGCGTCGGCGGACACCCGAATGCCATCATCTTCCTGACGGCGGATGCATTCGGCGTGCTGCCGCCGATCAGCCTGCTGACGCCGGAACAGGCTATGTACCAATTCCTGTCGGGATACACAAGTAAGCTGGCCGGAACCGAAAGAGGCGTGACCGATCCGGAGGCTACCTTTTCAACCTGCTTCGGAGCACCGTTTATGCCGCTTCCGGCATCGACCTACGCCGAACTGCTGGGTGCAAGAATCAAAAAGCATCACGCGGCTGCCTATTTGGTCAACACAGGCTGGACGGGCGGACCGTACGGCGTCGGAAAAAGAATGCAGCTCTCCTATACTCGATTGATGATCCAGGCTGCGCTTGAAGGCAAATTTTCCGATACGGAAACGGTCACGGATCCGATCTTCGGCCTGCACATTCCGAAAAAATGCCCCGGCGTTCCCGACAAAGTCCTGCTGCCGTGGGAGACGTGGTCCGACCGGGATGCATACGATAAAAGCGCCCGGCAGCTTGCCAAAAAATTCAAAAACAACTTCGGCAGTTTTCCTGAAGCATCCGAAGCGATCCGCTCTGCAGGGCCGCTGGCTGAATAATAAATGTGAACAATCAAAAAGGCATTGCCCTTTATTTTCGAGGGCGATGCCTTTTTTTAATCATCAAATGCATCCCGATGCACATGAAGAACCCGGCGGCCGCCGAATTTCCCGGCAGCGATCGCCTTCATTGATTCGGAAAGCACGCGGTCTTTCATCAAAAAACTGTATCTTCCGTCCGTCGCAAGCGAATCGGGCAGCCTGCTGATAAATCGCGGACCTCCGGTTTCCAGATAGCTTTTTTTCAGTTCGATCCGATCGATCTCGCCATAATAAATATTCTTAACGATGGAATCGGTTTTTCCGTCGACACGATACTGGCCGACTGGAAACAGGCGGCCGATATGCGCCCCCGTCTCTTCATCGACTTCCCTGCGCGCAGCATCGTCGGCATTTTCACCCTTCTCCACTTTACCGCCCGGGAATTCGAGGCCCCGGCGCAAATGCAGCGTGAGCAGCCATTGTTCATGAAAACGGCAGATGACCCAGACGTGCTTCGGCCGATCGGAAAACGGAAAATCGGCAACAGCAAGACTGACCCTGTTTCCGTAAAAATCCTCAAATGTTTTAATCGCAGCCAAAAAAAATCGTCTCCCCGGTTTTTCAGCGCCTTTCCGCTCCGCCGGCTCTTTTTATTTCGGCAATTTTCGCCCGCTTTTTGCTCATGGATAAAGGCGCCCGTTGCTCATTATTGTACCACGTTTTTCCGCATACTTCTCCGCTTTTGTCCGTTTTCGCGCGCTGCACTTATCCGATATTCCTTTTCTGCCATTTCTGATAGCGTTTCCATTCATTTTCAAGCTCAGACAGCGTCCATCTGTTCAAGCTGCCCGGATCGCTGGTCGCTCTGTTTTCCTTCAGCATTTCAATCAGATATTTTTTCCGATTTTCCACTGCGGTTCTTAATAAATTAACATTATTCATCCTCTGATCGGGCCGCCGGATAAGTAACCGTTTTCAAAAAGATCCGACGCGCACCCTTCACTCCTTCCATATTATCAGAACGCCGTCTCGGCCTTTCCCGATATCATTTCCGTCCATGCCTATCTAAAACCCGGCTGATTGCCAAAACGCAATTCCAAAAAATTTCAGCGTCTCCGTATCTTTGAAAGCATCTGTTCTCTTTAAACGGAACACCGCCGGACGCAGACCTTGCCGCATGGATTCGGATACTTTTTATCTGAAATCAAGAATGTACTTATTTTCACAAATTTAAATACTAATATATATATTATATATCAAATATACGGAAAAGTATGCAATTTCAGCGAAAAAAAAGCGCTTCTTATAAAAAATCAGAAATGAGGTTTCGGATTGCCGAAAAACGGCTATATGATTACTAACCCTAACCCCAATACACTTTATGTATCATCCCGCTCCTGTGAGCGGGATTTTTTCATAGGGCAGATGTTTCCGCTCCGATCCGTACGATACGGAACGGAGACCGGCTGCCTGCGAAAAGCAACACGCGCCTCTCACGACGCATCAAGCATTGACCATGCGGCTCCGCCTGACTTTCTCCTGAAAATCCATTTGTTCCTGCCGCGTCATTTTCTTGAAGTCCTTAATAAACGCTTCGTATTTGGGCATGACGTCCTTCATCCGTCCGTAATCGTCAACGCGTCCGTACTGAATCCACAGCGCCTTTTCACAAAACTGCTTCATCTGACCGATCGAGTGGCTGATAAAGAAGATCGTCTTCCCGCTTTCTTTGAACTCATTCATTTTATCCAGACATTTTTCGGCAAAGGTCTGATCCCCCACGGAAAGCGCCTCATCAATAATCAGAATATCGGGATCAATATGGATCGAGATGGCAAAACCGAGTCTCGACCGCATCCCGCTTGAGTATGTTTTGACCGGCTGATCGATAAAATCGCCGATATCGGCAAATTCAATAATGTCAGGTGTCAGCTCTTTGATTTCATTTTTATTGAAGCCGAGCATCAGACATTTCAGCTCAATATTTTCTTTTCCGGTCAATTCACCCTTCAGACCGGAAGCAATCGCAATCAGTGCCGTTTCGCCCTTGACGGTGACCGTGCCCGATGTCGGCGGAACAACGCCGGCAATAATGTTCGACAGCGTTGATTTACCGGAGCCGTTGACACCGATAATGCCGATGACATCGCCTTTTTCCGCCTCAAAACTGATATCCCGAAGCGCGTAAAACGACTTGCCGTAGCTCTTCGGAGAAATAAGATCAAGGATTTTCTCAGAATTTTTAGTGTACATCTTATATTTTTTCGTGACGTGACTCACGATAACCGATTTTCCCATAATGAACCTGTCCACCTTACAGATAGTCTACGAAGTGATCCCTGAATTTCATATGGATCACCGAACCGAAAATGAACATCAGAGCAATGACGGCCCAGAAATAAATCGTATACTTAATGTGTTCGATGCCGTACCACGAGATGCCGAGAAGGGAGGCCCGATACCCCTCAACAAGATAGTACATCGGATTGAGCAGCATCACGTTCTGCAGAAAAACAGGCAGCCGCGACGGTGCCCAGAGAAACGGCGTCAGATAGATCATCATGCGCATCAGCGAGATCAGCACCTGCTGCAAATCGCGGACAATGGTCGTCAGTGTCGAGGTAATCAACGACGCGGACAGCAGAAAAGCGAGCGCCGCAAACATGAAATAGGGCAATTGTATAATATAGAAACTTATTTTGAAATCTGTAAACTGCAAAATAACGATGATGATGGCCATTAGCATTAAATGCTGGTAAAACTTTTCAAAAATGACATAGCTCGGAATCGTACTCATCGGAAAATTCATCTTGGCAATGAACCAGATACGCGAATAAATGGATCTTCCGCCTTCCATGATGGCTGGATTGAGGAAAAACCAAAGACATATTCCGGAAATCAGCCAGACAACATAGGGAACTTCTACGCCGTGTCCCATATATATTTTCGTATTCCGGCTCAAAATATAGCCGAAAACAAGCCAATAAATAAGAATCTGAATCGTCGGGTTGAGAATCACCCATAACATGCCTAAATAATTATTATTGTTCTCGCTTTTCAGTTCATAGAGCGACAGCCGTCTGATCAGATAAAAGTTGCCGACCTGCTCTTTAATCACTTTCCATGCAGATTTCATAATCCAATCCTTCCACATCACTGAGTCGTGCATGTCTTCCTGCGGCCGGTTTCGCAAAACCTCCAATCAATACTTTAGCACAGCTTTAGTAAAAAAGGAAATCCTCCCAAGCGTGCCCAGCCGGCGTGTCCGTCATTGAAAAACCGCCGCTTTCGCCGTTTGCTCCGCCCGTGAATACAGCCACCAGTTATTCGCACCCCTGTTTCCGTTTGCGACCGGTTTCTTCTCCTGTTCCAGAGGAATGATTGCCGCCGGCTTTTTCCCGTTTTCGCATTCCTCTTCCCGTCATGTTCCTTTCATGCCGGGCATCAGGGGGGAGAAAGATCAGGCGGCACTTGGAATAGGTCGGGCGTTTCCGTTTATTTATTCGGCTAAATAGGATATAATAATAAGATTAACAGGAAAGGGGATTTTGACACATGGGATTTAATCGAGGCCCTCAAGAACCGGTTCCTGAAGCAGAAACGGCTGTCTGGACGTGCACCAATGAATCATGCTCGGGATGGATGAGAGATGCCTTCTCGTTTGACAGTCATCCGAAATGTCCGCTCTGTCACTCCGAAATGAAGAAAGAAACGAGAATGCTTCCGGTCATTGACTGATTTTTCAATGAAGGCCGGTCAACGAGCTTGACAGGCGTTATTCAAGCAGTCTAAATACGGCAGGATGTTTCCGCTAAAGATATTCGGGGATGTCCTGCATTTCTTTTACCGGATAAAATAGTGATCCCGGCACTGATCCCCCGCACAATTCAGTATCCTATTTCTGTATCATTCTGAATAAAGCGCCGTCCGATACGATCTCCCTTCTTTACAGATACAGCTCCCGTATTCTGAAAAAGATACTTTCCTCAACCGGCCGTCGATACTTTATTCCGCCTGACTGTAATACTTTCTAAAAGTACAGGAAAATGGGAATCCGACTACCCATTTTTTGGATAAGTTACGATACAATAGATAGGCAGGGACAGAAGGTGATTCTTTGAAGCTGAATAAAATGAAAAGAAAATATGCCGACAGGCGGGGATGGCGCCGGATCATCGGAAGCCGCATGACCCGAAAATCGTTCATGTGGCCTTCATTCCATGGAGAGGCCGTACTGCTTATTTTTGACGATATCAAAGCTCCTCTTTCGGTCATCTATGGAGGAATCCGGACAAAAACAGTGGACCGCTCCTTTTCCTGGCTGCAGCTTTTTCCCGCCTCTCCGGCACATTTTGTTCTGACAGCAATGTTTAACGCGGAAAAACAGCTGGTCCAGTGTTACTTTGATGTCACATATCAGGAAGGGTGTGATCCGGACGGTGTTCTCTGGTTCGATGATCTTTACCTGGATATCATCCTTTTCCCGAGCCATGACCTCTATCTGGTTGACGAGGATGAGCTGAACGAAGCGCTTAACGCCGGAATCATCACCCCGGAAATGTATGATTTGGCATGGCGGACAGCGCGGTGTCTCGGGACCTTTATTAAAAACAATCCCGATCATTTTCTCAATCTGGTCCGTGATCTGCGCAGCATATTTACAGATTGAACGACAGGGGGCTTTTCTGTGATCGTAAAAATAACGGATATGAAAGAAACGGATTTCCTTCCTTATATGCACCGGATGGTACAGCAATATGCAGTTGAAAAACAGCGAAGCGGAGCGTGGACGGCGGAAGACGCGCCGCATAACGCGATCGACGAGTTCAACCGCCTGCTGCCGCGCGGTTTCTTCACACCCAATAACCATTTTTTTACTTTTCTGGACGGCTTCGGAAGAAAAATCGGGAGGCTGTGGCTTTATTATCATCTGAATGAGTCAAACAGGAACGCCTTCATTTATGACTTCGAGATCTTCGATACCTTTCAGAATCAGGGGCTCGGCCAGGCAGCGCTGAATGCGCTTTGTGATTATTGCCGAAAGGCCGGCCTGGAGAAACTGAGTCTGCATGTCTTTGCCCATAATCAACGTGCGATGCATGTCTACCAAAAGCTGGGCTTTGCGGCAACGGACGTTAACATGCTCAAGTATCTGTAACCCGTCCGGACGGACGCATAATACGGACCCCGGCAGCGCAGCTTATGACCGGGGGGAGGTGTGCTATGCGTGGCTAAAACAAGGGACAAGGAATACAGGACAAATAAGGGAAAAACAGCAACCAGCGTCAATCCTGCAGGACGACCGCCGGATACGTCCGCGGCTCCGGTCTCGAAACTTGAAGATCGTGCACGCAAGGGAAAATAGCAAATGAACGGGTCATAAAAACCGCGATGAACTGATTTCCATCGCGGTTTTTTTATCGGCCCTCTTTCAAATGAGCGCCGGAACGGAATCCCCGTCTTCACTCTGAATATACAAATAGGGATGTTTACTCACACGAATCAGCAGTCTTTCGTTAAAGATAAGCGATCATTCAAAAAAAGATTGCTGCCCCGGGCAGCCAATGATTGACATGCAGATGTGCTGAAAATAAAAGCCCCTTACTGCACCAAACTTAGGAAGCCGAACCCGATGAACGGTTGCCCCGGATCAGAGTCGGGCGATCAAACTGAATTTGAACAGTCGCGCCGAATCAGGCCTAGGTCGCGCCGAATTACCGGAAACTCGCTCCGAATTGCCAGAAAGTCGCGCCGAATTTGAGCGGTCGCTCCGAATCAGGCCTAAGTCGCGCCGAATCGGGCTAAACTCGCTCCGAATTTCCGAAAACTCGCTCCCAATCACCGGAAACTTGCTCCGAAGCTGGACGATCGAGCCGCAGCGCCGGGAAGCTTGGTTTATCAATCGTCTGGAACAGTTTATCAGTCGTGGCGCTTGGTTTATCGGCCGTCGGAGGCAGCTTCTCAGTAAGGGACTGTCCGGCAATCAACTCTGCTTGCAAATAGGAGTACGCCTAATCAAGTGCTTCAAGCAGCAGATCGGCAATGTGCACGGCCCGGACCGAACCTGTTTTATTTGCACGTTCAATCCCCAGCTTCATTTCAAGCAGGCAGCCCGGATTTGCCGTGACAATCGTCCGTGCGTGTGTTTTTTCAACCTTTTCCATTTTATGGTCGAGAATCTGCATCGCCATGTCCGGTTCCACAATATTGTAGATACCGGCTGAACCGCAGCATGTATTCGCGCCTTCCATTTCTTCATAGTGCACACCTTCGATCGCCTTCAGAAGCGCGCGCGGTTCTTCGAACGTCTGCATTACGTTGCGCAGGTGGCAGGAATCCTGATACGTGACCGCCTGCTCAGGCAGATGAAGCCTGTTCTTTTTCAGAAAATCCAGATCCATGAGAACCGCAGAAATATCTTTGAGCTTGGAAACAAAACGCTTCGCCCGATCGGCCCACTCAGGCTCGTCCTTTAAAAGGTGATCGTATTCAATCAAAAAGGCGCCGCAGCCGCCGGCATTGGTAACAATGTAATCTGCCTCTTCTTTCTCAAATGCCTCAATATTCTGCTTGGCCATCTGTTTGGCCCTCTCCAGCTCCCCGCCGTGCCCGTGAAGCGCACCGCAGCACAACTGATTTTCGGGAATCACCACGTCGCAGCCCGCTTTCTGAAGCAGCCGGATCGTTGCATTATTTGTAGAAAAGAACATGGTGTCCATCAGACAGCCGGCAAACAGCGCCGCCGTCGCTTTTTTTTCTCCTTCATGTTCAAAGAAACGCGGGCGCCGTTTTATTTCCCTGCGCTTCGGCACTTCCGGCAGCACTTTCTCCATCGTCGCCATGCTGGAAGGAAAGAGTTCCATAAATCCGATCTTGCGGGCCGCTTTGGACAGGCCGCTCCGCTGGTAAAATCCGAGCAGACTGGTCGCCTTCTCCATTCTGTTCTGATGCGGGAACAGTTCTTCAAAAATTCCTTTTCTCAGCATTTTCACCGGTAGCGACTGTTTCTTGTTCGCCTGGATGATACTGCGGGCATTCTCCAGCAGGCGGCCGTATTTTACTCCGGACGGGCAAACCGGTTCACAGGCCCTGCATCCGAGACAAAGATCGAGTGAATGCGCCATGTCGTCGTCCGGTTCAATAATCCCGTCGGCAACGCCCTTCATCAGTGCGATCCGGCCGCGCGGCGAATATTTTTCCTGCCGGCCGGTTTCGATGTAGGTCGGACATGACGGCAGACAAAAACCACAGCGCATACAGTTGAGCAATTCATCATAATCCATCTTTTCTTTGAATTCTTTCTGGATTTTCTTTTTCACCGATGCCGTCATCATTTTGCCGCCGCCATCCTTTCTTTCGATTCTTCCGCAAACACTTTGCCGGGGTTCATAATGTTTTTCGGATCAATCGCCTGCTTGATTCCGCGCATCACTTCAAGCCCCGCTTCCCCGATCTTCCACTTCAGATAGGGCGCTTTCGTCATGCCGATCCCGTGTTCTCCGGTAAGCGTGCCGCCCAGCTCAATCGCCTTCTCGAATATTTCGGCGAAAGCCGACTCGACACGCTGCATCTCCTCTTTGTTCCGTGAATCGGTCAGACAGGTCGGATGGAGATTGCCGTCGCCCGCGTGCCCGAATGTCGAGATCCGTACTTTGTATTTTTCAGCAATTTCCGCAATTGCCCGGACCATCGTTGCGATTTCCGAACGAGGCACCGTGGCGTCTTCCAGAATCGTTGTCGGTTTCAGCCTGGCGAGCGCGCTCAATGCCGACCTTCTCGCCGTCGCCAGTTTTTCCGCCTGTTCTGCGGAAGCGGCAAGCTGAACATCCACGGCCTGCTCGCTGCGGCAGATCTCCGCAATTTTCTTAATGTCCCGGTCGACGATCTCCTGCGGGCCGTCCTGGACGATCAGCAAAATGGCTTTAACATCGGTCGGCAGTCCGATGTGGGCAAAATCTTCGACTGCCCGTAAAGTATCCTGATCGAGAAACTCCAGTGTGACCGGTATCATCTTGTTGGCAATAATCTTGGAAACCGAGCGGCCGGCCGCCTCGATATCCTGGTACAGCGCAAGAATAGTCTTCTGCGATTCCGGTTTGGGGATGAGTTTCAGCGTGGCTTCCGTGATTACGCCCAGCGTCCCCTCCGATCCGATAAAAAGGCGCGTCAGATCATACCCCGCAACGTCTTTGGTCAGCTTTCCCCCCGTGCGGATCAGCTCCCCGTTCGGCAGGGCAACCTGAAGCGCCATCACGTAATCGCGCGTCACGCCGTATTTCAATCCGCGCAGGCCGCCCGAATTTTCACTGATGTTTCCGCCGATTGTCGATACTTTCATGGAACTCGGATCCGGCGGATAGAACAGCCCTTCTTTCTCGACCCTATCGCAGATGGTTTTTGTGATCACGCCCGGCTCTACCGTCACCGCCAGATTTTCTTTATCCAATTCCAATATTTTGTTCATACGTTTAGACAGCAGAACAACCCCGCCTTTGACGGGGCAAGTATCCGCGCATAGATTGGATCCCGATCCTCTTGAATAGACAGGTGTTTCCGTCTCGCTGCACATTTTTAGAACCGCAGCGGTTTCTTCGGCGTTACCGGGTGCGACCACCAGGTCCGGAAGCGACTGATAATTCGGCGTCGCGTCATAGGAATAGACCAGCCTGCCGGTTGTTGTATCGTCGACATTTTCCGTTCCGACAATATCGGCGAGCCCTTCTTTAAGTTTGTTCAGCTTCTTCTGGAATTTTCTTGAAGACATGCTCTCTCCTCCGTTTCTTTACCGTAAAGCTTGTATCCGTCAAATCTTGTTTAATCTATGAATTTTTTATGGCGATATTGTGATTGTTTAGTATTATTATAATTTAATAATCCTGTTTTTTCTATGTGTAAATCGCTAAAAGTAACGCTTTCATTCATGGCATTATTGTCTGATCATCCAAAAAAGTCAGAGCAAGAAAAAGGACGACACGGCTGCGCATATCTTTTGTATCAAGCCCCGTTTCCAGCTGCAGCTTTTTCAAACGATAATGCAGGGTATTGATGTGAATATGCATGACAGCGCTGGTTTCTTTGAATGAAAATCTGTGAGCGAACAGATTTCTCAATGTATCGAGCAGTTCCCGGTCCGACAGTATTTGACCGATCACCCGTTCGGTAAACAGCTGCTTTGTTTCTTTATCCAGGCCGTCGCTGATCATTTCCAGCGTCAGATCTTTGTCATAGATGATCGGCTGCAGTTTACCGGTGACGTTCAGGGCGCGTTTCGCCTGATGGAAGGAATACTTCAGCTTTTTCGCGGGGAGAGCCGAACCGACGCCGATCGTCGGCTGTTTTCCTATCCGCTTTTTAATACGGGACGCCCATTCTTCGATCTGACCCGGCAGATCGCGCCGGCGGTCGGATACGTCGATCAGCAGCAGCAAATGATCGTTCCCCCAGCGAACAAAGATATCGTCCTTATTCGGGCTAAGAAGTTCCCGCAGTACGGCACCGGGCCGGCCGTCTTTCTTTCCGGCCGGCCGGAGGATGCGCACGAATACAACCTGGCGGTCACAGCGGAGATTGATATTCAGTATCTTTGACAGGCTGATAAATGAATCATCCCATTCACGATTGTTCAGCCAGTCAAATACAAATTGTTCAAGCATCCGCTCATGAAAATCCTGTTGTTCCTGATAGTAGCTTTCCTGAATGAGCAGTTCTGTCATTTTCTGCAGAAGATGCCCGTAATGAGCGGCCTTTTCCGGTTCTCCGGTGATGCCGATCACACCGACAACGGCATCCCGGAAAAAAATCGGCAGATTGATGCCGGCCCGGACGCCCTGCCACTGTCCGGCCGTCGCTTGTGTAATAGTCAGCGTTTCCCTTCTGACAATCGCCCAGCGTGCCCCTTCATGAAGCTGCCCCAGCCGTTCCCCGTCGGTGCTTGCAATAATAATGCCGTTCCGATCCGCAATAATGATGCTTTCCTCGGTAAGCAGCCGGACTTCCCCGACGATTTTTTGTGCAAGCTGAGCATCCAGCATCGTCAACCTTGTCCCCCTCCGATTTCTCCTTCTATTATTATATATAGGATAAAACATTTTCCTCCGAATAGAGAGTGCTTTCGGCAAAAAAACAGAGAATAATAGATCAGCGGCGGTTTTTTTACATTAAAAAACGTCTCTCTTGTATGCACGCACGGCATACAAAATAGAGACGTTTTTCCAGCGTGATTTTCCGATTCCGCTATCTTTGCAGCAGTTTATTTAACCACATCATAACCTTGGTCTTCTACAGCGTCTTTCATCTGTTCAAAGCTTACTTTTTTCTCGTCATAACTGACATCCACTTTGCCGGCTGCCAGATCGACAGAAACGGCAGAAACGCCGTCCAATCCATTCAATGCACCCGAAACGGCCATTTTGCAATGGTCGCAGCTCATGCCTTCGACTTCAAGAGTCCTTTCCGCCACCTGTTATCACCTCCTTCCGAACCACAACGAATCAATGTATCGGATCAGATGCGCATGCGTTTCAATCTCAGACTGTTTGAAACGACCGAGACGGAACTGAAGGCCATCGCTGCTCCGGCTACCCACGGAGCAAGCAGGCCGAGGGCCGCGACGGGAATGCCGATCGCATTGTAGAACAAGGCCCAAAACAGGTTCTGGCGTATGTTCTGCATTGTTTTCCGGCTCAGATCCAGCGCCTTGGCTACATGCTTCAGGTCGCCGCCGACCAGCGTTATGTCGGCCGCCTCAATCGCCACATCGGTTCCTGTGCCGATCGCCATGCCGATATCGGCCACAGCCAGGGCGGGAGCGTCGTTGATGCCGTCGCCGACCATGGCCACATTCAGCCCCTGTTTCTGGAGTTCTTTAACTTTTTCCGCCTTTTCTTCAGGAAGAACTTCGGCAATGACATGGCTGATCCCCGCCTTTCGGGCGATCGCCTCCGCCGTTTGCCTGTTATCACCCGTGATCATGTAGACGCCGAGGCCCCGTGCCTTCAGATCGGCAATAGCCTGTCTCGATGAATCCTTGATCGTATCGGCCACGGCAATAATCAGCTGCAGCCGGCCGTCTGCCGCGGCAAACATGACCGTCTTTCCATCGGATTCGAGTCTCCGCGCCTCTTCCGAAGCCATGCGGATATCAGTCTTTTGCTGGCCCATCAATCGCCGGGTGCCGACAGCCAGCTTATGGCCGGCAACTTCGGCGGTAATACCGTACCCGGCGTGCGCCTCAAAATTTTCGGGTGCGGGGAAGGTATAGATGCCCTGATCCTCACCATAAGAAACGATTGCCCGGGCAAGCGGATGCTCGCTGGCGTTTTCCGCCGCCATGACCAGTATCAGCAGCTCGTGCCGATCCATCTCGCCGAAAGGAATGAGATCCGTGACTTCAGGTTTTCCGTTTGTAATCGTTCCGGTCTTGTCAAACATGATTGCCTGAAGATTCTGAGTGGCCTCAAGGTATTCGCCGCCCTTGAAAAGAATACCCTTCTCGGCCCCCTTGCCGGTTCCGACCATGATTGACGTCGGCGTTGCCAGGCCGAGTGCGCACGGGCAGGCAATGACAAGCACGCTGATTGCGGCCGTCAGTGCGGGCGCCAGTTCGCCGGGATAAATAGCCGATATCCAGACGACAAAGACCAGCACTGAAATGGCGATCACAATCGGGACGAAAATGCCCGAGATACTGTCGGCAAGCCGCTGAATCGGCGCTTTCGATCCCTGCGCTTCTTCGACGATCCTGACGATTCCCGCCAGAGCCGTATCCTTGCCGACCCTTTCCGCCTTCATGGTCAATAGGCCATGAGCATTGACGGTGGCGCCGATCACTCTGTCGCCCTCATTTTTTTCTACCGGCAAAGATTCGCCGGTAATCATCGATTCATCCACTGAAGAATGTCCGTCGACGACGATTCCGTCAACGGGAATCTTCTCGCCTGGACGGACCCGGAGCCAATCGCCGCATCTGACTTCATCGACAGATACTTTCCGTTCACGGCCGTTTTCAATCACGGTCGCTTCTTTCGCCTGAAGTTTCATCAAATCGGTGATTGCCGTTGTCGTCTGTTTTTTCGCCAGGGCTTCAAGGTACTTTCCAAGTAAAACAAGCGTAATCAGAATCGCGCTTGTTTCAAAATAGAGAGCGGGATTTTTGACGCCGGCAAGCTGATAGCGGAAAGTCCCGACCACACTGTAAAGGTAGGCCGCACTCGTCCCGAGCGCCACGAGCACATCCATATTGGCGCTTTTATTGAGCAGTGCCCGCGCTCCCCCGCTGTAAAACTGCCAGCCGATATAAAACTGAACGATGCTTGCAAGCAGGAACTGGAACCATGGATTCATCAGCAGCGCCGGCATCGGCATGCCCGTTTGAAAGGGAAGATGCCCGATCATCGTATATAGAAGCGGAAGCGAGAGCAGTGCCGACAGAATCAGCTTGTTCCTTTTCCCAACTAGTTCTTTATTTTTTTCACTGTTTCCCGTATCGTGAAGGGGAACGGCCTCGTAGCCGAGTTTTTTCACTTTATCATATATTGAATCCGGTTCCACAATTCCGGGCTGATAGATAATCGTGCCGGTTTCTGTCGCCAGATTCACCCGGGCGGAAGAGATGCCGGCAATCCGATTCAATCCTTTTTCAATCCGTGCGGCACATGACGCACAGGTCATGCCGTGAATCGCAACATCGAGACGCTTCTCGAGGACGCCGTAACCGAGTTTCCGAATTTTTTCAGCGATATCCTCCGGTTTTGCCTGATCCTCATCCAGAGTGACCTGCGCGTTCTCAAGCGCCAGATTGACATTTGCCGTCACTCCGTCCATCCTATTCAGCACTTTCTCAATTCTATTGGAACAGGATGCGCAGGTCATGCCTGTGATGCCGATCTGCATTTCTTTTTTCTTAGTCACATACACCCCCCCGATCCTCTATATTTAAAAAAGTTTCAGGACTTTTAACAGTTCATTGACCTGATCGGTCCCCCGGCCTTCTTCTATGGCCCGGGAAACGCACGTCCTTGTATGCCGCTCAAGCACGGAATAGCCGATTTTTTTCAGAGCAGCCTCAACGGCGGACAGTTGGATCAGAATATCGACACAATAACGGTCTTCTTCAATCATCTTCTGCAGCCCGCGAACCTGGCCTTCCACGCGCTTCAGCCGGTTGATAATCTTTTGCTTCTCTTCGGCTGTCCGCGGTTCAACGGGCGATTTTCCCGGCTGCATGCCGAGTTCAGTATGGGAGCAGCGGCAGTCTTCATCCTGATTCATCGCTTTTCCCTCCTTTGTATATTTATTATACCCCTGCAGGGTATCTATATCAAGCCGGATCCTCCGCCGCATCCGTCTGAACAGACGAAAGAGCGCCCGTTCTTTTTGAAAGCCCGCCCTCAGCAGGCAAAGATCATCGTCCGGCGCCGGCCGAAAAGATCCGAATAAACACCGATTATAGGCCTATATTGATTTTTTGGGTTTTAACGATAATTGTCAACCGCCGACCGGCAATTTTTGGGGCGCTGCCGCCGATTCTCAGTCGTTTATTACCGTTTCTCGGTCGATTACCGTCGATTTGCGAACTTTTACGGATCGATCGTTCAGAGCCGAAGATCGCTCCGGAATACAAAAAAAGTCCGCAAGAATCACTTTCCCTGCGAACGTTGTCTTATTCTATTCCGCCGGATCGTTGTCCGTTTCACCAGAACCGGCCGATTTCTCTAATCTTCTGCCCGTTATTTTGCAAAGACAGATCCTGATCCGTTTTTTTACCTGAAATACCCGGCTCTGTCATCTCATAAGGGTTCAGCATTGCATTCAATTCTTCTTCCGAGAGCAGACCGCTTTGAGAGCAGATTTCACGGACCGGTCTTCCTTTCAGAATTGCTTCACGGGCAAGCCGGGAAGCCGCTTCATAACCGATATGCGGACTGAGCGCCGTGATGACCCCCACACTGTTCTCAACGTAGGCTTTCAGACGTTCTTTATTCGCTTCAATCCCGTTCAGGCAATAATTTGTAAATGAAAGAAAGGCATGATCCATAATCGTCAGCGATTGCAGCAGATTGAACACCAGGACCGGTTCCATGACGTTTAATTCCAGCTGCCCGGCTTCGGCGGCCATCGAAATGGTCAGATCGTTGCCGGCTACCTGAAATGCAACCTGATTGATCACTTCGGCAATGACCGGATTGACTTTTCCGGGCATGATCGAGGAGCCCGGCTGGCGGGCGGGCAAGATAATCTCACCGAAACCTGCCCGCGGTCCCGAAGCCATCAGGCGTAAATCGTTGGCTATTTTTGACAGGCTGATCATGCATATCTTCAGCGCCGCCGAGACTTCGGTGTAAACATCTGTATTCTGTGTGGCGTCGACAGGATCCTCGGCTCTTCTTAAAGGCAGGCCGCTGATCTCCGCCAGACGGACCACGACGTGTTCCCTGTACTTCCGATCGGCGTTCAGACCCGTTCCGACCGCTGTCCCGCCTATATTCACCTGATAGAGGCCGTCGGCCAGACCCCTGATCCGTCCGATATCCCGGCCTATGGCCCGGGCATAGGCTTCGAATTCCTGACCGAGCCGGATCGGTACGGCATCCTGCAGATGGGTGCGGCCAAGTTTAATAATCGAGTCAAAGGCCCGCGCTTTTTTAAGAACCGCCTCATGCATCTGCTGCATCGTCTGCAGCAGACGCTTCAGCAGCCGCAGCGAGGCAATATGGGTGGCTGTGGGAAAGACGTCGTTTGTTGATTGGGACATATTGACATGGCTGTTCGGACTGATTACGGCATATTCGCCCTTTGCTTTTCCGATTAATTCAAGGGCCCGGTTTGCAATGACCTCGTTCGCATTCATGTTGATCGACGTTCCCGCCCCGCCCTGAATCGGGTCCACGATAAACTGATCATGCCAGCTGCCGTTAATGATTTCTTCCGCGGCCTGTGCAATAGCCCGGCCAATTTCCGGATTCAGGAGTCCGGCATCCATGTTCGCAAGAGCCGCCGCTTTTTTTACGACAGCCAGAGCTTTAATCAGTTCATCTTGTATTCGATATCCGGTGATTGCGAAATTCTCGGCAGCGCGCAGTGTCTGAATGCCGTAATAGGCATCGGCCGGCACTTCCCGTGCGCCGAGAAAATCGCGCTCCGTCCGCACATTGATCGTTGGCATGGCACTCTTTCCCTTATATAAATTTTATATCAGGTTACATAAAATAGCTTCATCTATCTTCATCAGCAATATACGCGCTCAATATCGCTTCAGTGATTCCCATACGGAAAAAGCGGCAATTTCTCCACGGCTGTTCGGTAAAAAGACAGATCAGGCAAAACAAATACTTCATTATTAAAGTCAAAAGACTTTTAACGGAAGCCAATCCGAAAAAAGGAAGGGGAGGCCCTGTTCCGATGTTACTGAAGAACGAGCGGTGCCCGCTATGCCTATTTAAAAATAAAGGAAGCCGCGACGAAGAGGACAAGAGCAATTCCCGCGGCAATAGTTGTCGGAATCAGCTTCCACCTGCAATAGTCCATGACATCCATATCCATCATGGTGCACAGAGTCACACTGTTGTCACTGAGCGGAGAACAGGTGGCACCGTAAGTCCCGCTTGCAAAGACGGCGCCGATCACCAGAAAAAGATTGGCGCCGGACTGATGGGCCAGTGTGATTCCGAGCGGCATTAAGAGGCCCCATGTTCCCCAGGAAGAGCCAATGAAATAAGAGAGAAAGGCACCGAGGATAAACAGGATCGGAGCGACAAAATGAGGCGGAATCCACCCGCCGACGGAGCCGGTTATATACTGTGAAAAACCTAAATCCGTGGAAACGTCGGAAACACCCCAGATAAGTGTCAGAAGGACAATGACGGACATCAGCTGGTTGCCCCCGTTTATGAAGCGGGTAACCACTTTGGCAGTCGGGAATTTTTGCAGCATGACGAGAACGATTGTCACGATCAGCGTGATCAGCACAGACTCAAGCATGACATCCAGTTCGTCCACTTTCAGGAAGGCATCTACAAATGAATGGGCATGATAATGACCGTTCCACCAGCTCAGAAAAAGTGTCAGAGAAATTAAAAGCAGGATCGGGACCAGCAGATTATACGGCCGCGACGGCTCATTCTCCTCTTCGCCATTCCGATTCCCCGAATCGCTTAGCGCGGAGCGATCGGCCGCGTCCAAATGGCGGGCGTATTCTTCACGATACAATCGCGAATAAGGATTGCCGGTTCCCGGCGGTTTCGGATCAGGCGTATTTAATGAGCGATCGGCTGTTTCCCTCTTTCCGGTTTGACTAATACCGTGCATGGCTTCCGCCGTCGGATCTAACGGTAATGAAGAATCGGACATTTCAGCCTGCCCCGACGCCGGACTGATCCGTTCTGTTTCTGTTTTATTGTATTCATTCGACTGCAAAGCCGTCTGTGCCGTTTTCGGATGACGCCGAGCGGAAAATGCATCTGATTCCGATGCCGCGTCCAAACGCAAATTATCGGCATAGGACTGCACACCGTCTGATTTTTTCCGATTTTGACCGGCCCCGGCGCCCTTTTTATTTTCAGGCTGTGTAAAAAAAGTGTAGTAAAGCCCGACCAGTATGATCGCAAAAGAAAAGAAGTTAAAGGGAATGCTCTTGATATAGACCGTATAGGGCTGTCCGCCGATTCCGTTTTGTTTGAATGAGGTATTGATTAAACTGACCATGTAGCCGACAAAAGCCGTTGCAACCGGGACCAGGGCCACAACGGGGTTCGAGGTCACATCGATGATATAGGCGGCACTTCGCCTGGACATTTTCAGCTTTTCCTGAAGGGCCTTAATAATGGGGGCCACGGTGACAATCCGGAAGTCGGGATCGCTGAAAGTTCCGAGTGTAGAGATCCATATAAGCGCCATGGCGCCTTTTTTCGTTTTAATTTTTTTTGTAACCCAGTCAACAAAGCCCTTAATTCCGCCGGCCATTTTAACGACGCTGAGAAGCCCCGAGAAACCGTACAGGAATAAAATGATTTTCATATTGTTGGGCTTGACAGCGGCCAGGAAGACGTAATCAAGAAATTTATGAATGCCTCCGAAAAGCGTCGGTTCGATGATATAACTGCCGACCAGCAAAGCCACAAATAAACCCGGCTGGACCTGACGTGTAAAAATCGATATCGGAATCACTAAAAAGAACGGGATGAGCGATAACCAGGAGGGATGCATACAGGCCACCTTCCGCAAATAAGATTCTTTAAATAAGTCTGCCATTAAAAATGCGGAATTATGCAATACAGCGGTTCTCCGCCAGTCCTCTCCCATTCTCGGCATCCCTCTGACTAAAAACAAAATAAATGCCCCATCGTCGAAAAATCGATGATGGGACGGCCTTATCAGGCTTTACGATTCATTGACCTCGCTCCCCGGTTTGCAGGTCTTGCTTTCCGGCTCATACACTCCGCCATTCCCTGCGGCCGAAGATTCTCTCGGTTCGGCAAACTGATTTTTATCCTGATCGGCCGGGGTTTGTCTGTCTTTTTCAGCCGCTTTATTCTGCAGGCCTTCTACCGGCAAACACGTCCGAAAGACAAAAAGCCGCACAGCAAAGGGAGAAAACGGTTCTGTTTTTGCAGCCTGATCCGGACTCTGCCCGTTCTTTCAGGCCGGAAAGCGGATGAAAGCCGTCATTGCGGATTTGAGGCCTCGTCAAAAGCGGCTTCCAGCGCTTTTCGATAGCGGAGGGTCTGTTCTTCGCTCCAGGATAATCGGGCAGCCAAAAAATTGATGACGTGTTCCTCCCATTCCCTGGCCCACTCGATGTTAAAGAGCGTCGTACCTGTCCTTCGCGTGAAGTAGTCGACTGGCAAAACAGCCATTTCCTCCGTCACAGCATATTCGAGCGTCGCGTAAATAAGCGGCGGGAGATGGTGCGCCTCCGCTTCGTCACGATGCGAACGGATCAGTTCCAGCAGCAGATCCGTATTGGTTCCGTATTTGCAGGCCAGCCAATGTGCTTCCGCTTCTGTCAGTCCCAGCCCGATTCCTTCCGCGGTTTTCTTCTTAATAAAAACCGGAAAATGCTCCGCCCCGCCGAAATGGCCGCCGGACAGTTCCACCTGTTTTGTTTCGCATGCCGGATAGTCCTTTGCGGTTTCCCTGTGCAGCTGGCCGACGACTTCATCAACCACACGTTCCGCCATCTTCCGATAGCCGGTCAGCTTGCCGCCGGCTATTGAAATCAGTCCCGATTCAGAAAGAAAAATTTCGTCTTTCCGGGAAATTTCGGAGGGAGACTTGCCCTCTTCCTGGATCAGAGGGCGAACGCCGGCCCAGCAGGACTCGACATCGCCGGCCGTCAGATGGACGGTCGGAAACATGCCGTTGATCGCTGCAAGGATATAATCCCGGTCCTCCGCCGCCGGCTTGGGATCGATCGGTTTGTCCGTGTAGGTCGTATCCGTGGTACCGGCATACACTTTTCCTTCGCGGGGAATGACAAAAATCATCCGTCCGTCTCCGTTCGTTGTGTCAAAATAAAGAGACTGATCCATTGGGAAGCGCTTGCCGTCAATGACGATGTGTACGCCTTTAGTCAGATGAAGATGCTTGCCCTTCTTTGAATGATCCCTTTCACGGATGGAATCCACCCACGGGCCGGCGGCATTGACAATCTTATTGGCATAGATACTGTATGTCCTGCCTGTCAGGCGGTCGGTGACTCTGACCCCGGTCAGCCGGTGTCCCGAACTGTAAATCAGATCGTCGACTTTCGCGTAATTGACGGCGACAGCACCCCGTCGGACGGCTTCTTTCATGACTTCGATCGTCAGCCGGGCATCGTCCGTTCTGTATTCCACATAATAACCGCTCCCTTTCAGCCCTTCCTTCTTTAAAAGCGGTTCTTTATCCAGTGTCTCGCTCCGGCTGAGCATGACCCGGCGTTCGCTCTTTTTCACACCCGCCAGATAATCGTAAAGTTTCAGACCGAGCGATGTAGAAATTCTGCCGAAAGTTCCATGTTTATAGATAGGCAGCATCATTTTCTCGGGACTCGTGACGTGGGGCGCATTTTCATAGACAACGGCCCGTTCCTTGCCGACCTCCGCGACGATTCTGACTTCCAGCTGTTTCAGGTAGCGCAGCCCGCCATGAACCAGTTTCGTCGACCGGCTCGACGTGCCGCCGGCGAAATCCTGCATATCGGCCAGCCCGACTTTCAGTCCGCGCACCGTAGCGTCGAGAGCAATGCCGGCACCGGTAATGCCGCCGCCGATGACAAACAAATCGAGCGGTCCGTCCGCCATTTTATCAAGATACTGTGTCCTGTTCAATGTGGAAAAAGCCATCCGTTCATCCTCCGTTTTTTCAGATTAAATAAAAGCAGACCGCCGGTATACCCCGGTTTCCTGAAAATGACGGATTCTTCGGGCATACTCAGCGGCCGCTCCAGATTCATGACCGATTTATTAACTTTTACATATTCTATTTTCCCGCAAGTCCTTGCAAAATACCAATGAATTGCTCTCAGTCGGCATTCGTAACCGGATTCTTATCGGCAGCGGCCGGCTTAAACACCCGTGTTGCTTCCACTGCCTTTTTCCAGCCGCTGTAAAGTGCCGCACGTTTTTCCACACTCATCTGCACATGAAAGTTTTTGCCCAGTCTCCATATTTTCGCGATCTCGCTGCGGTCTTTCCAGATACCGACGGCAAGCCCTGCCAGATAAGCGGCCCCCAGCGCCGTGGTTTCACTGTTTGTCGGCCGTTCGACCGGTACGCCGAGAATATCGCTCTGAAACTGCATTAAGAAATTATTCAGCGAAGCGCCGCCGTCCGCCCGCAAGGTTTTCAGCTTGATTCCGGAATCTTCCTCCATCGCATTCACCACATCTTTGGTCTGGTAGGCGAGCGATTCGAGCGTGGCCCGGATAAAATGTTCTTTGGTCGTCCCCCGTGTCAGCCCGAATACCGCACCCCGGGCATCACTGTCCCAGTACGGCGTTCCCAGACCGACAAATGCCGGCACGAGGTAAACGCCTTCGGACGATTTGACCCGGACGGCGTACTCTTCGCTTTCCGGCGAAGTCTTAATCATCCGCAGGCCGTCGCGCAGCCATTGGATCGCCGAGCCGGCGACAAAAATACTGCCCTCCAGCGCATAGGTGATTTTGCCGTTCAGGCCCCAGGCAATCGTCGTCAGCAGGCCGTTCTTCGAGCGGACGGCATGTTCTCCGGTATTCATCAGCATGAAGCAGCCGGTTCCGTACGTATTTTTCACCATTCCTTCATCGTAGCAGGCCTGGCCGAACAGGGCGGACTGCTGATCGCCGGCAATTCCGGCAATCGGCACTTCCGCTCCAAAAAAGTGATACGGAATCGTTTTGCCGTAAACTTCGGACGAAGCATGGACTTCAGGAAGCATTTTTTTCGGGACGCCGAGCATATCCAGCAGTTCATCGTCCCACTTCAGATCATAAATGTTGAACATCAACGTGCGCGAAGCGTTCGTATAATCCGTAACATGGACGCGTCCGCCGGAAAGTTTCCAGATCAGCCATGTATCGATCGTACCGAAAAGCAGTTCGCCGTTCTCTGCTCTTTGTTTTGCGCCGTCCACATGATCCAGAATCCATTTCACTTTTGTTCCGGAGAAATAGGCATCAATCAGCAGCCCGGTCTTGCTGCGGACCATCGGATCATACCCTTTCTCCTTCAGTTCTTTGCATATATCCGCCGTCTGGCGCGACTGCCAGACAATCGCATGATAGATCGGATGGCCTGTTTCTTTGTCCCAGACAACGGTCGTCTCCCGCTGGTTGGTGATGCCGATTCCGGCAATTTCCTGCGGATCGATTTCGCTCGTGGACAGAGAGTCGGCGATCACTGCCAGAATGGACGCCCAGATCTCATTGGCATCCTGCTCAACCCAGCCCGGAGTGGGAAAAAATTGTTTAAACTCTTTCTGCGAAGTCTGAACTATCGCACCGTTTTGATCAAAAATCATTGCCCTTACACTGGTCGTTCCCGCATCAAGCGCCATAATATATCTTTTCATTGCTCATTCCCCTCTCATCTTGATGATTATTGACCCGCAGCGGATTCCTGCGCTGAAACGGTTTCAATCAGCCGCTTTCGTTCACTGACAACGGCTGAAACAACAATAACGGCGACAATCACAGCAAATATCCAAAAAGCAGGTGTCGTTGTGCCGGTAAAAAATGTCTGATAGAACAGAGCCCCGAAAACACCGCCGATGATCGGCCCGAATACGGGGATCCATGCGTATCCCCAATTCGATCCGCCTTTCCCCGGAATCGGCAGCACGGCATGAGCCAGCCGCGGAGCAAAATCACGGGCCGGATTAATTGCATAGCCTGTCGTCCCGCCCAACGACAGCCCGATGACGACAATTAGAAAACCGACAATCAGCGGATTCAGACCGAAGGCGAATTTATTCGCTCCGATCGACATAATGCCGACGACAAGTACAAATGCTCCGATCACTTCGCTGAGCAGATTCGACCACTTATGCGGAATCGCCGGGCCCGTGCAGAAAACGCCGAGCTTTACGGACGGGCTGTCCGTCTCACGCCAGTGCGGGAGATAGTGGAGATAAACGACGCAGCCGCCGAGGAATGCTCCGATCAGCTGACCGGCCAGATAAGCCGGCACCTTGCTCCATGGAAAAGCGCCCACAGATGCAAGCCCGAGCGTCAATGCGGGGTTGAGGTGCGCGCCGCTGAAACGGCCCACTGCGTATGCGCCGATTGCAACCGCGAGTCCCCAGCCCAACGCGATGACAATCCAGCCGGATCGATTCGCATAGGATTTCTTCAGATTCACGCCGGCGCACACACCGTCTCCAAGAATAATCATGATCATAGTGCCGATTAATTCGCCCAAAAAACCGGACATAAATGCCCCTCCCTTTCATCCTCCGATGAAATCAGGCATAAAAAAACACTCCAGAAAGATGCATGCATTCCAAGAAACGCATGAATAAACTGAAGTGGAGTAACCCGATCTCAACATCCAGAGATTATGAATTAACTTTTCGTAACTAATGATAATCCCTGGTGAAAACGCTGTCAATAATGAGAGCGGAAATTATTTATTTTTTTTTCAGCTTCCTAAAATGATTCCATTGTACCTCTGCCTTTTTACATGAAATCCCACAGCTCTTTGTTCGATGTCGAGACAGCGACCGCTCCCGCGTTAAATGCGTTTTCTACTTCCTCTCTTGTACGGATCAATCCGCCGGCGATCACGGGGATGCCCGTTCGGCGGCGAACCTCGCCGATCATAGAAGGAATCAGCCCCGGAAGCACTTCGACCATATCCGGCCGCATCTGTTCGAGCTGGCGATAACTTGTTTCAATCGATCGCGAGTCCAGCAGGAAAATTCTAAGGACCGTGACGAGACCCCGTTTCTTCGCGACGTCAAGCATCGCGCTTCGCGTCGAAATAATCCCGGCCGGGCGCACATCCTGACAGATAAATTCCGCGGCATAGAGATCGTTCTTCAATCCCTGAATCAGATCGGCGTGCAGGAACAGATGTTTTCGGTGCCGCTTCGCCATACGAACCATCTCAGCAATCTGAGAAACATAACTGTCGAGAACAACAATAGAACGAATCGGCATTTCAAGCAATTTCTCGTAATCTTTCATGTTATTGACTGCCGGTATCACACTTTTTTCCGCAAATAGCATCCTTCATACAGCTCCTTTCGGCCGTTCCTTATCATAGCACACTTAAATATTCTCCTTAAGCGCCGGCCGGGCCTTCTCCGGCATGATTGAATCAAAAAAGCCTCATCATTATTCGATGAGGAAGCCGGATACGGAAGCCCCGGCTTTTCCTGCTTTTTTTATACGGAACGTCTGATCGGCAGACAGCCTGCTCCCGATCAGACGGCCTGCTTTGCCCGTTCATAGGATTCGGCCAGAATCTGCATCGGATGCTTCACGGCTTTGTCCGTCAGCTGATCAAGCTGATTTTTACACATGCCGCATTCCGTCACAGTATAATCCGCATTGAGTTCTTCGACGGATTGAGCCATTGCACGGCCGAGTTTCATCGATACATCGTATTTCTCTTTTTTAAAGCCGAACGTGCCGCATTGTCCGCAGCAGCCTGCGCCCAGATCCTGAACGGTGTATTCGGGGATGAGTTCCAGTATATCCATGGCCGGATTGCCCATCCCCTGGGCTTTCATGTGGCAGGGCGCATGATAGCCGGCCGTTTCTTTCAGCGGCGCCAGATTCATGTTCAATTCTCCGTTTTCTTTCAGCATCCGCAAATATTCGCCGGCATCGTACACGTGCGCAGCCAGTTCTCGCGCTTCATCGGTCCCGTCGATCGACAAATATTCCTTTTTGAGCGCAAGGCTGCAGCTCGTACATGTCGCAACGACATCGTACCCCTGACGTACGTAGGGGAGGAGGCTCTTAATATTATAATCCGCATTTTTCCGTGCCTGTTTCATACGGCCGTTGGCCAGCATCGGAATGCCGCAGCATTTCTGACAGGGCCTGACGACTTCAATGCCGTTGAACTTCATCACCTTGACAAAACTCTCAGCCACTTCCGGCGCGTTGTATGTTGCGTAACAGCCGACAAAATAAGCAACTTTTCGTTTGCTGCCAGCCGTTTTATTCTTGTATATCCGCTTAAAATTCTTGAATCGATAGCTTGGAAAACGGCGGTCTTCGGGAATGTCCATCATTTTGTCCATCATTTTGCGTATGGGCTTCATCTTCATGGCCAGGTTGGTAACAGGGGCAAAGGCGGAAGCCATTTTACCGACCAGCTCCGCATTGCTTAAAACAAAATCACGAAAACCGGATCCTGATTTTTCTGTATGAATCGCTTTTGCATAGGCCGTCAGAGTCGAAATATGAACATTTTCAGGGCAGGAAATATCGCAGTTGCCGCATAATGTGCAGAATTCGATCCGTTTATCGTCAATAATCTGCTGATTGTCGATCAGCCTTTTTAATTCCGGACCCATATGCTTCGGGCCGCCGAAATCAAAGGTCACAGCGGAAACAGGACAGCTGGCAACACAGGCATTGCATTTCAGACATTTATCATAGCTGGTCTCCAATTGATTCAGATCAAACATTTTCGACGCCTCCCGCAACGGAGCGGCGAAGTCCGGATACCGCCTCATAACTGGACAATAGGGTGTACGCGCCGCCGACGATTCCCGGGCCTGCCGTCCGCTCTCCCCTGCTCGCACCCGCCGGATGCAGATTGATCGGAGGACGGACTGCTTTCCCGGATGCATCCGTTTCAAGATGCAAGGCGCACTCTTTTATTCCCTGCGAAGTGACTTCCAATCCGCCGCCGAGAATGCCGCCGGTCGCCAGAATAAAGTATTCGCCGCTCAACTCGCTCACGCGGCCCGGCGTTTTGATCTTCACAGATTTGATTGCTTCTCCGTCGATACTGGCTCCGACTACTGTCGTATCGCTGTAGAAGCGGACACCCGACCGGACGGCGGCCCGCTTCAGCCGTTCGTAGAGGCGGACGGCCGTTGCATTCGGCGGCAGGCCGGGCGCTTCCGTCACTCTTGCTCCGAGCTCGATATGAAACTGTCCGATTGTTTCTTCCCATCTGTTTTCCCCAAGAGAAGCAGGAAAAATGAAAAGATCGGGCCGGCCGATATGTTTTTGAGCCATCTGTCTTTTAATCTGCCGAATACAATCTTCACGAATATCTTTACGATCGAGAAGCCGTGCCGCGTCCAGCTGAGTCATCAGGCGCTGTGAATGCATTCCCAAATGGATCCTGATCGATTCAACGGACAGCTGCGGGCGTTCTCTTCGCAGATTTTCCCGGACAAAGAACGGCTGAAAATCGGCCAGTTCGTCAAACCCGACGACAATCGCCGATCCCCGGTCCGGGACCGGAACAACGGTTTGCGGGTACAAAGCCGTGCGTTTGACGCGGCCCGATCCGGTCACAATCGGTGCAGGATCTTCTATGTCGCCCGTATAAGGATAACCCAATCGATTCATCAGTTTTTGAAACTTTCCGACCGCCTCCGCGAGCTGCAATTGCTGCCGCGGACCGACGTGGTAATGCTCCGTCCACTCTTTCAGTTTTCCGTCCGATCCCGGAATGAGATCGATCACTCCGGTCGACTGCATGATTTTGCCGGCGCCGGCCGCCACCAATGCCGTTCGGCGCCCTTCTTCTCTTGCCCAGATGGCAGACAGCAGACCCGAGAGCCCTTGTCCGATAACGACCACATCATACATGTTGCTGTTCCTCCTCTCTGAAGCCTAAAGAAACCCGGTAGATCGTCTTCATTAAGCACAGTTGCCGGGCGGTTTCCCCCGTCGCGACGACGCCCATTCCCTTTTGCCTTTCAGCAACGGCATCAAGAAGTGCGCGGTCCGCTTCCCCGACTGTGGCCCGCCCTTTTTCAACGGCGAGAGCACTGGCCCGGAAATTACAGAACGTTCCCTGGCACGGCCCCATCCCGAGACGGGTCCTGCGCCGGATATCGCCGAGGCGGAAGCTGCCCTTTTCAGGCATCGCCGCCTCAATTTCCGCCCAGGTAACCTGCTCGCATTCGCAGACAATGTGGCCCGACTCCTCATCCTTCAGAGAGGACTCGATCCTCGCCGCGTGCACACCGGCCCAGTTTTTCAATTTATGTCTTGCCGCCGGTGCGAGATCGGCCTGATCGAACGCGTCCTTTCTCCTTCTATCCGGAATCGGTTCTGCATCCGTCGTGCACTTTGCCTGAATACCCAGTTTTTTACAAACGAGGTCGGCTGTCTTCTCTGCCATGAGCCGGAATGTCGTCAGTTTGCCGCCCGTAATCGTTATAAATCCGTCCAGTCCGTCGCGCTCACGATGATCGAGCAGAGCCATTCCCCGGGTTACGTCTCTGCCGCCGGAATCATGGCCGGCGGATTCCTGATAGAGCGGACGGCTGCCGCTGTAGGCACGGATCAGGCGCATCTCATTGATCGCGGGAATGATGGTCTTCCCGGCGGCCAGCATACGCTCCAGTTCAGGCCTGCTCAGGGAAAAATCGTTCGGATCTTCCGTGTTGATCCCGGTCGTGCCGAAAATCGTTACATCGTGAGCCGGGACAAAAATATCTCCATCGCCCGGCATGCGCAAGCGGTTAATCACCCGCTTATTAAAACGGTGACTGAAAACAACCAGCATCCCTTTATTATTGATAATCTTTAGCGGCACTCCGGCCATTTGAGCAATTTCCATCCCCCAGGGTCCGGCCGCATTGACAACAACGTCGGCACGGATCTCTTTTTCGGTTCCGCTGAGCAGATCGCGGATGCGGACGCCGGCAGCACGGCCCTGTTCGATCAGCACGTTCGTTACTTTGTGATAAGTCAGCGCTTTTGCTCCGCGGCGGACGGCATCGGCAACCACATCCACCAGCAGGGTAAAATCGTCCACGGCTCCGTCGGGCACACGAAAAACAGCCTGAATCTTTTTGTCCAGATAGGGCTCTTCCTGCAGTGACTGCCCGACCGGGATTTCGTCAGCCGGTATACCCAGTTTTTTACAGGATGCCAGCCACTTGCGCGCATATTCATCATCGTCTTCCGGCACTTTGACAAACAGGCCTCCTGTCCCTTCGATGGAACCGGGAACCGTTTTTTTCAGAATCAGATTTTCATGATAACTTTCCGCCGCTGCTTCCGGATCACGGACGGCATAACGGGCTCCGGAGTGCAGCAGCCCGTGATTCCGCGTCGATGTTCCGTGACCGAGATCTCCCTGTTCGATTAAAACGGCCTTGATCCCGCGTAAAGCCAGGTCACGGAGGATTCCTGCGCCGGTGATTCCTCCTCCGATAACAGCCACCTGTGTTTCCAATCTTTCTTCCATTTCTTCTCCCCCACTTTCCCCGGTTTTCATAGGTCCCGGCACAACTTCCTCCAATCAGTCGATTAAACTCTCGGGATGCCGATCCATACGGTAAAATGTAAGCGGATTCACAAATAGAGCGGATCGGCGCTCTGCCGGACTCAGGCCCGACAAAAAAGCACAAAAAAAGCCGCAGAAAACACGCCTGGGGTTCGCCCCTCGGCAGTTTTCACGGCTTTTTCCATATCTCCGAGCCACTTATTATATTTTCCATTTCTATGATACATCAAAAGGCTCTGCCGGTGATAAAATATCGGCTGCAAGTTTTGAACTTTTGATGAATTTTACATAACTTTCGTTTAATAACATGGTTACAAAATAAAGAAGCAGGTGAACGGCCCCATTCGCCGCCGGAATGAAATGAGCCGCCGGTTGTGCCGCGGCTTAGAAAGCTTGGCTTCGTCCGGATGAAGCCTTTGTTGCGTCAGTCGGTGCAGCTGCAGGACAGAAGGCTGCGTTTATACTATAAAGGCTCTGTACTTTTAACACAAAAAAGGCGGCATCAGGCTGCCGCCTTTTTTGCTTCGTATGAGTGAGAGGAGAGTGGAACGGCGCCGGTCTGAAATTCATATCCATTTTCGGCAACCGTCATGAGGAAGAAGATAGTGATTTACAGGCTGCAGGAGAATCTTTCGGACGCTGAATGCCGGGCGCTGCACGGTCCCGGGTCCTCGCCGGCCACGTGATTCTGAGCTTCGCCCCTCCGGCACTGTACCTGACTTCTTTTTGTTGAACCGGACAAGACCGTTTGGCCGGTCGAGCCGCTGGAAAACATACATCGCTTTCAAGCGCTGCTTCAGGCCTCGTGATCTCTCGTTCATCGGCGGATCATTGCTGCTGCAAAAAACAATGACGCGCCGGCAAATGTTCAGGGTGAGTTCTTTTACAAGTATTTGCCGTATCTGGGTTCCCCGCTTCGAAATTCCCGGCCGGCGGACAGCTCCCTTATTCAGTGCCGGCCGCTTCCTGCCTATTGATCATAACCGGACAGCCATGGGCGTGCAAAGCCGCAGATTACGAATTATTGCCGCATCCAGGGCCGTTCTTCTTTTATTATTTCATTTTCAGCAAGGTAAAAATAGCATTTTTAATCATTTCCACCCTTTTCGATCTCATGAATAATCAATCCGGAAAGGAAATCATAGCCGGCACTGGAAAAATGCAAGCCATCGGCCTGCAGCATCGGCCTGTAATCCGCTTTTTCCAGCATACGGCGCTGCAGATCGACCAGCGCACTTCCCGTTTCCGCAGCAACGCGCCGAACCGCTTCGGCGTATATTGAGATCCGGCCGTTCGTTCTTTTTCCCTTCTGCCTTTCTTCAATGACCGGGGAAGGGGTAATCAGAATCGTCCTTCCGCTTCCGCAGCTCTTGGCCATGATAGTCATATTGTCCATAAATTTTTCTAGAGAGATCCCCTTATGAAGAGAAGAATCATTAGCGCCGAATAAGATCGTCACCCAGTTATAATTCCGGCTCAGGACATCTTTGTCGATTCTTGTCAGCGCCTGCTCCGTCGTTTCCCCGGGGACGCCGGCGTTGCGGATCAGCCATTTAAGTCCTTTTTCCAGCCTTCTTGTCAGTGCGGGCCGTTCCCTGCTGCCGTCCCAGCCCGCGGTAATGCTGTCCCCGAAACAAATTAATTTTTTTTTCAAAGTTTATTTCCCTCATTTCAAGATTCATCCGTTACCGCCTGATGAAAAGCCCCGTGGCCGCTCTTTTCATCCGTTATTTTACACGTTTCGCCGGCTGATCTCCAATCATTGAGGGGACGGTTGCGCACGATCTGTAACGCCGTGCGCAACGAATTTTTTGATTCTGCCTGCTTTCTCCCTTTATAATAAATAATAAAGGGAGAATGAAAATTTTTCAGAAAACAGAGGCGATCTGTTTGGAAAGAACGACAATTTCGGGAACGATGCAGTAGCCGCGCGTTGCTCCCGGAAGGTGGGCAATCGGAGAATGGATGCGGGGCGGACGACAAAGAACCGATACGGCTCCGACCTACGGACA
Source organism: Sporolactobacillus sp. KGMB 08714 (assembly GCF_036598985.1). Classification (NCBI taxonomy): domain Bacteria; kingdom Bacillati; phylum Bacillota; class Bacilli; order Caryophanales; family Sporolactobacillaceae; genus Sporolactobacillus; species Sporolactobacillus sp. KGMB 08714. The sequence goes on from NZ_JAUUBW010000067.1 coordinate 66,590, forward strand.
GGGACACGCCGAGAAGGTTGGCAGCCGGGCACTGAAAGAATCCGGAAAGCGCGGCGACAGGGGGGGATCGCGCAAAGGTCTGCCCTGACTGGGCCGGAACGGATCTGCAAAGAGATCGACGACTCGCTGACCAGGCCTGACACGGATTATATCGATATCTATCAGGTTCACCGGCCGGACCCCGCCCGTTCCTATTGAAGAAACGGTATAAGCAATGGGCGGGCTGTACAAAGAGGGTAAAATCCGTGCCAGCGGCGTCAGCAATTTTACGGCCGAACAAATGCGGCATTTCGCAAAGCCGCGCCGATCCACACCGTTCAGCCCCCTTAGTCTATTTGAAAGAAAGATCCTGCCTTACAGTCAGGAACACGAATTAACGGCACTCTATCTATTACGGGAATCTGTGCAGAGCCCTGCCGAGCGGAAAAATGGCGGGAGACCGCACGTTCACAGGGGACGATCTCCGGCTTGCCGCTCCGAAATTCCGAGCACACCCATTTGGTGCATTACCTCGCAGCCGTGCAGGATCCGGAAAATTATGCGGAGGAACGCTATAACAGATCCGCTCGCGTGCCGGCCATCCGCTGAATTTTCGATCAGGGCATCGCTCGGCGGCGCACGCCATCCCGAGCCAATCACGGCGGCGGCCGAAGCGGCGGATTTCAAACGGGACGAACAGGCATTGGACGCTATCGACAGCATTCTTGAAAGGCATATTAAAAAAGCCATTAAGCTCTGAGCTTATGGCTTCCCCGACTCGCCGGGAATATGAACAACACCGCGGTTAAAGAACGTCTTTCTCATTTATTCCATCGATTTCATTGGCCGGCAGCGGGTGCTGCCGGGCAGCGCTATTATTTGCCGGTTTTTTAAACTGTTTACCGACTCAGTCCTCTTCGAAGAAACCGGCCGGAACATCTGTGCAGACAGCCGGCTGCCTTTACACTCCATCATAATCATCGAAAGGTGCGATTCCGAATATGGAAAAAGAAGATACTGCTGCCCAGACAGCATTGATGCAAAAGCAGCAGCATAAAAAATTGACCGTTCATCAACTTATTCTGCGTTTTTTATTAATTATCATCGGTGTCACGCTTGATGCAATTGCTCTTGAGGCCTTCCTCGTTCCCAATAAAATCATTGACGGCGGAGTAGTCGGCATCTCGATTATGCTCGCTCAACTGTCAAGTCTGCCGATCGGCATTTATTTACTGGTCATCAATCTCCCCTTCTTTGTGATCGGCTACAAGCAAATGGGGAAAACATTCACCATTACATCCATTGGCGGTGTCACTCTGCTCGCCGTCCTGACCTCTCTGTTCGGCCGGATTCCGACATTTACCCACGATCTGCTGCTCGCCGCTGTGTTTGGCGGAGTGATTATGGGAATAGGGGTCGGCCTGATCCTCCGAAATGGCGGTTCCTCCGACGGCACAGAAATCCTCGCTGTGCTCTTTAACGAAAAGGTTCCCTTTTCCGTCGGTGAAACGGTCATGTTTTTCAACATTTTCATTCTAGGTTCGGCAGGTTTTGTTTTCGGCTGGAACTATGCCATGTACTCATTGATTGCCTACTTCGTTGCATTCAAGATGATCGATGTGACGACGACCGGCCTCGAGTCCTCTAAAGCGGTCTGGATTATCAGCGACCGCCATACCGAAATCGGCGATGCGCTCAACGACCGGCTCGGGCGAGGCGTCACCTATCTGAACGGATCGGGGGCCTACACCGGGGACGACAAAAATGTCATTTTCACCGTTATCAGCCGTCTTGAGGAGGCAAAAGTAAGAAGCATCGTCGATTCGCTTGATAGAAACGCCTTTCTCGCCATCAGCGACATTCATGACGTCAAGGGCGGCCGTTTTAAAAAACGGCGCATTCACTGACGGGCAGGCATTTTCCTGCCCGTTCCGGAAAAGATCGTACTACCGGAGCCGGGCTTCGACCCGTTTCCCTTTTTTGGCCAGATGAGCGGACACGACGACCCAGCCGGCGTTAAGAAAGAGGAGCGCGCTTGTCGAAAAAAAGACATACTTCATCCCGAATTGGGCAGCCATATGTCCGCCGAGCAGCGCTCCCCCCAGAGTGCCGAGAAACTGGGCCGACTGATTATAACCGAACAGCTGGCCGGTAATAGCTGGCGGAGCCATTTTCTTGACGATGGTATTAATCGACGGCAGGATGCCGGCAATCGCCAGGCCCATCAGGAAGCGAAGACCCATCAGCTGCCACGGGCTGGAGACAAAAGCCTGGGGAATGAAAATAAAACCGATAAAAATCAGTGCACTAAGCAGGACGCGGCGCGGGCCGATCCTGTCGGACAGCTTGCCGAGCAGCGGTGCGGAAATTACGCTCGCCAGTCCGGCGGCAGAAACAACGATTCCCGAAATCATTTCAAGATTCCGGGAAGAAGGCATGAGGATCTTTACGTACACAGTGATAATCGGCTCAATCGACATATTGGCCAATTGAACCATGAACGTCGTGATAAACATAGCGACAAACATGCCGGGGCTGGGAACGATCTTCCATACCTCGCGAAAGGACGGCATTTTTTTCTCTGTGCGGACAAATTTTTCTTTGATAAAAAACAGCGAGGCGAGAAATGCGCAAAAAAGCAGAATGCTTGTGTCGATGAAAACCATGCGCATCCCCATGAATTGCGAGAGGAAGCCGCCGATCAGCGGGCCGACCAGCGATCCGCCGATGCCTCCCGTCGAAAGCATGCCGAGCGCCCAGCCTGAATGGCTTCTCGGAGTCTGAGTCGCAACAAGAATAATGGAGGCGGGAATGAACCCGGAAACCAGTCCCATAATCAGGCGCAGTGCAAACAGTTCATAGACATTCTGCACAAAGGCCATGGACAGCACGACCAGGCTCATGCCCAGGCCGGCGCGGATCAGCATCGGTTTTCGTCCGTATTTGTCCGCAAGCGATCCCCAGATCGGCGACACAATGGCCGACACGAGAAATGTCGCACCAAAAATCAGACCTGCCCATCTTTCGATATCCGACGTATTATGGACCCCAAGTTGTTCAATGAAAAGCGGAAGAAACGGAACAATCTGGCTCATCCCCGCTGCCGTCGCAAATGCGCCGAACCAGCATACATAGAGATTTCTTTTCCATAAAGGAAATGACATGAAAAAAACACCTTGCTTCTATTTTCCAAAGCTTTATAAAATGACTTTGTCGGCTTTTGAACACAGCCTTTTTTAAATTGTAAACAGAAAGAAATAACGCCCTGTTCGTAAGAAGGGCACTTTTTACACAGTCTTAATAATAGACACAACTGTTCATTTAAACCAATATATATATTATTATAAAAGCATAGGCCGTAAGCTATATAATAGCTGTTCATAACCGGTTTCAACCCCAACCAAAAGGAAGGATGTATGATGGAGCTGCTCCAGCTTAAATATTTTCAGACCGTCGCCCGCCTCGAACACATGACGCGTGCCGCAAAGGAACTGTCCATTGCGCAGCCGTCCCTGAGCCAGACGATTAAACGTCTTGAGAACGAAATCGGCGTTCCGCTTTTCGATCGGAAAGGGCGCCGCATCAAACTGAATAGTTATGGCAAATTATTTTTAAAAAAGGTGGAAACGGCCCTGTCCATTCTGCAGGAAGGCAAACGGGAAGTGTCCGACCTCGCGCAGGTGAAAAATGACCGCATTGCTCTCGCCGTTATGAGAACGCCGATTGTTCCCGATCTGCTCAGCAGTTTCCGTAAAAAGCATCCTTATGTCCGTTTCCGGGTCAAACAGATTTCCCGCGACACCGTTAACAGGCAGCTGGAAAACGGAGACATCGATATCTGCATCACACCTTATTATCGTGAAAGAGAAAGCCGGTTCAGCTGGCGGGAACTGATGAACGACGAGATCTATCTTGCCGTGCCGAAATCACATCCTCTGGCTTCGGAAGAAAGCGTCAGCCTCAGAGAAATCGCTCATGAACCCTTCATTCTGAAGTCAGGAGGAGCATTCCGTGAAACAACAGATGCTTATTGCCGGATGGCCGGGTTTCAGCCGGACATCGCTTTTGAAGTCGATGATTCACTTTCAATCCGCGGTCTCGTCAGGGAAGGGCTGGGCGTGGCTTTTTTTTCCTCGCTGACCCTGCGGACGATCAGGGATTCGTCGATTGTCCCGCTAAGAATCAGTCAGCCGCACTGTTTCCGCACCATCAGCCTCGTCTGGAACGAGGACCGTTATCATTCGCCGATTGCCGCGCAGTTCCGGCAATTCGTTATCCACTATTTTGCGGCCCTGAATCATTCATAATCAGGCAATGCCGTACGCGGCTGCAGCGTCCGCCTAAAAAGAAAAAATCGGCAGGCCGGGCCAGACCGCCGGCGAGCCTTCGTTTTTCTAATACTGCATTCCGCTCATCTTTTTATACTTTTTTATTTGTATAAACTTAGACAGCCCGATTCCGCCTTTCGACCTGCGCCTTTTTTTTCTGGCTTCTCCATCCCGAATACAGAACGGCTGCAATAATGACAATGATGACGGGCCACTTCACCCAGGCCTCCAGGCTGCCGAGCAGATTAATGAAGACCGGCTCGGCAAACAGCATCCGTCCCGCGGTCAGAGCAAGGATGGCCGCGCCCAGAAAAACAAGCCACTGGAACCGATTGATCAGCGCCAGGATGATCGCGCTGCCGCCCATAAGAAGCGGGACGCTGATCAGCAGGCCGAAAATAACAAGAAGCGGGTCGCTCTGTGCGGCTCCTGCCACGGCCAGCACGTTATCCAGGCCCATCAGCGCGTCGGCAACGATAATTGTGCGGACGGCCGCCCAGATACTGGTTTCCGCCTTGACCTTTTTCTTCTTTCCCTTGTCACTTTCCGGGCGAAGAAGGCGATAGGCAATCCAGATCAGCAGCAGGCCTCCGACAAAATGAAGGCCGGGAATCATCAGCAGATAGACGACGATCAAAGTGCAGAGTGCACGCAGCACAACCGCCCCTGCCGTCCCGTAAAGAATGGCGCGCGAACGCTGGCGGTCGGGGAGCCGGCGGGCAGCCATCGCGATCACAATCGCATTGTCTCCGGCAAGAAACAAATCGATGCCGACGATGATAGCAAGAGAATACCAGAATTCCGGTGTCAAAAACTCCATAAACAAACAGTCCTCCTGTCATGTTATCTGAACCATTCAAATGAAACAACGGATGACCGGTCTCTCTTAAGAAAGCGCCGGTCAATCGGCCCCATACGGCAACGGGCTGTTTTCTCAATAAAAAGACAGCCGCTCCACCGTCTGATGGAAAGGCTGTCTGTATTTAAAAACCTTTGCCCATTTCATCCGATCGAGGCAAAGGTCTCGCCAGCAGCATGACTGCTGCCAAAGAAGGCCGGGGATACTCCCGTAATGACGGCGCTTCTTTGCAGGCTACTCCCCTTTTATAGAGAGATGATTCATTTGTTAAGATTATCTTATAATAATTGTTCCGTTCTGTCAATGAAAATTTTCATCCTATTCATCCGGAAAAAGATGATTCCGATAAGCATAGATAGCCGCCTGCGTGCGGTCTGAAACGCCTAGTTTTCCGAAGATGCTGCTGACATGCGTCTTGACTGTCTTGATTCCGATAAATAACAGCATGCTGATTTCGGCATTGCTCTTTCCGGACGCAATCAGCCGCAGGACCTCGCGCTCCCTTTCTGTCAGCTGTTCGAACGGCTGCGGCTCTTTATGCAGACCCGCGACGAGCTTCCGCGCCACTTTTCCGTCAATGACCGTCCCGCCCGCGTGGGCCTTGCGGATGGCCTGTATAATTTCTTCCGCAGATGCCGTTTTTAAGAGATAGCTGATTGCTCCCGCTTCGATAGCCGGAAATACTTGCGCATCATCATAGAAACTTGTCAGAATAATAATTTTTCGTCCCGGATCCCTCGCCAGAATAGTCTTCGTCGCTGTAATGCCATCGCCGTTTTCCATGATCAGATCCATCAGAATGATTTCGGGTGCGATTTTTTGATCAAACAGAACCGCTTCCTTCCCGTCGGATGCCTCACCGACCACTTCGATGTCGTTTTCCGTCGACAGAAAGGCTTTCAGCCCTTTTCTTACCATATCATGATCATCGACAACCATTACCCGGATTTTATCCATCTTGGCCAACCCTTTCTTCTTGTATCGGGACACGGATATGAATGGAAGTTCCTTCCCCTTCCTGCGTCGTCAGTATAAAGTGTCCGCCGATTTCCTCTGTCCGCTCGCGCATCGTTTTCAGTCCGTAGGACGCAATCTTTTCTTTTGCCGGATTAAAGCCGCGGCCATTATCAAATATGTTCAAGACAACGGATTGCTCCTTCGCATAAAGCGTCAGCCTGACTTTTGTCGCCTCCGAATGTCTCAGCGCATTGGAAAGGGCCTCCTGGCTGAGCAGGAACAGATGATTTTCGATCCCTTTCGATAAGCCGGCAATCGGATCGACCGAAGCTTCGAAGTGAATCGGCGTCTTGCCGTCAAGCTCGGCGATCAGACGCTCAAGCCCCTTATCAAGCGACTCGCCGCGCAAACGGACCGGACGCAGATGAAGCAGCAAGGCGCGCATCTCCCCCTGTGCCTTGCCGGCTATATCCGATACATCCGCTATATTTTCGGCAGCCTTCTCCGGATTGGTGAAAACCGATTTTTTCGCCGCCGACGCAAACATGGACAGGGCAAACAGCTGCTGGCTTACCGCGTCGTGCAAATCTCTCGCGATCCTCTGCCTCTCCTCGATCACCGCCGCATTCCTGACCTTTGCATTGATCTCGACATTTTCATTGATCAGTTTTTGCAGAAATTTCACCTGTGTATCAATCTTATCCGCTAGTTCGTTCAGCGATTGTTCGACCTGCGAAATTGTTCCTTCGCTCTCCGTTTTTATCCGGGCGGATAATTTTCCGGACGAGAGCGTTCTGACAAACAGATCGATGTTCTCGATTCGATTCTTGATCAGGCGATAATCCTTTGTAACGAGCAGTGTCCCGATAAACAGATTGATCAGAAAGCTCAGGAAAAATGCCAAGGCACTGATCAGCAGCCCGTGAGGATCGGAAATATAGAAAAAAAACAGCTGCAGCATGCCAAAAAGCAGCACGGAGGAGAAAAAGCTCGACGCGATCTGAATTTTAGCGACCCGGATTCGATAGTTGGACATTGGCTTCACACCTGACTGATCGTCAAATCGATCACTTGAAAATCAAATTTAAAATCAATCCTGCGGACCGCCTGATCGTAATGGACCGTTTGATAATCGATATTTCTCAGGCTGCCGCTCTGTTCATCGCCGTCAATTCTGACATCGCCGACGGTCGCTCTGACACTGACCCGAAAGGGAACGTCCTCGGGAACAATGATCTTGATGTCCCCGACCCAGCCCGATATCGTGACCGGAATGGTTTCTTCAGGAATAAAGGCTTTTGTAAAATCGAAATTGTAGTTCGCGATTCTTACCCGCTCATGGACCGGCCGGGCCTTCCAATTTTCTTCCTTATACGACGCATCACGGATAAAATGGAATGTCCTGTCCGGCCGATCATCCCAGAATCGATTTTCCTCACCGTCATCCATAAAGTTGCGCATTCTGTGTATTCTGTTCCTATGTTTCCTGTGCGCGGTCGTCAACGGTTCTCCGAACAGCATCATCAGTCCAAAATAGACGACCAGATACGGCCACAGTTTCCAAAAATCCCGCCAGGTAAAAACCAGCAGTCCCCAATTGCCTGCCAGAATCAGGCCGCCGTATATCAGAAAGAACAGTCCCCAGAAAAAGCCCGGCCTTTTTCGGTGTACCAGCGGCACAATGATCAGCAGCATGCCTAATAGAATGAATAGATAGGGCAAAATTTCGACGGGCATCGCCATTATTCCCGGGGAAATAAGATTCAGACTGCTGAGAAGCCAGTAACACCCGAGCAGTATCACCATTAAGGCGATTAAAATTTTACCAAACGGCATTCAGCTCAATCCTTTCAGTTAGGAAACCTCTATTCCTACTATATAAAGAGCCATTGCATATTTCCACAGACTGAAAGCGTTTTTTCCCTCCGCCTTGAGACGGATTAGCAGCAATGAGATTCGCCCTCTCTTTTCCATAATGCAGCGGGTCCGATCGACCCTGAATCACCGGACGGCCTTCTAGCGAACGTCTTCTTTCTCAAGCCTTTGTTTGGTATAGGCCACGGTGAACAGCCAGCCGGCCGCCATTCCGGCAGCAAGAAAAAGCAGGAACCCGATCGGGCTGCGGCTGCCGAGCGCACCGGCGAGACTCATAATCAGGCTCTGCAGCGCAAACAGTGGAAAGATAAGCTTGAGGAAACTCCTTCTCCTGAGGCGTCCGGCGATCGGATACAGGCCGGCCAGCGCCTGCGGAAAGGGATGATACCACAGCGGCAGCAGCTGCAGACCGGTCAGATAAACGAACGCCGCCGTTGCAAGCGCCGTATAATAGCCGTTATTGACAAAAAAACAGACGAGCGCCCCGATTGCGGTGAGTCTTAGATAAATGCCGAAATAGTCGTCCGCGCGCAGAAATGTCTTAATAAACAGCTGTCGGTAGACGCTTTCTTCGTCAAATGAACGTACAGGGAAAAGGGCACTGATCAGCCTTCTTGCTTTGACGCGGTGCCTTAAGCGCGGTACGTCTGTAAAAAGGTTGGCAAAGCGGAGAAACTGCATTTCCTGTTTATTATCCATATCGATGACCCGATCCCATTTTAAGAGGGAGCGGCCGGACGGACGGCGGAACAGGAAAATGCTGGAAAGCAGCATGGCAGCCGCACAGACGGCCGGCACTGCCAGGTTCAGTCCGCCTGCAAAACCGTATAAAAACAGGAATGAAAACCCAAAACGAATGATTTTCAGCGGCACGGTGCCGTCGATCGACTGTTCCTGCCAGCGGCAGTCGATGTTCCAGCCCTTGACTGCAATCGCCGCAGCGGCGACAATCCAATAAGATGCGGCGCCGGCGGAACTCTTGGCGTAAAGCGGCGCGCAAATCAGCAGAAAAAAAATAAGAAACAGGCTTTGAAAAATAAAGCTGTACATTCTGCTCATTCGGAAATAGCCGCCGAGTTCCGCTTCAACCGGAAGCAGGAACACCTTGTCCGCAGGCTGCATAAATGTGCGGATCGGCGAACGGACGGCGGGGACGGACAAAACGGCGGTCACCGCCAGGGCCGCAGGAAAAGCTTGCGGCAGAACGTCAAGCCAGCGTTTATAGTAAAACCCGCCGATAATGACGGCCGCATAAAGAACAAACATCAGGCCGCTGTTTTTGCCGATCAGATTCCAATAACGCAGCTGCATTTGAAAATTGTCGGCGCGGCGCCGGCGCCAAAGCCGGATCAGTTCAGCCATTCTGTCCTCCCCCTTGCCACAGCCAGATAAATATCATGCAGCGATGCCCTGTCGTCGCCGTAGCGGCGCCTGATTGTATCGATCGTTCCCTGAATGGCGATTCTGCCCTCGTGAAGAATAATAAACCGGTCGCAGTACTGTTCAGCCGTCGACAGGATATGAGTCGACATCAGTATCGCCGCTCCGCGGCGTTTCATATCCTCCATCAGATCGAGAAGAGACTGGATTCCGAGCGGATCAAGGCCGACAAAAGGTTCATCGACGATATACAATTCCGGCCGAATCAGAAAGGCACACATGATCATCACCTTCTGGCGCATGCCCTTCGAGAAATGAGTCGGAAACCAGTGCTGCTTCTTCTCCATGTGAAAGAGTTCCAGCAGACGGCCGCTCCGTTCCTCATAGGTCTTCCTGTCAAGGTGATAAGCCATTGCGCTCAGTTTCAGATGTTCTTCCAATGTCAGCTGCTCATACAGTTCAGGCATCTCGGGGACATAGGCCATTTTCTGCCGATAGGCGAGCTTGTCCTCATGGATCGTCCGTCCGTTGACCCGGATTTCGCCCGCGAACGGCTGAAGCAGGCCGAGAATATGTTTGATTGTCGTGCTCTTGCCTGCTCCGTTCAGGCCGACCAGGCCGACAAGTTCGCCGGCTTTCATTTCAAAAGAAACATCGTGCAGCACAGGGCGCTGTCGCGAATAGCCGCCGCTGAGATGCTCCACGGTCAAGATTGTATCCATGTGTTCACACCTGCCGTTTATTTACTTTGAATAAGTTTAATCTTTTCTTCTTTTACCAGTCTAACAAAAAAAAGCACCGACCGTAAATGTTCTGAAATCTTGATCCTTTGAGATGATTATAGGCAGCCCCTTCCTCAGATGTGTTAAAATGAAGACAATTCATTGGGATCTTTTAGCAGGCCGCAAGACGATTGAAATGAGAAAAAGAAGGGATGAGCCAACATGTCAGATGAATCAAACTGCATTTTCTGTAAAATTATTAACGGCGAGATTCCGAGCGCAAAGGTATACGAGGACGAAGACGTCTACGCCTTCCTCGATCTCAGTCAGGTTACGAAAGGGCATACGCTGATTATTCCGAAAGTGCATCAAAAAGATATTTTTAACCTGAGCCCGGACGTCGCCGCAGAACTGTTCCGCCGTGTTCCGCTCATCGCTGCCGCCATCAACAGGGCTTTTCATCCGATAGGACTGAATCTATTGAATAATAACGGCACTCTGGCGGGGCAGAGTATTTTTCATTATCATATCCATCTCATTCCGCGCTACGGCAAGACAGATACATTTACGTTCGGCTTTCAATCGCACGCGGAAGACTACACAAATGAACAGCGCTCGGCCATCGCCGCAACAATTGCTGAAAATATAAGGGAAGCATAATCCGGGCCGGTTCTGATAAGTTTGCTTTTTCAAAAAAAGAAATGTATATTTTTAGTAAAATCCTGCGGCAGACCATAAGGGTACTGCCGGGGATGATCAGCTTAGTTTGAGGAGAGATGAGCATGAAACTTCAGAATTTAATCATTGTCGCTTTATTTTTAGCAATCGGGACAGTCCTTCACACAGTTGTACCCGGGCTTCTGTTCGGAATGAAAGCCGATCTTCTGCTTGTGATGTTGTTCCTTGCCCTTTATTTCTTTGCCGACAGGAAAAGCTTTCTTGTCATCGGCCTTGTTGCCGGGATTCTGGCCGGATTGACGACAAACATGCCGGGCGGATTTTTCCCGAGCGTGATTGACAAATTCGTAACCTCAGCAGTCGTTTTTCCTCTGTTCTCAGTCGCCGGGCACTACTTTTCAAGGCCTGCCAAATATATTGCGGGCATCGTGCTGGCCGGTTTAGGAACGGCACTGAGCGGTACCGTGTTCCTTTCGATGATGATTCTTCTGGCCGGATTGAACCCCGCAACCTTTACCAGCCTTTTCGTCGTATTAGTTCTTCCGACAGCGGCTGTAAATGCTGTTCTGACGGCCGTTCTTTTTCCGCTCATTAGCCGAATCGCCGGGCGCAGCGCGGCTTTCCGTACCGGAAGAACGTTAAACTGACGGGCAGAGTGAGGGCGGTAATCTGCAAGATCGTGAATTTCTCCCCCGAAGCGGGACAGTCAAAATCCGCTTCGGGGGTTTTTAATGTGCCGGCAGAGTGATAATCGGATCCGGCTGGGTTATAATAATAGTAAGTTTAGATATCTGAAGAGGTGAAACGCTATGGGAAAATTTATATCGTATACGATCGGAGCCGCAATCGGCGGACTTGTCGGCGGAACGGTTGTACTTCTCGTAACGCCGAAAAAGGGCGAGGACGTCAGAAATGATATTTGGCAGAAGGCTTCCTCTATTCAGCAGCCGCTCAAGGATGCCGCCAGCAATCTGAATACAGTCAAAGACCGCGTTTTATCATTGAAGGATGAGAGCCTGCCGGTATTGAAATCGACGATGTCGGATATCGGCGACCTGCTGAAAGGGTGGAAGGAAGACGTCCAGCCCTATCTGACAAAAATTAAAAATAACGTCGTTCAGCTCGAAGCGGCAAAAGAAAAACTGAGCAATAAACTCAAGTCCAACGCACCGGAAAAGAAGCCAGGCGAAGAAGAAACACCTCCTTCTCTTTAATTTACAGCTTTTGCCGAAACAAGCACGATCATCCGGTCCGGAACAGGAATCCGCGGAATCTTGAGGTCCGCCGGTCCATCCATTTTTAAAAAGAGGCATCTCAAAGTCGCAAAACGACCGGCGAGATGCCTCCTGTTTTTTATTCTCTTGAATGCGCGATCCCGGACGGCGGACAGTCTGCAGAAAGATTAAAGTGCCCAGACACCGTTCCGAAAAACAGCTTCCCATGTGCCTGTCTCTGTCTGGCCGTCAATATTCAGCCGGCCTGAGCCGATCATAAAATCTACGTGAATCAGGCTGTTATTCGCACCGTGTGCCTCAAGCTCCTTCCCGGACATTTCAGCACCGCCGTCGAGACAAGTCGGATAGGCTTTCCCGATAGCCAGATGGCAGGAAGCATTTTCATCAAAAAGCGTCGTATAAAAAATCAGGCCGGATTGGGAAATGGGGGAATCATTCGGCACGAGCGCCACCTCTCCGAGATAATGAGAGCCCTCATCCGTGTCGATCAGATGCCGGATTACATCTTGTCCCTTTTCAGCGTTCGCCTGAACAATCCGGCCGTCCCGGAACGTCAGAGACAGTTTTTCAATCAATGTTCCTCCGTAATTCAATGGTTTGGTACTGGTCACCGTGCCATTGACGCCTGTCTTCATAGGGAGGGTGTATACTTCTTCCGTCGGAATATTGGCAACGAATCTTGTTCCGCGGCTGTTAATCGACGCACCGCCGTCCCAATGAGCAGCCGGATCAAAAGCGATCTCCAGATCCGTACCCGGCGCCTGATAATGCAGCTTGCGGTATTTTTTTCGATTCAGCACCGACCGCTTGTCTGCCAGATTTTTCTGATGATCCTTCCATGCCTGGATCGGATCTTCAAGATCGATTCTTGTCATTTTAAAGATGACATTCCACAGGTCTTTCATAGCAAGTTCCCTTATTTTCCCGGGGAACATCTTTTTCGCCCACCTGACGGTCGGGTAAATCAGGATCGTCCAGCTGACGCGATCAGACATGCGGTAATCATAGTACGTATTCAAGGCTTTCCATTCCGTCTGCTGATCGACGGCCAACTTGTGCGGATCGATGCCGTCAGTAATGCCGATGCCCGGCGTGCGGATGTCGATGCAGGCCGCGCCCCTTTGCACCAGGGTTTCAAGACCCGCCGCTTTCCATGCCGGATAATCACGGAGCACATCTTCAGCAGCATATTTTAAACGCAAATGATCGAGCCGATCATCCGTCCAGTTAAAAAAAACGCGTTTTGCACCTGCCTCATAAGCTTTCTCCGTCACGATCCTGACGAGTTCCGCCGCATCGACCGGAGCCTTAATAATCACTTCCTGCCCTCTCTGAACATTTGCCCCGACATTAACGGCAAGATCAGCATATTTTTCCAGCTTTTGTGCGAAAGTTTTCATTTTTCCCGCCCTCCATATGATTGAACTGACAAACAGACGGCCGCCCCCCCTTATTCCAATGTATCGACATTATTTTATCACTTTATCGATAAATATACGCAAAAAGGACAGCGGTTTCATAACCCATCCGGATATGTTTAAGGCTTCTGATGAACGGTGAAAGCGACGACGTTCTTTGGAAGATCGATGGTCTCCGCCTGAAGATAGAGGCCGTTCTGTATGCTGATCTTCGACAGATCAATATAAATCTGCTGCTTGTCCGGTTGGAAAACAACCCAGTCCGGAAAGCCGGCGCTGACTTTTAAGAAATTCAGGACTTCTTTGTCGGGGAGTTCCAGGCTGCCGACGCGTACATTGGATTCTTTCAAAATAATCGCTCCGTGACTGACAACGGGATCAAATGTCAGTGTGAACGGAATGCCCGTAAACAGCAGTTTATAAGTCCCCTTCAAAACAACCCGGTTGCCGATCGCCACTTGGTAAGACAGCCGGTTGTTCCCGTTCCTGCTTATTTGATCATTAATCATATTCTGCAGCTGCCGCTTATTGGCCTGAACGGTGAAAATAGCCTGTCCATCCGTCAATCTCGAAGGGACGGTTTGCGATGTGCCGGAGAATCCCGACGTCAGCAGGCTGAAAAGCAGCAAAACAAATAGTAAAAAAATGAAAAGCAACGCAAAAAAAGCAGCTTTCCATAAATTTTTCCGCTTTTTTTTATTTAATGTTTGCCTTTTCTCGATCAATGCGGCTGCTCCTTTCCATGCATGCGCCCCTTTGATTAGACTCCTCCTGCAGTATCTTCAAGAAATCAGAGGGAAATACGTTTCAAATTGATTAATTATAGCATAGCGCATTTCTTTGTGCTTTCCGAGCATTGACAAAATCTTTATATTTTTTCAGAAGCGTTTGCTATTGACCCATTCTCGATATTTTCGAATCAGCCGGACGGACGAATCATTGAATATCCTCGACAAGCCGGCCTTCTTTCGGGTAGAATGGACAGTGTTAACAGGAAGCAGTCCGCGCACATGCTTTTCGGCAGCCGACCTGTTTTTCGCGGCGGGTGCGACGGATTAAAATAAGTCTCTTCGAAAATTTTGTAAATGAAGGGACTAATTCAAATAGGAGTGGACGCAGTGAAGAAATTTATCATTGTTCTTGCCGCATTGCTGGGCCTTTCCGGTCTCGCAGCATGCGGGAACAGCAGTTTGGGCAGCGCCGTTGTCGTCCAGACTAAAAGCGGCAATATTACAGAGCAGGATTTCTACAATGAACTGAAAACAAGCAGTAACGGAAGCCAGATTCTTCAAAACCTGGTGTATGAAAAATTGCTGTCAAGCAAATACAATGTGTCGCAAAAAGAAGTCGATGCAAAGTATAATCAGGTTTTAAAATCTTTCTCCGACAAGCAGTCTTTTGAAACGGCACTCTCTCAGAACGGATTGACCGACAGCCAGTTCAAACGCAACATCAAAGACTCCCTGATGATGACCAAGGCACAGCAGGCCGGCATCAAGGTGACCGACAAAGATCTCGTTGACTATTATAATAAAAATAAGGCCTCGCTGACTCAGCTGAAAGCAAGCCATATTTTGGTCAAGGATCAGAAAACAGCGCAGTCTATTGTTCAGCAGTTGAAAAAGGGAGGCGACTTTGCCGCACTCGCCAAGAAGTATTCAACCGATACGGGGACAAACTCGAAGGGCGGCGAGCTTGGCTGGTTCCAGGCGTCGTCGATGGTTTCTGAGTTCAGCACTGCCGCGCTGAAATTAAAAGTCGGCGAGATCAGCAGTCCTGTCTATTCGAAGACGGACGGCGGCTATCACATCATCAAACTGGAAGGGAAAAAAGATGCCTACAATCAGATTAAGTCGGAAGTCAAATCCGCTTATCTGACCAGTAAAGAAAAGTCCCAGAGTGAAGTGATGCAGACACTGATTAAAAATGCCGACGTTCAGGTCAAAGACAAATCTTTCTCGAACTTGTTCAATTCAACGACGACTTCATCATCCTCAACCGCACAATAATGTGAACATAAAAAAAGCAGCCGCTGAAACGGTAATTAACCGTCAGCGGCTTTTTTTCAGGATCGTTTTTCCTTGGCCCGGCCAGCCGGGCGGATCATCAGCGGCTTCAGCCGAAAAAAATCCGAAGGCCCCCCGCTCGTCAAAGCATCGCCTTCGGATCCTTGTTGCGATCGCGCCGTTCTTTTTCCGCCTCTATCCTTTTCATATAAATGTTTCCCTGCTTCTCGACCCATTCGTCATCGAGTTCCTTATCTTCTCGGGAAATGGAAAATGCCCGGTAACCGCTGAACAGAATACCGGCGATTAACAGATATACCCACCAGGGCACACTTTCAATTCCGGAAAGAATCGGATCAATCAAACCGAGCTGCTGCATCATAAACAGCATGAACAGCAGGACAACGGCATATAGAGAACGTCTTGCCTGTTTCATTTTCCGACCTCCTCTGCACAATTTCAAGTTTTCCGGTCATCCGAATCTTCCGGATGACGTCTTGTACTCTATTTTTATGCACAGGCCCGCACAAATAGTACAATCTGTCACTGTTTGTGCTCTAAACCGGACGAAAGGGCAGAGGTCTCATTTCCGTCGTCCCGATCAAAGGACGGGCGATACAGCGAACGGTTGTTCAGCGCAAAGACGCGCTCTGAGAATTCTCCCGGCCGCGTTTTCCGGATCGCCCGTGTCATGATGTTCATTTTAGCATCCAGATCATCAAGTATATGAAGAATTTCCGCCTCTTTGAAAAGCGGCGGTTTAGGACTGCCCCACTCGGGATTCTCGTGATGGCTGAGCACCATATGCTGCAGAAGAAGCACTTCTTCCCGATCGCCTATTCCCATCTCGCCGGCTGCTCTGCCGATTTCATCAATCATAATTGAAATGTGGCCGAGCAGGTTGCCCGGAAGCGTGTAGCTGGTTGATGTCACGCCGGATAATTCCTTCAGTTTGCCCATATCATGCAGAATGATGCCCGCATAAAGCAAATCGCGGTTTACTTCCGGATAAAGCCCGACAATCGCCTTGGCCATGTCCAGCATGCAGCACACATGGTAGGCAAGGCCGGAAAGAAAATTATGATGAATGCTTGTTGCCGCCGGATATTCAAAAAATGCACGGTGGTGTTTTTTCAGGAGCGCACGCGTCAGCCTCTGGATCACCGGATTTTTAATCTCAAAAAGATACTGGGTCACTTTTTCATCGAGAGCCTCCGCAGAAAGCGGGGCGGCCATCACGAGTTCGGATTTTTTAACCGCATCATGCTCATCCGCGAGACGGATTGTGCGGATTTTAAACTGATTTCTTCCCCGGTAAGTCGTAATATCTCCTTCCGCCAATACGACTGCCCCGGGAATATAATTCGACTCGTCCTCCGACGTGCTTCCCCACAGTTTCGATTCAATATCTCCGGACTTATCCTGCAAAACAATGGTGAGAAAGGGTTTCCCATTGCTCGCCGTTCCCCTTGTTACTGTTTTAATCAGCAAGTAGTCGCGGACATGCTCGCCTTCTTTATAAAACGCAATTCCTTTCAACTTCCCCATTCCCTTCATAAGTGGGCCGCAGCCGGATACTGACGGTTCAATCCGCACGAAGGCGGGCGGCAAGCTCCCCTCCGAGCCGAGGAATCACCTAGTCCGCCTGAGCGGGCGGTAAGCGTTTATCTTTCGGCGGTGCGGGCACAGTGATTATAAAGGCCACTCCGTTCGCGCTGTTTTCTACTCTGATCCCGCCCCGATGATGCAGGACAATACGTTTGACAATGGCCAGGCCGAGACCGAACTGGCCTTTTTCCCCTTTTTTAAAGGGTTCAAACATCGCTTCCATTTCGTTCTCGGGGATCTTCCGGCCGTCGTTCTCGACAACCATGATTGTCTCGCCGTTCCGTTCCTCCGCGGTCACCCATATATTTTGTTTCGCATAACGCAGCCCGTTCTCCACCAGATTTTCGAAAACGGTCTGCCACTGTTCTTTATCTCCCCAGACGGCCGTTTCTTCTCCCGAGACATGAATCCTGATATCCGGGCGCTGGGTCTTCAGCCGTTTCTTAATGAACAGGGCAATATCGCCGAAAGCCATCCGCGTAAAATGAATCTTCTGGTCGCGAAGAGAATCAAAGCGTGTAAAGTAGAGCAGCTTTCTGACTCTTTTCTCCATCTGTTCCGATTCATGGATAATGACATCCATAGAATCCATCAGATCCCCTTTGGGATAAATCCCGTCTTTTACGGACTGGGCGTAGCTGTGCACGACCATGATCGGCGTCTTCAGTTCGTGAGACGCCTGCTGGAGAAATACTTTCTGCGACTCGTCGTACCGCATCAGATTCAGACGCATTTTTTCAAACTGCGAAGAAAGGCGTTCAAATTCATAGTCCCCTTTCCATTCAAAAGGTTTTTCCCAGTTCAGCCGTGAAATCTCTTCGAAACGGCTGCCCAGTATATCCAGGGGACGTTTTAAATAGCGTGCCAGCCAGAATGCGATAAAAAGACCGAGAATGCCCGTCAGGACGAAGATAAAGATCAGCCTGGCCCACAGTTTATGCATCAGTTCATTAGTATAAGTATTCCACATATAGGAAATGAGATAACCGGTTTCCATATTGACGTTCACCCGTCTGACGACATAATACAACGTCGACCCGCGGTAAACCAGTTCGTAACGCTGAATGCTCGCTTTCTGCTGTTTGATATGGCCTTTCATCTCGTTGAAAACAGAAGCCGGAATCGAATTGCCGAGAATCTGGCGGTAATTCGAATCAATCAGCAGGTTGCCGACCGATTTAACCGCCTGCTGACGATCCAGAAAACCGGAGCCTGAGTTGTCCACCCCGTAGTTTCCCGCATCCTGATGCAGCACATTCTGCAGCTGCTCCTGCTCAATCGTCTCATAAGAATCCTCTTTCAAAGCGCTTTGAATGGAGTAAGGATAGACAACGACCATAATGATGCCGATAATCATTACAAGAAGAGCGAACGACAGCCAGATACGCTTCGCCAATGTCCATCTGAACATCAGGACACGACCCTGTACCCGGAGCCGTAAACTGTTTCAAGGGACAGGCGGCTCAGTTTTCTGCGGATTCGCCGGACCACGTCGTCGACTGCACGATCCGATCCGACATAATCCTCACCCCATACCTCTTTGAGTATATCTCTTCGCGATTTAGCAACGTTGGCATTCTCGACAAGATATAACAGGACATCGAACTCCTTTGACGTCAGATCGATGACCGATTTTTCTTCGTCAAAAACTTTTCGGCGGACCACATCGATCTGATACTTGGAAATAGACAGAAGATTTTCGTGAAGTCCGCCGCCGTAAACACGGTGCAGCAATTTTTTAGCGCGAATCACCAGCTCTTTGGGCAGAAAAGGCTTGGCCAGGTAGTCGTCGCTGCCGAGTTCCAGCCCGATAATTTTGTCAAGATCCTGATCTCTGGCTGAAATAAAAATGACGGGCTGTTCTGAATGATTTTCCTTAATCTTCCGGATCAGATCATAGCCGGACATTCCCGGAAGCATAATATCAAGAATCCAGAGATGCACGCCGTTATGCAGGAATTTGATCGCTTCCTCGCCTGTCCGGAAAACGGAAACATTCCATCCTTCCCTTTCCATATAAACCTTCAGAATGGAAGCAAGGCTTTCTTCATCTTCGACAAGATTAATTTGAAAGACGGTTCCGCTCATATACACTCATCCTTATTTCGTTCAAAATTCCCATACTGTCCATTTATTATACCATGAGGCCTTACAGCGCGTGATAAATGAAACAATTTTCATTATTCCCGGACACGAGTGCCGGACTCTTGTACGCCGTGCGGCTCATTCAGACGGCCGTCTGCCGGCTCTGTCCGGAAAGTGAAAGAACGCAGGAAGGGTGATCCTTCAGAAAGGCCGAATCGTGGCAGGTGAAAAGGATCACCTGGCGCCGGTCCGATATTTTTTTCAGCAGCGAATAAACACGCTCGGCCCTCGGGCGGTCAAAATTGACAAACCCTTCATCAATGATCAGGGGCAGCGATTCGCCGCCGTCAAAAACATCCGTCAAAGCCAGGCGAAGCGACAAATATAACTGTTCGGCGGTTCCCCTGCTCAGTTCGCCGGCCAGAAAGATCCGGCCGTCCCTGCGTTCTGCGACGAACCCGTCGTCATCATTGAGATTAAGGGAAATATAGGCCCCGTCCGTCACCTGTTTAAAATAGCGTTCGGCTTCTTTCAGGACTTTAGGCAGCCTCTGTTTCCGGTAACTGTCCTTAGTTCTGGCTATTGCCCATTCGGCCATCCGGAAGACGGTCCATTCCCTTGCTTTGCCGTTGACTTCGGCCAGCAGTGAATGATAACGATCCAGTGCGTCGCGGTAAGAATCGTCATCGGCCGCACTCCGGTACTCTGTCTGTTTCTGGATCACATATTCTCTAGCCTTTTGCAGCCCTTCCTCCAGATCCGCCAGACGGTTTTTGAGCGCATCTTCCGTGACTCCGTCCCACCTGCCTGCATCGAGATCGTGAAAATAGCGCCGCAGATTTTCTTCATTCTCAGCCAGTTCGCGCATATGGATCAGCCGATCATCTCTTTTTTCTATCAGTTTCCGGAACCGATCAGAGCGATCGGCGAGCGCAAAAAATTGCTGTTCATCGGCGGCGCCGGTGCGTTCAAGCAGCCGATCCCGCTCTCCGTAAAAACGATCCAGCTTTTTTTTCAGTATTTGTGCCTGTTTCAGATAAATATCCCTCTGCTTCTTCAGATCCCGGGCCTGCTGCTGCCTTTCTTTCTCCGTATTGTATCGTTTTTCGATAAAAGCGGCATTTCCTCCCGGCACATGAAGAATCTCCGCGAGCCGCTGCCTCTCCCGTTCAAACGATTCGTGTTCCTTACGCCTGTCGCGGATGCGCGCTTCAAGCGCCTCTATCCTGTTCAGAACAGTCCGCGCCTCATCAACCAGCCGCACAATATCCGCAGCCCACTCCGTCCGCTCAACGCTGTAGCCGTTCGCAGCCAGCCATTCCTGAAACAGGCGTCTTTCTTCGCCCAGACTTTTTTCAAGATCCCCGGCGGCCGAACGCGCCTGCTCACAGGCCTTCTCAGTCTTGACAAGCTGTTCACGCGTAAAACTCATTTCCGCTTCATAACGACGATCAACGGCCGCTTCCGTTTCCGCCCCGGCGGACGGCCGAACGGCGCGCCGCAGCGCAAGCCGGGAAGTGTAAAGAAACAGGCCGCCGAGCAGCAGCCCGAACAGAAAAACGAGAACAGCCGCAGCCGGCGCGATCAGAAAATAAGAGAGTACCGCCGCTAAGACCGTCGCTAAAAATGCGGGAACGATCACCGGAGCGGAAAACGGGCCTGCCCCGGTCCGGTCTTCCCGTTTCTGCGCTCCTCCGTTCTCTTCCCTATGTCCGCCTTTCAGCTCTTCCAGACGTTTCTTCAGCTGCAGGACCTCTGCTTCCCGCTCCTCAAGATTCCGGAAAGCGGCGGATTTCTCCTCCGCCGATTCCTTCAATCGCTCTGTTTTTTCCTGCAGGCGGCGTTTGAAGGCAAGGTTCGCAGAAGCTCCGCGCAATTTATCCGCATCCCAGCCGGGCCCGAGATTCTTCAGTACACCCGCGTATTCATTCTGATTTTTCCGCCGGTCATCCTCCAGCAGGGCTGTCTCTCTCAGATTCTGTTCGTCTTTTACTGCTTCGCGAAACAGTGCCGTCAGATTTCCTTCTTCGGAAAACCACGCATCATCGACGCGAATCGACCGGATCGATTCGTCCAGCTGATCGATCCGGTCGGCGAGGCCGGCCGCTTCGTCCTCCGCAGCGGCGATCTGCCTGCGCCAGTCATTATATTGAATCTTGCCGTCTTCCGGGAAACGGGCGATGTCCCCCATACTTTTGATTTCATTCTCCAGCGCGCGGTAACTGACGATAACCGGCCGGATCGCGGAGAATGCGGCCCATTCCCGCTGACGCTGCAGGACATCTTTTTTGTTCTGCTCCAGCAGCCGGATTTTCCCGCCCGTCCGATCGATTTCTTCCTCAATCTGCTTGAAACCGTCCAGCTTTCTCTCATGGTCCCTTATTTCGGTCCGCAGCTTGTCCAATTCGTTCAGCAGATGATTGATTTCAGGATTTCTTCCGCCTTTTTTGAAGAGGGCGCTGCACTTTTTTTCCAGTTCCTGCTGCGCTTCCGCAAGTTTCCGGCTCCCGATCATCCCTGCTCCAAGCAGGAAGTCGTTCAGATCGGAAGGTTTCATTTTCTCGATGCCTTTCAGCCCCTCAAGGTCGAAACAAAAGACGCTCTGATATAACAAACGGTCCACTCCGTGAAACAGTGCATTCACGTCGCCCGTTCCGCTGCTGCCGATAAAAAGGCGGGGAGACGCTTTCTCTTTGAACATTCTCTCAAGCCTGAACTCGCGCCCGTCTTCTCCGAGAAAAGTCAGCGATCCGCCGAGACGGTTCTCCTCATTGTTCCTCAGCCACCTGACCAGCGCATTTTTCTGAGGATATCCGAACAGCGTATCCAGCATAAAATGCATCAACGTTGATTTTCCCGCTTCGTTCCTTCCATAGACGATCACGAAAGAAGAATCCGGCAAAATGATTTTCCGATTTTCAAAACGGCCGAATTGGTTGATGTCCAATGTTCTGATTTTCATTTGTCCGGCGGTTCTGTTTTACCAGGCCGCCCCGCACCCTCCTTTAACCCTGACGGACGAGACGCTCCTTTGCGTTTCCGCTTTTTTCTGCAGCGCCGTTCTCGTCAGTTCTTTCTGCGGACATCCGGAAGAAGCCTTTCAACAAGCAGCCGCTCCGCTTCTCGTTTGATTTTTTCCTTCTCTTCATCGGTCGGCGGGCTGAGAAAGCGCCTGCCGGCATGATGGCTGTAAAGGAGGGCGGCCGCTTCCTCCATGGCCCCGTTCGTTTCAATCAGCCTGAAGAGATCGCCGATAAAATGCGGGCTCCGCAGAAGCTCCTCACGGTTCCAGTCCGTTCCGACCCGCATCTCGCCAGGATTCAGCCAGACGAAATCATTCCGTTCCTCTTCACCGTCGTTCATCGCTTCAGTAAATTCCTGAATCAGATCACTCAGCTCGTCCCGATCCTGATCTGTATCGGAAAAAGAAAAATCCGTTGTCAGAAAAACACCGTATTGGCCGCTGCGTGCTTCTTCCTTGGCACGGTCAATTGCTTTTCCCAGATTTTCGGCCGTGACCGGACCTTTTAAAACGATTTCCTGCCTTTTCCACAAAATATCGGCTGTGGGAATGAAACGGACACGGGATCCCTGCTCGTCCAATTCGACAAGCAGCGCTCCTTTTTCCCCTGTTTCCTTTACGGACAGTCCCTGGATATCGCCCGGATACCAGATAGGCAGGGGCGGGGAGAGCTGCTGCCGTTTGTGGATATGGCCGAGAGCCCAATAGTCAAACGCTTTTTCCGCCAGTTCCCCGATCGCAAAAGGGGCATAACGATCATCGCCGGCAGCCGTCCGCTCCGCACCGTGGAGAATGCCGATCTGATAATCGGCGCCGTCTTTTCTGACATATTTTGCGGCCATGTCTTCGGTCACCCCGCGCTGAGCGTAGCTGAACCCATATAAATGGACAAGCCGGCCGTCCCGCGTCCTGTACGGAATCATCGTCGGAAAAGCCGGGAAAACATGGACGTTTTCCGGAAAATCAAGCCGGTTCCACGGATCATCCAGGTGGTCATGATTTCCGAACACCAGAAATGCCTCAATTCCGGCCGCCTGAAGACGTTCCATGGCTTGAATAAATCGTTTCTGTGCCTTAAGGCTCCGATGGCTGTCATCAAAAATATCGCCGGCAATAATCAAAAAGTCCGCCTTTTCCGCCAGCGTTCGGTCGATCAGCCGCGCAAGAGCTGTAAACGTGCTCGTCTTCACACGTGCATGCAGAGGCGCGGGGAGTTCCGAAAGCCCTTCAAAAGGCCGGTCCAGATGCAGGTCGGCGGCATGAATGAAACGAATCATATCATGCTCCCTCTCCTTCATTCGTATTTGTCTTATATTTTAGCATATCTTCCGACCGATCACACGTTCTCTTATAATGTGAAAGAGAATGATTCTTAAAAAGAATCCTCTGCCCTTTCTAGGATCGGATGAAATGGATGGATCAACGTTAACGGGCTTGCCCTGCAGCCGAAAAGTCGACTGTGGGGCAAGCCCGTTAAGTGATCGGTTTCGTTCTTCGCTTCACCCGTCCGCTCCCTTTATTTTCTGATCCGGATTTACGGCGCCCTCTTCAGACGGAAATCCCAGTGATGGCGAACGCGCTTCAGCCTTTATGGGTGGTCAGGCCCCTGTCAGTGAACGCGCAGCTGTTTCCGAAACACTTCCCTGACCACGTAAGCGACACCGTCCATTTCATTTGTCCGTGTCACCCAGTCCGCTTTTGCTTTCACATCGGGAGAGGCATTCCTCATCGCAACGCCGAGCCCTGCTTTTTCAATCATTTCCGCATCTTCCGGACCGTCGCCGACCGCCACAATTTCATGAAGAGGAATGCCGAGCTGCCCGGCAAAGAAAAGCAGCCCGTTAAACTTTGACGTTCCCTGGCGCACCAGTGTGATGTCGTGAATCGACGGCCTGCTGACTGCGAGCGAAGGAAAATAATCGTCTATTGCTTGTTCGATGTCGTTCATCACTTTCTCATCTTTCAATTTGACTTTTACATCCGTCGCACTCTCATAATTCTCTAAAAGATACTGGCTGAGTGTATCCACGTAGGTCACCGGATAAAACAGCGGCTCATTCATGCCGATCGTCATTTTGGCGATCAGATTTTTCTGACGCGGCCTGTTGCTGATCGACAGCCGTTCGTGAGAAACCTGAATCTGACACGGATAGGTTTCCAGAAATTCAACAAGCTGCAGCAGGACGCTATGTTCGATTTTGCTTGTGTAGACCGGGTTATCCATTGAGGAAGACACGAAGGCCCCATTATGCGTAATAATCGGATGAGTCAGTCTGAGTAAACGGGCCACTTTTGCTGCTGAGTGAAAATGGCGTTCGGAAACAAGGGTAACGACAACACCTTTTTTCCGGGCGTACTGAACGGCATCTTTTGTGCGCCGGTCCAGTCTGTTGCTGTTGTTCAGAAGGGTTCCATCGATGTCCAATGCCAGTAAGCGATATACCAAGGTCCTCCCCCTTTTTGGAATCCAGAATATCCCTTATTCCTGTTCTAAACATATGAAGCGCACCGGCCGAATAGAACAAGACCCGGGAAGGATTTCCCGGCTCAGACCACCCCATGCTTTTCTGGCACAAAAAGAGCGGCTTGACAGCCGCCCTTCCGTATATTTCCTCTAACCGTTTCATTGCTTATTTCTGATAGCCGCCGAATTGAGACTGAGCCTGAGCGACCAGACGTTTGGTAATTTCTCCCCCAACCGAGCCGTTCGCTCTGGAAGTCGTATCGGCCCCGAGGCTGACGCCGAATTCGCGGGCAATTTCCACTTTCAGCTGATCAAGCGCCTGCTGTACACCCGGCACAACTAATTGATTTGAATTTGCCATGTGTCTCACCTCCCTTGTAAGCCTATTGTGCGCTGCTTTCAGATTCTATATTCCGATCAGCGATTGGAAATTGTTAGCGGACATAGCACTGAAAAGAGGCTTGGCCGACGGCAGGCGGATTAAGAAAAAAGGATACGGTCAGCTTTAACCGGCCGGTTTTAATTCGCCGGTTTTCGGATCAATAACCAGGCCGTAAACAGGCGTTCCTTTCGGAAGCAGCGGATGATTCTTCACGATCGACACGCTTTTCCTGACCTGTGCTTCAACCGATTGAAAGCCGCACAGCCATTCCTTCACGTCAATGCCGTCGTTTTCAAGGGCAGCAAAAGTTTCTTCTCCGATTCCGCGATTCTTCATGTCACGGATCATTTTATCCGCTTCGAGGCCGTGCATGCCGCATCCGCTGTGGCCGATCACGTAAACCGCTTCAGATCCCAGCTCGTACAGAGAAACAAGAATGCTTTTCATGACGCTGCCGTATGGGCGTTCCACCATGCCCCCGGCACTTTTAATTATAATAGCGTCGCCGTTTTTAATATTTAACGCTTTCGGAAGCAGTTCAATCAGGCGGCAATCCATACAGGCCACCAGGGTCATCTTTTTTACCGGGCGGCTTCCCGCCTGATAGGGAGCGTAAGCCCTTTCTTTGACAAATTTTTCATTATACTTCAAAATTTCTTTTAACTGCTCCATTTTTATTTTCCCCCGTCGGTCATCATGCATCCCCAACTATCATAAGGAAATATAAAGGTTTCATCCAGCTTATTGCTCCGTCCCGCTTATAGAAACGGGCGAAACGGCAGAATAAAAGCGGCAGCCGCAAAAAATCGGCAGCAACCAAAAGCAGCCGTGCAGGCATCGGCATATGAACCGCTGCGGCCCGATCCGTTCGGCGTCATTCCGTCTGAACGGGGCATAGGAACCCATCCGAATATTCAGATCCGCCCGACTGAAAATAAAAAGGGGCGCGAAGCCCTCCTGCGGAGAAAAGAACCGAAACAGCGGGCCGCTCCCTGTCAGCTAATGTTCCTGAAGTACATGAAGAATTTTCTCAAGGTCTTCCATTTTCCGTGCATACAGCAGGATCCTGCGGTGTCCGTTATCAATAACCAGCACCCCGTCTTCCGAGAGCTTTATATTCTTAATCTGATCGTATGCAGTGTACGACAGGCCGTAATAAAAACCGTTTTCCTTGAACCTGGCTTTCGGGGCATAAATGAGTACGCCGTACAGCAGGATCAGTGCAAGACAGATGAGCAGCAGGCCGGTTAATCCGCCGCTGTCTCCGCGCACCTTGCTCGCAATGTAAATAATGACGACAAGGCCGGCAAGAATCAGCTGATCGACATAATTTCTTTTTCTCATCCTGACCGCCAGAAGGGTCTTTCCCCAGAAAAGCGGGAGAATCAGACCGTCCGTCAGAAGATAGCCTCCATAGGCAATAATAATTAATAACAGAATAATATCGGTAATATGCATATCACAGGCCTCCGATTTTCTCGTAGTGCCGCACATTTCCAGCGGCATGGGAGCGATCATAGTTATTTTATACCCTATGGCGTTTCAGGCAAAGAGCCAATATCCCGGCCATACTAAAAAAACAGGAGAGCCGGCAAAAACGGCCGGCTCTCCGGGATTCAGAATACATTTTATTTGAACAAGCCTATCCAGTACCCCAAAATGCCGAGAACGAAGAATCCAAGGATAATGACCAGAGGATTGACCTTTTTTCTGAGCAGCCACATGCAGATGAATGTCAGAAGCAAAGGTACCAGCCCGGGCATCAGCGAATCCAGTACACTTTGAACGGTTGTCGTCGTGTAGCCTCCGCCTGTCGGGTTTTTGACTTTGGAAATAACCACCGGAATATCGACTTTCGTCCACTTATTGACCAGTGCGCCCATGACGAACAAACCGAGTATTGAAGCGCCTTCGGTTACCTTCTGCAGAAGTCCGCCGCTCATGTCCTGAACAACATCGACACCTTTCCGATAACCGTATGAAACGCCCCACCATCTGAACCAGAGACGAACAACGTTCCAAAGGACGAAGAAGAGAATCGGCCCGAGAATATTGCCCTGCATCGCGATGCCGGCACCTAATGCCGCAAAGATCGGACGCAGTGTGCCCCACCAGATCGGGTCGCCGACGCCGGCCAGCGGCCCCATCAGGCCGACTTTAATGCCGTTGATCGCGGCATCTTCAACCGGCTTGCCGTTCGCTTTCTCTTCCTCAAGAGCCAGAGCAACGCCGGTGATCGGCGCAGCCATCGCCGGAGTCGTGTTGAAGAATTCATTATGCCGTTTCATTGCCTGTTTCCGTTCCTCGCTGCCTGCCGGATAGAGTCTGCGGATCGCCGGAGTCATCGAGAAAGCGAATCCAAGAGCCTGCATTCTTTCGAAATTCCATGAACCTTGAAGTAAATTCGATCTGACGAATACCCAGAACAAATCTTTTTTAGTCAGCTTTTTTTCATTCTTATCTGCTGCTACTGCGGCTGTTTCATTACTCATTTTCTTTTCCCTCCTTTAATCCAATTCATCGTCATTATCGGATGATTCTGCCGGTCCGCCAGCCGTTGCCACCTGTTTGTTGTATTTCGGATTCAGCTGGATATAGACAATGGCAAGTACCAGGCCGATAACGCCAAGGGCAACGAGGTTGAAATTCGTAAACGCAGCGACAACAAAACCAAGGAAGAAGAGTGGCATTAAATAGCCCGCACGCATCATGTTAACAACCATCGCATATCCGACAACGACCAGCATGCCGCCTGCGACATTCAGGCCGCCGGTAATAACTTGCGGAATTGCGGTCAGCATATGCTGTACGGACGAAGTTCCGACCGTAATGACGACGAGCAGTGCGGGAATAGCGATACGCATCGCCTGCAGCAGCAAGGCCGACATATGCCACCAGTCCATCGCTCTCAGATTGCCGGTCTCACACGCCCGGTCGGCCCCGTGCTGGAACCCGACGGTAAGCGTACGGACAACAATCGTCAGCACCTGTCCTGCAGCCGCCAGCGGAATCGCTAGGGCAATGCCGGCACCGACGCTTTGATGGCCTGCTATAACCAGAATCGTTGAAATGATCGAGGCAAGGGCGGCATCAGGAGCGACTGCTGCGCCGATGTTCATCCAGCCGAGAGCGATCATTTCCAACGTACCACCGACAATAATACCCGTTGTCACGTTGCCGAGCACAAGGCCGATCAGCGTGCAGGCGATCAGTGGTCTGTGGGTCTGGAATTCATCAAGGATCGATCCCATCCCCGAAATACACGAAACGATAAAGACCAAGATGATCTGAATTAAAGATATGGTCATCTTCTTTCCCCCCTAAAAATTCGAATTGGTTATATGAATTTCATTAAACCCATCTTTAAGAAAAGCATGTGTTTATTTGTTCTCCAGTTTTTTCAGCAAGGGCATGATATCTTCCTTTCTATCCGAAGGAACCTTGCGAATTTCAAGTTCAATCCCGCGGCCGTGAAGGCCGTTAAACGCTTCGATATCGTCTTTGCCGACCGCTACGGCATTTGTAATCATCGTCTTGCCCTCTGCAAAAGCGATGCTGCCAATATTGATTGACTGAATGTCCACGCCCTCTTCAATCACGCGGAGGACATCCGTCGGGTTCTCAAACAGGAGCAGAACCGGATCCTTTGCGTATTTCGGATTGTTGTAAACCCTAACGGCTTTATCAACACTGACGACATGTGCCGTGACCCCCGGAGGAGCCACCTGCTTCAGAAGAGTGCTCCGGACTTTATCCCCTGCCACTCCGTCGCTGACAACAATCAATCGTTTCGCACCGGTTTCCTTCGTCCACACGGTTGCCACCTGGCCGTGGATCAATCGTGAATCGATTCTAGCCAATCTAATGATCATTTAAAATTCCTCCCCTGAATCTTCTGATGTTTCCTCAAGTGTCTTTCTCAGTGACTTCACACCTTCAACCGCCGTTTTTCCGATGGTATCGACCAGCCGCTTCAGACCCAGAGTATTGCGTTGTGCAAAACATTCAATCAACATAGGCAGATTCACACCGGTCATAACGTCCATATTTTCTTTATCGGCCACAAGATTCGACGCGGCGTTAAAGGGGCTTCCTCCGAATAAATCGACCATAAAAAGCACACCGTCGCTTGTATCCAAGTTCTGAAGAGCCTGATCATATTTTTTTCTGAGGTCATCCGGCCCTTCATTGGATGTAAATTCAACCGTCGCCAGATTATCCTGCTTGCCGAAGATCATTTCTGCAGATTTAACGATTTCTCTTGAAAATGCGCCATGAGTAGCAACAATCAGTGCGACCATCTTCTCCCCTCCTTGCCATCACATTATCCAGCACTTTTCTAGTATGCAATTTCTGTGCCAATTTATGTATTAAAATCCCCGGTTATTTAAAATAAGTAAAAATCCTCTTTTCATAGGCCGAAAAGAGGATGATTAAGAGCATATTCTTTTATTTTAATACACTATATTTATTGAAACCGTTTCAACATAATCTATACGGCAAAAATAATACACTTCAGACATTTAAACACCCATTTAATACACTTCTATCCGGCAGCGCTCAGTCGGCTTCGACGCTTTTTGCTTTTTGCAGCCGGTCCGGAAACTCATCCTGAAGCAGATCAACAAGATAGAAAAGTTCATCCTCGGGCAGCTGGATATTCATTTCCTTTTCGATGACCTGCGAAGCGTTTCTGACCCTGGCAAGTACCGCCCTTTTTTCATCCGTGACCGGATTACTGTAATGCAGGACCTCGCCCCTGACCGCGCGTTCCATAGCAAAGGCACTGTGGACCACTACCCGGAGCGTGGTCGTATTTTTAAAATGAACATCCCATTCTTTCTGCAGGTTATCGCAGAAGTGCAGCAAGGTTGAAATGGCCCGATAGGGATTCAGATAGGTCAGCATCATTTTTAAGCTGTCTTCGCACAACCCGCGGACGATCTTGTCGGATTGCCCGCTTTTGCCGTTTTTAATTTGTATGTGCTTGTTCCTGATGGCCTGCTCAATTGTCAGCTGGCCTTCTCCCTCGATGAAGTGTTCCAGTGAGATGAAAGGAGCGTTGACCTTTGGCTTTCTGACCCCGATCGAAGCGATGATCGTATATTTCTTTTCCAGCTCCTGTACGGTTTGATTCATTCCGATGACAGATATCGGAATGATGTGGATCTCCTCATCGGTAATGTCGCTGATAAAGGTTCTAAGCAGTTCTTCCATTTTTTTCGCCGTTCCCTGGCCGCTGGAGCAGATGGTCAGTATCGCTTTCGGTTTTCCGCGATTTTTGGACACCTGAATGATTTCCTCTTCCACGGAGTTCTGCGGGTTTCTCAGAGAGGCAATGATCGATTTCAGGTCCATGTCCAGAAAATTGGCTTTGCGCACGGCATCGAGAACCATCGGCGTCGATACCATATCGACGGCCTTCACTTCAATACCGGATTTTTCGCCGATTTTTTCTTCAAAGTAATAAAGCGATCCCATATCGACCAGCATCAATACCCCTTCCCCGCGATCCACCTTCCTGACTACCGATACAATTTCATCGAGAACGACCTTAAAGCTGACGTCAAGAGGCATATCGACAGCCTGAATATTATAATCGCCGAGCAGCTCCTTCGTTACATTGACGATCGACGTCGCCGTACTATTTCCATGAGCCGCAACCACAATGCCGACTTTCCCTTTCTGATTCAGTTCATTGGCAGAAACCAGCAGGATTGCCAGGTACATTACTTCAACCTTCGGCAGTCTGACTCTCAGTTTTTCTTCAATCATCTCCTTCATTTTCAAAGCGACCTGGTATTCAGGCTCGTTCTCATCAACCAGCCTTTCATACGAAGTCGGCGCACCCGCACTCAGCCTGTTTTTTCTCTTGAGAAAACCGTCGATATGAAGACTGATGAAATAAAGAAATTTATCATTAAAGGTTTTGTTCAGCATACTCTCGGCCAGCGACCGCAATTCTTCCGCCAGATCGATTACACGCCCGTCCACCAGTTTGGACAATTTCATGTTGGGGCGTTTGGTGACCTGCTGGTAAAAACTTTTGATGTGCAGTTTGATATCCGTCGCTACAAAACGATTGATTTCGGCCGGATCCACATTCTCCTGCTTAAGCAGGCTCGCCTTATCCTCAATGATTTTGTACATGTCAAAAGGAAGTTCGTAAACATCGTCATCAACCAGTTCCTTCGTTCCCTCGTCTGTAATTACCGTCACCTTGCCTACGTAATTCGATATTTCCTCGTTTTCCCTGGCATTTCTCGAAATGAGGCTGAGTCCTTCTTTCATCTCTTCGGGCAGCATTTTGACATACAGATTCACATACGGACTGTCCATACTGTCAAGGAATCCCTGCGCGCAGACAAATTGAATATTTGATTTCAGCTGTCCGACATTGCCGAAAGTGACACTGCCGATCAGCGCCTTGATCACGTCTTCATTCACTTTAATGTTTTTATGAATCCGCTTTGCTTCCTTCGACAGCAGATATTTGGTCAGATCCACTTTTTCTCTCGTCTGCCGTTCATGAAACGACGGCATTGTGATCGTAATCGGGATCCGCCGCAGGAACGTCTGCAGAAACGAGGAAGACGGATCTTCGGTAGTCGCTGCAATAATCAGAACCTGGGCCTGTCTTCTTTTCTCTGTCTCGCCCAGCCTGTTGTAGCGCCCCGTATCCATAAAATAGAAGATCATTTCCTGTCCTTCGGGCGGAAGGCGATGGACCTCATCGAGAAACAGAATGCCGCCGTCCGCTTTCTCCACCAGACCCTGTTTATCGTTTTCCGCTCCTGTAAAAGCGCCCTTGGCATGGCCGAAAATTTGTGAAATCAGAAGCTGCGGATTGTTATAGTAGTCCGCACAGTTAAACACAATAAAGGGAGAGTCCTTATCCATTCTCTTCATATAGATAGCGTAATTGTGCATCATATGGGCAAACAATGTCTTTCCTGAACCGGTCGGTCCGAGGATCAGCGTATGCAGGCCGCGCGGAGGATAAACAACAGCCGCCTTGGCCTGGCTTGTCAGTTTCTTCAGACTCCCTTCCGAACCAATCAGCAGGCTGAACGGATCTTCATCCTTGTCAATGTCCGCCTTCTCTTTGGCCTGGTAGAGTTCCTTCAATGAGGGAATGTCCAGAATGGTATTGTCGATGATATAGCCGTAATTTTTCTTTACCGTGTCCCGGGGAATATACAATACAGGGCGTTTTTTTATTTTAATGACCTTTCCCAGCCGAACAAGATTGTTCAGTTCAAGGCTGACGTTGTTTCTCAGCATTTCCAGATCGTCCGCGAGCTCATTTGCCGAAAAACCCTCACGGTCCAGCAGCTGATCTTTCGTCAAAGTATCGCACTTTTCCTCCAGTTGTTGATAAATGCGGTCGATTCTTTTCATTTTGATTCCTCCGCAGTGAAAAATTTATTTCTGAAAACACCGTTTCCGAATCATTTAGACTATACGGGCTGAAATGATTTCACTGTTATTTTAACATAAGACACTTTTAGTGTATCAATTGTGAAACAGAACAGCCAAAATGCTTATATAAGCGTAATGTTTTAAAATAAATGCTTAAAATTGCTTGATAAAAAAGGCATTATGAATTACAATTGCTTAACAGGGAGATGAATGCTGTGTATCAGGAAGAACGTCTGGTCAGTATTCTCGATTATTTGAAAACCCATCAAAGTATGTCCGTAAACGAGATATGCGCCCACCTTCATATTTCGCGCGACACAGCCAGGAGAGACATTGTCAAACTGACCGGGCAGGGCGCGGCAATCCGGACGCACGGCGGCATTGCCCTGCCCGATTTACAAAACACGGTATTGGCGTACCGGGAAAGACTTCAGACTTTTTCCGACGAGAAGATACGGATTGGAGCAACGGCTCTTTCGTTCATTCACGAGAAGGGCCACTATTTCTTTGATACATCGACCACCGTGTCAGCGATGGCAAGACAGCTCGACATAGAAACCGCCGTATACACCCACTCCCTGGATATTGCCGAAATATTGTCCGATCGGGCCCGATCGACCGTCTTTCTCTTTGGCGGGGCGCTCAACAAGACAAATCGTTATCTGTTTGATAGCGAAAGTGCCCGTCAGCTTGAGCGGATCCGCTTTGACTGTTCCTTTCTCGGCGCGGCGGCGATAGCGGAAGACGGTTTTTACTATCACGATAAAGATGACGCTTTTATAAAAGGAACAGCCGCTGCCCGGTCCGACCGGACCATCGTCCTTGCCGACAGCAAGAAATTCACAAAAGTGAGCCGTTTTAAAGGACTCGGCTGGGAAAACGTCGATACACTGATCACCAGCGAAAGACCGCCCGCACCCTTCATGCATACTTTATCGCTGTACGGGACGGAACTCATGATTGCGAAATAGCCGGAAACGCTGTCTAAAAGCGCCCAAAATAAATATTCGAAGGAGATAAAATGTCTATTAAACTTGTCTTCAGCGACATCGACGGAACACTGCTCAACTCCAGCCATCAAATCAGCAAAAAAACACGCCGGTCTGTTCATGATTTGTCACAAAAGGGCATCCCTTTTATTTTAGTTTCCGCGCGCATGCCGGACGGAATACTTCCTCTGCAGCATGAACTTGCCATTTCCGATCCGATCATTTGTTACGGCGGAGCGCTGATTCTCGGTTGCGAAAAATCGGACGGTCTGAGAAATGTGATGCTCAGCAGGCCCATCGAGCCGAATATAATCTTTTCTATTTATGACTTGGTTCATAAGCATTTCCCCGCTATCAGCGTGTCCGCCTACAGCCCGGATAAATGGTTTGTTCCGGAACCGGATAATGCCTGGATTACACAGGAACAGGCGATCACAGGTACCCGGACCCATCTTTTGCATTTTGCGGACGACGGCATGAATAAAGATTTCCCCGCAATCAACAAAGTCCTGTGCATGGGACCTCCCGCGGCCATCGATTCTCTTGAAACGGTGCTGACGGAAAACGGGATTAGTGCTTCGTTCTATAAATCGAAACCTTCTTATCTGGAGATCATTGCGAAAAGAGCCGGCAAGTCGGCAGCCGCGGCTCTGCTGATGGAATCCTGCCATGTTAAAAGGGAAGAAACCATGGCGTTCGGCGACAACTTCAACGATCTGGACCTGCTGCGTTTTGCCGGCGCCGGCATCGCAATGGGCAATGCCCCGGATCAAGTCAAAGCAGGCGCCGATGCGACGACGCTGTCCAATGACGAGGACGGCATTCCGGCCGCACTCGAAGCATACGGTTTAATCTAACCGGCACATATTGCTATTGCGGTCCGCCGGCCGATGCTCCCTTTAAAAATTCATCGAGGAAGCGGAATA
The DNA here is from genome assembly GCF_036598985.1 of Sporolactobacillus sp. KGMB 08714. NCBI lineage: Bacteria > Bacillati > Bacillota > Bacilli > Caryophanales > Sporolactobacillaceae > Sporolactobacillus > Sporolactobacillus sp. KGMB 08714. The sequence continues at coordinate 100,925 of NZ_JAUUBW010000067.1, forward strand.
ACAGTGTCTTATTTCTTTCAATTTTATCCGGCCGGCCGGTCATCTCCCGCTTCTTCTGAATAAAACGCCCGCCTTCCGGCTCATCTTGAGACTGAGCGATCAGACGGCTGATAGTTTCCTCGTTCATTTCGATGTGGAACTGCAGGCCGGCGGCGCGATCGCCGTAGATAAAGGCCTGATTTCTGCAGGCAGCGCTGGAAGCCGTCCGCACCGCGCCTTCAGGGAGCGTGAAGGTATCGCCGTGCCAGTGGAACACATCCAGTGTGCCGGGGAAAAGCCGAAACGGGCCCTTCCTGTTTTCCGGGAAAAAGACCGGAAACCAGCCGATCTCTTTTTCTTCCCCCGGATAAATTTTCCCGTCTAGACAATCGGCAAGCAGCTGGGCACCCAGGCAAATACCGAGAACCGGCAGCCCGCGCTCCAGAACGTCCCGGATAAATTTTTTCTCTTCGCGGAGCCAGGGATACTTTTCTTCCTCATAAATATTCATCGGCCCGCCCATAATCACCAGCAAATCGATATTTTCTGCATCCGGAAGCTTATGCGATTCAAAAAAATGCGTCCCGATGAACGAATAATGCCTTTCTGCCGCCCAGACGGCAATGTTCCCGGGCGACTCAAACGGAACATGCTGAAAGTAATGAATATGCATTTTGCGGACAACTTCCTTTCATTCTGTTTTATACCCTCGGATCTGCCGATAAATTCTCGAATGCGCCGTTTCCGGCACAAAGAGCATGTACTATCATTATATAGGATAAAGGAAAATCAACGAATAAGGCCGTGCGTCTGCCGGGCTTTTCTCAAAAAAATACGCTATTAAAAGCGAACAGGCAGGTTAATAAAAACAATCTCTTTAACTTGCCCGGGACGCCATCAGCTCTGCTGCGGAAGCTGGCCGCACGATCGTGCACCGGAAAAATTCCGTATCATCACGGACGGAACAAAAAAAGATTTATCATCAACGTCGGGCAGCGGTTGCCGTTTAGGACAGGGGGGAACGGCGTCCCGATGCCGGGCAATCGCAACGCCTGAATCGCCCGCCGATAAAAAAATCCGCTCATTTTCTTACTTTATACAAAAAAATCCGTTCGAAGAGAATCCGGACGGATTTTATATTGTCAAAGCATTTATCAAAGAATCATTCAATCAAACATGTCCCCCAGCATATCCAGTACGGATTTCTTCTTTTTCTTCCGGGGATACTCCGAATGTCTGTCATCGTCCCGATCATGATGCTCGTGATCGTCATGTCTGCGGTCGTGCCAATCTTCATATTCCCTGTCGTCTTGTTCGTACCATTGATTAAACGGCTGTCGGATTTCTCTTACTCGCTCCGTAATTTTTTCCAGCTCTCCGCGGTCCAGCCAGACTCCCTTGCAGCTCGGGCAGATATCGATGATCACGCCGTCCCGCTCCATTTCTTTCATTCGCACATCTTCGCATGCCGGACAATTCATCTTCATCGCTCCCCTTCTGTATAATTCTCCTTATTTTATTATAACAAATTTTTTTAGCGGTGATGATTTAGACCAAATGCCGGTGATGGATGCGCCCCATTTCCGGAAAACGCTTAAGATACTTCTGGAAAAGCCGGGTTCAACTATTGTGAACAAATTGTCACAGATGGAATGAAAGCGCTTTCTATTATTGAGCTATAATGATGGGAGAGTAGATACATTTACTCTACACGAAGGAGGATGAAAAACCATGGAAGCCGTAATGGAGAGAAATAGCGCAGCGTGGGACGGATTTGTCGACGGGAACTGGAAAAGAGAAATAGACGTCCGTGATTTTATCATGAAAAATCTGACCTCCTATGACGGTGACGAATCCTTTCTCGCAGGGCCGACCCCAAATACGGAACGGCTTTGGAAACAAGTGATGCAGCTGTCCGAAGAAGAAAGAAAAAAAGGCGGCGTGCTGGATCTGGATACTGAAGTCGTATCCACGATGACATCGCACAAACCCGGTTATTTGAATAAAGACATTGAAAAGATAGTCGGCGTCCAGACCGATCAGCCGTTCAAACGTGCGCTGATGCCTTTCGGCGGCATCCGCGTGGCAAAGCTGGCCTGCGAATCATACGGTTATAAAGTCAGCGACGAAATGGAAAAAATTTTTACCGATTACCGAAAAACGCATAATCAGGGTGTGTTCGACGCCTATACGGATGAAATGAAACTGGCCCGTCACGTCGGTATTATCACCGGCCTCCCCGACGCGTACGGACGCGGAAGGATCATCGGCGACTACCGCCGCGTCGCACTTTACGGAGTCGATTACCTTATTGAACAGAAGAAAATCGATAAAAAGAATACAGGCAGCAAAATGACGGAGGACGTCATTCGGCTCAGAGAAGAACTGACGGAACAGATCCGTGCGCTGAGGGATATGAAAACGATGGCGGCTGATTACGGCTTCGATATTTCCAAACCGGCAAAGAATGCGAGAGAAGCTTTTCAGTGGCTGTATTTCGGATATCTCGCTTCGGTAAAAGAACAGAACGGGGCCGCTATGAGCCTTGGCCGTACCTCGACATTCCTTGACATCTATATTGAGAGAGATCTGGCCAAACATCTTTTGACAGAATCGGAAGTCCAGGAACTGGTCGACCACTTTGTCATGAAACTTCGTCTTGTGAAATTCGCCCGCACACCGGACTATAATGAATTGTTTAGCGGCGACCCGACATGGGTAACAGAATCACTGGGGGGCATGGCTGTCGACGGCCGTTCGCTGGTGACCAGGAATTCATTCCGTTTCCTGCATACTCTTGAAAATCTCGGGCCCGCGCCGGAACCGAACCTGACCGTCCTCTGGTCCAAACAGCTGCCCGAAGCATTCAAGAAATACTGCGCCAGGATTTCGATCAAAACAAGTGCGATTCAATATGAGAACGACGATCTGATGCGTGTCGAATACGGCGACGACTACGGCATTGCCTGCTGCGTGTCGGCGATGCGCATCGGTAAACAGATGCAATTCTTCGGCGCCCGGGCAAATCTGGCCAAGACGCTGCTTTATGCGATCAACGGCGGTGTCGATGAAATTCAGAAGGTTCAGGTTGCGCCTCCTTACGCCCCGGTGACAGACGACGTGCTGGATTATGACGATGTGATGGCTAAATTCGACCGGATGATGGATTGGCTTGCCGATCTTTATATCAACACGCTCAATGTGATTCATTACATGCACGATAAATACTGCTACGAACGCAGCGAGATGGCGCTTCATGACACGCATATCCTGCGTACGATGGCGACGGGTATCGCGGGACTGAGCGTCGCCGCGGATTCCCTGAGCGCGATCAAGTACGCGAAGGTTCATGTTGTTCGCGACGAAAACGGCCTGGCCGTAGATTTTAATACGGAGGGCGATTTCCCGAAATACGGCAACAACGACGATCGTGTCGACTCTATTGCCGTTGATCTGGTGAAACGGTTCATGACGAAGCTGAAAAAGACCGAAACCTATCGCGAGTCGGTACCGACTCTGTCGGTTCTGACGATCACGTCCAATGTCGTTTACGGAAAGAAAACGGGAAACACGCCGGACAGCCGCAAAAAGGGCGAACCTTTTGCTCCGGGCGCCAATCCGATGCACGGACGCGACACAAAAGGAGCGCTTGCCTCGCTGACTTCTGTCGCCAAGCTCCCGTACCGCTATGCACTGGACGGCATTTCAAACACATTTTCGATCGTGCCTCAGGCACTCGGAAAAGGAAAAGAAACGAGAGTTGCAAACTTAATAGCCATGCTTGACGGCTATGCCGAGAAAGGGGGTCATCACATTAATATCAACGTGTTTAACCGCGAGACGCTGCTTGATGCCATGGATCACCCTGAAAAGTATCCGCAGCTGACCATCCGTGTGTCCGGTTATGCCGTTAACTTTATTAAACTTACTCGTGAACAGCAGCTTGAAGTCGTGCACCGCACATTCCATGAATCGATATGAGCGGCTGTATCCGGCCAATGAAGATGATGAGCCGGGAGGAGGGATAACATGGTTGCGGGCAATATCCATTCGATTGAATCTTTCGGCACGGTTGACGGACCCGGTATTCGCTTCGTGGTGTTTCTGCAGGGTTGCCCCCTGCGCTGCAAATACTGCCATAATGTCGATACCCGGGAAATCGGCAGCGGAAAATCGATCAGCGTTGAACAGATTGTCGGCGAATTAAAAGATTACCTTCCGTTTATTCGGTCGTCCGGCGGAGGCATAACGGTCAGCGGCGGAGAGCCGCTGCTGCAGATGCCGTTTCTTACGGAGCTGTTCAAAGCGTGCAAAGCAATCGGCATCCATACAGCAATTGACACATCCGGAGGCTGTTATGTCGATGCGCCTTTTTTCCACAGAGCTTTTGATCAATTGGCGAACTACACGGATCTTATTCTGCTGGATCTGAAAGAAATCGATTCCGACAAGCACAAATGGCTGACCGGCCTGCCGAATAAAAACATCCTCGCTTTCGCCCGGCTTCTGGCAGACAAGAACATTCCGGTCTGGATCCGCCATGTCCTCGTCCCCGGAGTGACCGATTCCGAGGACGACCTCGACCGGCTCGGCAAATTCATCAGCACACTCGATAACGTCGAGCGTGTCGAGATTCTGCCCTACCATAAGATGGGTATCTATAAATGGGAGGCACTCGGACTCAATTATGAATTAAAAGAAGTCCAGCCTCCCTCCGACCAGGAACTGAAGAGGGCCTATCAGTTGTTTCGGCGGAATCTTGAGGAAGGTCTTGTTGCTATTCCCGAATGAAGCAGAACATCCTGCCGCTACAGGCAGGATGTTTTATTTTTTTCAGCCGGTAAAATTTTACGAGTATTCCTTTAGCTCATTGTCCTGCTGTGCCGTCAATTGATGGCCGGCGCCTCCTGAAACCATCTATGAAAGGTGGAAAGCGTTTCCACGATCCATAAACTTCTGCAGCAGTCAATAAACGTCCTGCCGCGGTTGATAAACCGGGTGTACCTGCTGAAGACTGATAAAATCAATGGCGACCGATACCCCCCCGGCGATGGTCGATAAGCTGCGCCTAATGACCGATAAAATCCCGGTGGCGACCGATAAAACGTACCTAATGACCGATAAGCTGCGCCTAATGACCGATAAACCGGACGTCATGACCGATAAAATCCCGGCGACCGATAAAACGTGCCTAATGACCGATAAATCTCAGCAATGATCGATGGAATGTCCGCGACATCCGATAAGCTGCCGATGCAAAAAGACCGGCGCTAAAATCGGTTTCCTGTATTCGTTATCCCCTTTCTGCTTAGCATTTGACAACGATCTCCGCCGCCCGGGCAACGCGGAACTGAACGCCGTTTTCTACTCTTTCGAACGCAACAGGCTTCCCGTCTGCGGCCACTTCGGACGGCCTGATATTATTGAGAATGAATTTAAAAGATCGGTAAGCCTTGTTGTAACCTGAATGTTTTTTATTTAAAGCAATTTTTACCGTCTTTCCCGTTCCGTCCTTTCGAACGGTAATTTGATAGAGATTATAGGCGCCTTGACGATACGCGAATGTCTCGCCGTCGTCCTGATAATGTTCATAATAACTGTCCGCGCCGCCGTCCGGAAGATAGATGTCCAGAGCCAGCTCCTCAATCTCTATCTCACCGACATAATGTTGAACCGGATAATTCGGGATGATGCTTCCCGTTTTTATATAAACCGGACATACGTCAAGGGGCGTCTCTTTGATGACATACCGGCCTCCCTTGAACTCTTCTTTCGTCCAGTAGTCGACCCAGCCGCTGCCCGCGGGCAAATAAACGATCCGCGCCTTTGCGCCCTGTTCCACTATCGGAGCGACCAGGATATTTTCACCGCAGAGGAACTGATCATTGATCTCATAAGTTTTCGGATCGTCCTGATAGTGCAGCAGCAGCGGACGGATCAGCGGCAGGCCGTTTTCTTCCTCGCGATGGAAAATATCATAGAAATACGGAAGCAGCCGATAGCGCAGTTTGATATATTTACGGTTAATGCTCGCCGATTCTTCATCGAATGCCCAGGGCTCCTGATCCCTGGTGAATATGCCGGAATGATTGCGGAAAAGGGGCGCGAAGCAGCCGACCTGAATCCAGCGTGTGAGCAGTTCCGCCGTGCAGTCGAATCCGAATCCGCCGACATCGGCGCCGCAGAAAGCCATGCCGCTTAATCCGAGATTCATCAGCATCGGCAGCGACATTCTCAGGTGCTCCCATATGCTTTGATTGTCGCCGGTCCAGACGGTCGAATATTTCTGTGTCCCGGCGTAGCATGCCCGTGTAACAACAAACGGCCGTTTGCCGGTTGCCTTTTTTATACCTTCATAAGTCGCTTTCGACATGTAGTGTCCGTAGACATTATGAATTTCTCTATGATCGGCAGGCACGCCGTTATCATTGAAAACGACATCGCCGGGAAGAGGCCCGTTGAAGCTTGCCGGTTCATTCATATCATTCCAAATGCCCGCAACGCCGGTGTCTGTCATGATTTTCTGATTGTCCGCCCACCATGCCCGGACCTTTTCATTTGCAAAATCGGGATAGAGCGCGTCTCCCGGCCAAACCCGATTGACGTAGGGAATGCCGTCCTTGTCCGTGGCAAAATAGCCGTTTCTGATTCCCTGATCGTAAATGGTATAACCCTTGTCCTTCTTGATCCCGGGATCGATAATCGTAACGACTTTAAAGCCTCTGCTTCTGAGATCGGCCAGCGTTTTTTTCGGATCGGCAAACTTCGCTTTATCCCAGGTAAAGGCCCGATAGCCGTCCATATAGTCAATATCGAGGTAGAGAACGTCGCACGGAATATCCTTTTCTCTGAAAAGGCCGGCAATTTCGCGCAGCCTTTTCTCCGGTGTGTACGCCCACCGGCACTGCTGGTATCCGAGTGCCCAGAGCGGCGGCAGCGGCGTTGTTCCGGTCAGATAAGTATAGCCGCCGACAACTTCCCCGACCGACGGCCCGTAGATGAAATAATAATCCAGATTGCCGTCGACGGCGCCGAATGAATAGTAGCCGCTGTTCTCTTTGCCCATATCGAAGACAGATTCATACGTATTATCGAAAAAAATGCCGAAGGCCTGTTTCTCTTTGAGCGCAATAAATAAAGGAATCGATTTGTACATTGCCTCGAAACTCTCAACATGAGGGCTTGCATCATCCGTATTCCACATTTTGTAATGGGTGCCTTTTTTATTCAGATGGCCGGTTTTATCTCCCAGTCCATAGAAGTACATCGCTTTCTCCATCTTTTTAAGCACTTTTATTTTCAGCCGCTGTTTCTCGGCCGCGAACTTGTGCCCTTCTTCAGCCGCAAGATCCAGCCCTTCCCCGGATCCCCTCCTTACGAACGGCTGATCGCCGCCCCTGTAATCTTCGCATAAAACGGTTCCGTCGGCGTTGAAAATATCAACCTTAAACTCATCGTAGATATTCACGACTAACTTTTCAGTCCTGACAACAATTTTTCGATGCTCATGTCTGACGGAAAGGCTGCCCGGCGCAGTCCTGAGGTTCTCCACAGCCCTGGAAATGCCCTGTTTCGCCGATAAAGGCGCGAAAAAATGAATAATCGAAGGTGTGATCACTTCAGCCAGAACGCTGTTTTGTTCAAATTCAATCATGATTTTATTGTCCTGCTGTTTAAAATGTTTTATCAGGCCGAACATATAATCTCCTCGCTTTTCCGATAGAATATTGAACAGACAGTCGGACATCCGTTTTATCTTTTTCTTAATCCGGCCGGCAGTGACGGGTCAATGCCCCTCAAAGAATTAAACCGCTTACGTAAAAATGCTTCACTCGCGAAGGGCTTCGGCAGTATCAATCATCGTAAGAACCCGCCAGGACAAAGAACCGATGCTTTTTCATAATATTCAGCTAAAGATTAGCTTAGCATTGTCATCAAGCATTAACAACGGTCCCCCGGCACAGAACAGACGACGGACTGCGGACGGATAGAAAAAGATCAGCCGCAAAGCCTCAAAAATTTTTTTCTGCCCAGCCGCATGATTTTCATGATAAGTATTTCCAGAGAGTATCCCTTCAGTTTAAATCTGGCCGAACCGCAGCATGAATCGGTGACATCTCTAATAAATATGGATATTCTTTCCCGAAAAACGATATAATTTGAAGGCAGGCGATCGATTTCCATAGGCGGATGATAAATTTTGAAATGTTCGGTATTTTTCTGCCCCTATTTGCTTATGCACACAGTCCGCAGTTATCGGGCTTCACTCATTTTATCGATTGTCGCCGGGATTTTATCGGTCGCTAGACGCAGTTTTTCGGTCATAACGTCCGCTTTATCGGTCGCCGCCGACGCTTTTTCGGTCATTAAGCGCAGTTTTTCGGTCTTCACTCATTTTATCGGTCGTTAGGCACGGTTTTTCGGTCATAACGTCCGGTTTATCGGCCGCCGTCGACGCTTTATCGATCATTAAGCGCAGTTTTTCGGTCTTCACTCATTTTACCGGTTGTCGGCAGGATTTTATCGGTCGCTAGACGCAGTTTTTCGGTCATAACGTTCGGTTTATCGGTCGTCGCCAACGCTTTTTCGGTCATTAAGCGCAGTTTTTCGGTCTTCACTCATTTTACCGGTTGTCGCCGGGATAATCATTTTATTCTATTATAAAGGAAACAGGTGTAAGCGATGACAAATCGCCGCTATGTTATTTTATTCAGCACTTTTTACATTATTTTAATGGCTCTGGTGGCCGTCTTCAATTTCGTCTCCGGAAACGCTTTTTTCGGATCGATCGGACTGGCCGGCATGCTGTGCGGGGCCGTTCCTGCCCTGCTGACTGTTTTTAAACGTTTCAGGCCCGATCTGCCGCTCGCCATCACCTATCTCATCTTTTTGTTCGGATCTCAGTTTCTCGGATCGGTTCTAGGCTTTTACCGAATTCACGGATGGGATAAGCTGGTGCATGGACTGAGCGGTGTCGTTCTTGCTTTTGCAGCCATTGCTCTTTACAGGATGTTTGTCGGCCGCCGGGATGCGGGACAAAGGATCTCCCCGTGGTTCCTTTTTCTCTTCATCCTGTCATTCTCAGCGCTTGGCGGGCTCTTTTGGGAAATCTATGAATTCAGCATCGACCAGCTGTTCGGTACAACCATGCAGATCGACAATACAGATACGATGACCGATCTAATAGCAGATGTGGCCGGCGCACTCGTGATCGCTCTGTGGATCAGAATCCGGGCAAAAAGAAATTAAGCGGGCATCGGCAATCTGTCAGACTATGAAAAATGGCCCGGAGCCCGGACCGTGAACGCACGCTCATTCATGGTCCGGCACTTTTCTCAGGATCAGAGCGCCAATAATAAAGAGAATGGCCACACTGAGCACACCGACATTCGTCCGCCCCGACAGCTGAGTCGCCGCAGCGAGCAGAAGAGGACCCAGGACCGTTGAAAATTTGCCGAAGATGCTGTAAAAACCAAAGAATTCATTGGCCGACTCCTTAGGGACCAGCCTCGCAAAATAGGAGCGGCTGATCGCCTGAATGCCGCCCTGCGACGTGGCGACGAGCATGGCCAGTATCCAGAAATCAAGAGCTGTCTTCATGAAATAGGCATAGGCGCATACGACGATGTAGACGGCGATGCCGGCGTAAAGCATTTTTTTGGCACCCAACCGCTCAGAAAGACGGCCGTAGAGCACGGCAAACGGGGCGGCCACCCATTGAGTCACAAGCAGAATCAACAAAAGCTGAGCCGCTCCGATTCCGAGATCGGTCCCGAATGAAGTGGACATTGTGATGACAGTGCCGACACCGTCAATATAGAAAAAGTAGGCCAATAGGAAAAGGAAAACGGCAGGATAGCTTTTTACCGATTGAATAGTATGAAACAGGCGCCGGAAACTCGCTGTGACCGGTCTCGACACGCGCTCAATAAAATAGCGCTGCCGGACGTTTTTTAAAAAAGGAATGGTGAACAGCCCCCACCAAAGTGCCGTCACCGCAAACGACAGTCTGCTCGCCGCTCCGACAGTCATCGGAATTCGGCCGTTCTGGGCAAGCATGACAAGCGCTATGCAAAAAATGAAGGGGATGGAGCCGCCGATATAACCGAGCGCGAATCCCCTGGCAGATACTTGATGCATCCGTCCATTTGACGTGACATCGACAAGAAAGGCATTGTAAAAAACATTCGCCCCGGCAGATCCGATTAAGGCAATAAAATAGAAGACGAGTACCGCCGTCCACTGTGACGCCGGGATCAGGGCGAGAAGAGCGGTGAACAGAACGCCGAGAAAGAAAAAAACTGTAAAAAAACGTTTTTTATATCCCCTGAAGTCGGCAATCGTCCCCAAAATCGGGGCAAGGAGGGCAATGATCAGCGTGGCAAAAGAATTGACATAGCCCCATATGGCGGTCGACTCAGGCCCGCTCATGCCTGCTTCCGCCGCTGCGGATTTGAAATAGATCGGGAGCAGCGCCGTCATCATGACAACAGAAAAGACCGTGGTTGCCCAGTCATAAAATATCCAGCTAGTTTCCTCCCGGGACCATTTTTTCATCGAACACGCTCCGTTCCCTTTTTGGTTAAGTGCAGGAATACTGGAAGGTAATCTTTCAGCTTCTATCGTCTATTCTATAGAACGCACGGCTGTTTTGTCTGAAAATGATCGATTATTTACAATAACTTATCATTGATCCGGGTAAAAAATCCCACTGCCTCTTTCACGCACATTGAGTGCAACATCCGGACTCCGCCGTTATAATGAATACGGATGTTATCATGATATCCGACACAGAATTCAAAATCGGGAGGAACAGAGAATGAAGACAGTCGTTGTCTCAGATTTTGGCGGTCCGTCCGTCTTAAAAGTAGCCGAAACGGACATCCCTTCTATAGATGCAAGGCAAGTGCTGATCCGCATTATCGCAACCAGCGTCAATTTTGCCGACATTATGTCACGGCAGGGCCGCTATCACTCGGGCGGCAAGCCGCCTTTTATTCCCGGCCTGGACGCAGCCGGCATCATTGAAAAGGTCGGGTCTGATGTGCACCGTCTTAAGCCCGGCCAGCGGGTCATTGCGCTTCTTAAAAACGGCTCTTATTCGGAATATACGGTTTCCGATGAAAATCTGACTTTCCCGATTCCGGATAACGTTGATTTTGAGACAGCCGCGGCCTGTCCGACCGTCTCCTTCACCTCGTATAAGCTGCTTGCCGACGTGGCGCGCCTTGCTCCCGGCGAGACGGTGCTGATCCACGCTGCGGCGGGCGGAATCGGCACAACGGCCGTCCAGCTTGCCCGGATCATGGGCGCAAAACAAGTGATCGGCACGGTTGGAAATGATCGGAAGCGCGACGCTGCTCTGGAAGCAGGCGCGGACCATGTCATTAATTATCAGACTGAAGACTTTGCAGCAAAAGTCAAAGAATTGACTGACGGAAAAGGTGCTGACGTCATTCTTGATTCGATTTCCGGTGATGTCGCCGAAAAAAGTCTTACCTGCCTCGCCATGTACGGAAGACTTGTCAATTTCGGCAGTGCAGCAGGAGGAACGGGACATTTCAAGACAACGGATCTGCATTCAAGCTGCCGTGCCGTTCTCGGTTTCAGTCTCGGAACAACAATCAGGAACCGGCCGGATCTTCTGAGCAATGCTTCCGCCGACATTTTCCGTTATTTAAAAGAGGGACGCCTGAAAATGAAAGTCGGGAGACATTATCCTCTGGAAGACGCGGCAAAAGCTCATGAATGGATGGAGAGCCACAAAAGTACAGGAAAAATCGTTCTGGATGTGGCGAAGTAAAAGGAGGCGGCCGTTAGGCCGTCTCCTTTTATTTTATATGAGTATCCCCTTAGTTCATTTTTCTGCTGTGCCGTCAATTGATGATCGACTCTTCCTGAAACCATCTCTTGAAAGGCGAGAACGTCTTCACGATCCATAAACTTCTGCAAGGGTCGATAAACTTATTGTCACGGTCGATAATCAAGACGTAACAGCCGATAACTCTAATGCCTGCCACGGTCGATAATGGGCTGAAATCCAATCCATACAGCCCGGCCGCCGGCCAACATCGGTCCGAGAATTCTCTCCAAAAAAATTGCTAATCGCCCTGAAAAAGGAATGAATCGCCCTAAAACAGCGAACTATCGCCCTGAAATGGGCTCGATTCGCCCTGTTCCGGCGGAGTATCGCTCCGTTAAGAGTTTAAACCGAAAGTAACAACCGATAAACTGTCTGCCACGGTTGGTTAAATCAATCGGGTACAATCTTGGTGCTTCGATTATTCACACTTATTGATCCCGGTCTGTTTACTGATACGCCGACGTTTCCCGGCGATTTTCACCACGATTTACATGGGTACGCGGCAGGCCAAAGAAAAAGATCAGGTGTTTCCGCCAGGTTAATGCCTGTCCGTGCCGGATATCCTCCTTTTCAGCGGAATAAACCGTTGTCCGCATAAACATTCGGGGCTATAGACTGCCGCTCGTGCCAGCCGCTCGTTTTTCGGAAGAATCGACGGCGCTTTCACGCCGCGGCCCAACTAGATATATGAGTTGGGGGAATACCCATTTTACTTTATTCTGTTCAACCATGATTACTTGCCGGACGACGCGTTTATTTTTCCCGTCTGCACGCTCTTATTTCTCGTAAACAGGATCATGACAACAACCAGATAAATGAACCACGTCGCGCCCTGCAGATAGGTCGGATGGTCGGAGTAGCCCGCCAGGGCATTGAGCACCGCGCCGATCGCATCATGCTGATTCAGAACGCCGCTTAAATTATATATGTAGCCGGTCACCGGCAATATACCGGTCTCTGTTAACGCGGCGACGGCACTCCCAAGCAACCCCGCTGCAACGACAATCAGCAGGGAGCCCATTATTTGAAAGAAATAAGACAGATTCATTCGATAAGTACCGCTGTAGATACCGTAACCGATCAAAACGGCGAGGACAAGCCCGATGGCCGTACCCGATACGATGGGCAGCGGATTTGCAGACCGGCCGTTAAGGATGGCAAGAATAAACATCACAAATTCGGCGCCTTCGCGGATGACGGTGATAAACGCCAGAAAGACGAGCTGAAACACGTTTCCGCCGTGCAGTGCGTTATTGATTTTATCTTTGATGCCGGCGTTCAGCGACGATCCGTTCTTCTTCATCCAGAAAGTCATGTAAGTCAGTATCGTTACAGCCAGGAAAAAAATCGTCGCTTCAAGATAGGCCTGATACGCCCATTCGCCGGGGCCGTTAAAGCGATAAATGATCACTGCAAAACCAATGGATACAAGTGCTGCTAAAAAAAGGCCGGCCCAGATATACGTTTTTTTCTCTTTCTCGCCGATTTTACTTAGATAGGCAAAAATGATACCGGCGATGAGTGATATTTCAAGACCTTCCCTTAGAGCAACAAGAAAAGCGGCGTACATAAGGATCGTCCCTTCATATTCGAAATTGATAATCATTATCAATTGTTTTCACAAATATTTTAGCATGTGAGCCCGGTTCGTACAAGAAAAAAATGAAAAAATTCTTCTCTTTTGATTTAAACATTTCTTTTTTGCCATTCGCAAAGATCGCTGCAAAATGGAATATTCATTCAGAACCTATCTTTTCCGATATGAAACGGGAATTAACTTTGTCATCACACTGAAGCATCGGCTGATTGCCGGAACGGTCATGATCGGTCGAAAGCCGGAATTTGTTCAATGATTCATATTTGTTGATTTTCGTTTACTGAGGCGGGTTCGCCATTTACTTGCAATCAACGACCGTTCATTTTTTATTCGCATCTATCGATTCCCGTAACAGAGAATCAGGCAGTTTCCTTTAGAGCAGGAACGGATCGATTTTGAACGCGTCTCCTGCAGATTAAGAGCTGAAAAATACAAAAAAACCGGAAGCATCCTCTCCCGGTCACTCGATTTAAAAATCCGTTTTCGATGGCGGCCGGCCGATCAGAGCGATCCGTGCCGGCACTATTTTTCATAGATGACTAAGATTTAATTCTTATTCACTTTGCCCGGCCGGACCTGTTTGCCTGTCGCCGGGTCAAGAAACAATCTTTGTGCTTTCGGGCCCTGTTTGAAATTGAACATGCTATTGAGCGAACCAGCTATCGCATCAAATGAATGATTGCCGATCTTTCCCAGTTTCCAGTTGTCCTCGATAAAGCGCAGGATTGAAGTCTGGTCAGTCAAGGTATGGTCAACATAATTTGTTTTCGCATAAGACGAAATCACGAGAAGCGGAAGACGCGGGCCGTAGCCGGCGCGGTCGAGATAGTTTCCGAGACTCGGCGTTCCGCTGTTTCCGAGGCCGAACAAGGCATCGTTGCCCAGGTCGTTTGAGCCGTTGACCAGCGGACCCGCCACGTGATCATACCAGCCGTCCGAATCGTCATAGGCAATGACGACAGCCGTATCTTTCCATTGCGGCAGTTTTTGCAGTTTGTTAATCGTAGTCACAATAAAGTTCTGTTCATCAAGCGGATCGGAATAACCCGCATGGCCGTCCTGGTACATTCCCGCCTTCAGAAAGCTGACGGCCGGCAGACTGCCTTTATTTGCCGCGGTCCAGAAATCGGTCAGGTCGTATTGATGATTAGCCCGGTCCGTATAACCGATTTTACGGACGGATGACGGAGCCAGATGATTCGGGTTGGCCGTCGACTGATAATATTGGAAAGGTTCATGATGCGGACTGTAGTCGGTGACCGCAGTGCCCGCGATATTTACATGGGTTGCAGACGGATTGCGAAATCCTCCCTGAAACCAGCCCCAGGTTATTCCTTTGCTGTTAAGCAGATCGCCGATGTTCTTGCCGCTCGCGGAAACGCGCACCGCTGATTTCGAGGCCGAATCATAGTAGGGATCCGGATCGGCAATGACCGTGCCGTTTGCAACCTGGCCGGAAACGCCGGAAACGGCTTGTCCATTCTGATAGGCCGTCATGCCGTGTGTCTGGCCGGATACGAGATTAAGCGCGCCGGGTGTCGAAGGTCCGAAGGTTGTATTGTATGAATTGTCGCTCATTGAGAAGTTCTGCGCGTAGTTCCACAGAGCGGTCACCGTATTGCCGTCATAGTAGTTCATAACAACAGGATTACCGTTCCCGGCATATTGGACAAACTGATCCATTTTGCCTCCGTCATAGGCTTTCTGTTCCGCGCTGTAACTGTGATTCATGTCGGGAGTCATCGCCTGTGAGCGTGACAGCCGCTGCGGGTTGCTGGAATTCGGGTTGTCGGACAAAAGAGCACCCGTTAATCCATTAACGCTCGGCGTATTTGCCTTAGCGCTAAATGTCGGCTCGCCGGGCGTGCTGTTGGCTGCGTTCGGATACGTCCCGAAATAGTGATCAAAAGAAACGTTTTCATCAAAAAGGACGACAATGTGCTTAATTGGCGTTGCTGTCTGTGATTTAGCCGTTTTCACCGTCTGTGTCCGATGGTCAGTACTTTTGCCGAAAACAGAATCAGGAGCCGCCGCACTGAAGACCGCGCTCACGGCCAGCAGCGTGCCGGCAATGCTTGCTGCCATTCTCTTAACTCTCAACTTTTTCAACTCCTCTTAATCAGATTATCTTTTCGGAATAGGTTACTTTTTTAGTATAGCGTGCACAGCGTTAAGCAGATTTTAAGGTTTTATAATAATCAGGCGAAATATGAGTGCATCCGAATAGTTCGAAAGGTTCAAAAAAATGAAAAAGAGCGCACACAAAAAAGGCCTCAAAAGGCCTTTACCGGCAGATGGCGTGTTTTTGCTTTCCTTAAGAACTGCTCTCTTTTCCCTGCCGGATGGCCCCGGCAGAACGGGCACATTTTCCAAAAAAGCAGGCGATCAATCCAGCCTCTTGCGTTTTATCTCATCCTTCTCGAAGCTGAACAGAGTCGGACGGTCCTCAATAACCGTCTGCAGATGAACGGGCCGGCCCCAGAGCCGGACGAGATATTTCAGCACCCCTTCCATGTCCCTGACATCGAGCTCTATGCCTTCATAACGATGTTTCAGCAGCAGTTCTCCGTTGCTCTGGTAGTCCCCGTCTTCGACAACAATATACGGGAAACCGCCGTTGACTCTCATCGACACGAGCTGATCGCGGACATTTTTCCAGTCTTTATCCGTGATTGTATACTCATTGCCCTTTTTTTCAAACAGAAAGAGATCCTCCCGATAAACCAGTTCTTTAGTCAGATAATTGCGGATAAACGACTGATCAGACTCCAGTTCGCGGACCTCGAATATTTTTTCAGAACCGGATCCTTCTTTAATGCCATGCGCTCTCATCGTCTCGCTCGGATGATTATACCGTTTCTCAATATCCTCGAACAGCTTAAGCCCGAGATAGTAGGGATTGATGCTTTGCTGCGAAGGCTGCACCACCTGGGCATTCAGTTTCGCAAACTCAACTGCTTCGTCGGATGTCAGATCCAGTTCGCGGATGATCCGTGCGTGCCAGTATGAGGCCCATCCTTCATTCATAATCTTTGTCTCGAGCTGCGGCCAGAAATAAAGCATTTCTTCCCTGAGCATCGTTAAAATATCACGCTGCCAGTCTTCAAGGACCCGGCTGTACTCTTCAATGAAAAAGAGAAGATCTTTTTCGGGACGCTTCGGAAATTTGTTCTTTTCTTCTTCTTCGCCGCCCTTTTCTTCGACGTCATCGAGATCAAGCAAATCCTGGTACTGGGACAGCGGACGTTTCTTCTTCCTGGTCGGCTTTCCGGGCTTGCTGTCCAGCCAGTCTCCCTTTCTTATAATACGCGGATCCACATGTTCCTGAATAGCGAGCACCGCATCGATGAACTTTTCCACTTTTTTCCTGCCGTATTTTTCTTCGTAATCATGAATGCGTTCCGCAGTGGCGCTCATGCTCTCGACCATGTCCCGGCGGGTATTGACAAAGCGGACATTGTTTTTAAAGAAATCGCAGTGGGCAAGCACATGGGCAACAATCATTTTATTCTGAATCAGCGTGTTCGTATTGAGCAGAAAGGCGTAGCATGGGTCGGAATTAATCACGAGTTCATAAATTTTACTGAGGCCGAGATCGTACTGCATCTTCATTTTGTAAAACTGTTTGCCGAAACTCCAATGGGAAAAACGTGTCGGCATACCGTAGGCACCGAATGTATAAATAATGTCCGCAGGGCAAATCTCATAACGCATCGGATAAAAGTCAAGACCGAAACCTCTCGCGATTTCCGTTATTTCGTCGATGGAACGGTCAAGGGCTTTGAACTCTTCCTGATTCATTGGAGCGCCAGCCTCCTTTCCAGGCCGATTTCGCCTCAGGCAAATGCTTTTTCTTCATCCTATGAACAAACCCCGTCATAATATACCGGACAATGGTTCAAATCACGCGGCACCCGACGGTTGCATTGCGGCGGAAACGGTCCGGCGGCTATTGCGGACGCCCGGCCGAATTTGCGGCCGGATTCATTTTTTCCACAATGGCCGCGCACAGGCCGTCAAGCAGCGTGCTCTGGCGCTCGGAAACCGTATCTTGATTTCCATAGATAAAGCGTTCGTAGTACTTCGTCAGCTGCAGCATGCCGTTCCCGGAAAAACGGCGATCGACTGTTTCGGCGAACTCCCGCAGTGTCTGCGTATCGCTCCGGTCCAGGCCCTTCAGGCGCAGCAGCCGGAACAGGTTTTTGTAGGCGCGGTTGAAGCTGTCTCTGTCCCTGATTTTGATACGCCGCTGTTTCCGTACGTAAAATGCCGTCAGCCATCTTCTCCACGTTATCAACGCTAACAGGAGCCCGGCCGCAGCCACACCGATGAAAATCCGCCCGACCATGCCCCAGTCGACGGCCGGCCCGTTCTGATTGCCGGAAGAGGCGGCCGCTTTTCCCGTCGCATTGAGGGACCGGTTTGACTGCGGCGCCGGCTTTGACTGCGGTTCTGTTTTCTGCTGCCGATTAGGCTGTGCCGCTTTTTGCGTCTGAGCCGGCAATTTGTTTTGCATGCCCTTTCCCTGAGCGGCGCTGGATGAAGACGGCTCCTTTCCGGAAGAAACGCTGCTAAATTTGTCCGGCCCGCTGAAAGACGGTGTCGGTTCAAAGGCCACCCAGCCGCTGCCGGGGAAATAGACTTCTACCCAGGAATGGGCGTTGGCATTGGTAATCTCGGAAACATATCTCGGCACTTTCTTGCCGCCGATCGTTTCCGTTGTCTGCCCGACATATGTGCCGGAAGAAAATCCCTTGACCCAACGGGCGGGAATACCGACAGAGCGCAGAAGAACGGCCAT
Source organism: Sporolactobacillus sp. KGMB 08714 (assembly GCF_036598985.1). NCBI lineage: Bacteria > Bacillati > Bacillota > Bacilli > Caryophanales > Sporolactobacillaceae > Sporolactobacillus > Sporolactobacillus sp. KGMB 08714. The sequence goes on from NZ_JAUUBW010000067.1 coordinate 119,165, forward strand.
CGCTGTTGAAAAATTATCACAATAACCGATCTTTGAGCGAAACAGAAACTGATCGACATAATCCTGATTTCCTGTCGGCCGCGGCACCCGGTCTGTCGAATAGCTGAATCGGGAGGATTTCAAATAATTGACCACCGCCATCACTTTATCGTACCGATTATTCTGAGAAGCCGTGATCCCGCGCGCAAGCGACCGGACACGGCCGGGCAGCGAATTCGGGAGCTGCAGATCCTTCTCTCTGACCGACAGCGGGTCTTCACCGTTTTGCACCTGCCTGAGCCGGTCGATCCGGAACGTCGGCTGCAGATAACTGATTCGCTCCGTCTTCGCCTTTTTACCGCTGCTGCTTTGAATCTGGCCGGTCTCCTGATCCAGTTTCAGCCTTCCGCCCTGTACCTGCACAGCAGTCGGCTGTCCCGAATAGGGGAGTATCGCCGGGCTCTCATTCGTAAATGTAAGCGTAGCGGTCTCTTCAGAAACAGCCGTATTCCCCTCATACGGGTTAAGGATAGAAAAACGTCCGTAAGAACCGGAAAGCGATGCGTAAGAATCACCGCTGCTCTTCCACCCTTTTCCGCTATAAACATCCTTTACGGCTACCTTCCAATAGTCATTGCTTCCGCCGGAACTGGCTGTAAAAAGCACCGTCGTGTCCATCGCAAGCGAGCCGCCGAGGCTGGAATCATCTTCATCGTAACCGATCCGCTGCCCGGCCGAAAAAAAAGAGCCGTTTTTACTTAAAACGGGAACACTGATTTTCTGAAAAAGAGATGAAGGGCTCGGCCATTGAGCGGCAGGCTTAGGGCCGGCAAGTCCCGCGGCAAGCACCAGAACAACGGTCATACCGATGGTGAGGAACCAGGCAGAATACAGCTTTTTACCTCCCGGTTTCACACCGCTTTCCTGTACCCTCATCAATTCCTGGATACCGAGAATCATCAGCCCGGAAACAGCAACAATCACAATGGACCGGCGGGCATCATAAAACGTAAACGTGTTCAGCGCACAAAGCAAGGCAAGCGCCAGGAAGAAAAACAAAAAGAAGCGTCCGGCCCTGATCCAGTGCTGCAGGACCTGGCCAATCAGCCACAGCAGAACGAAAAAGATCAATGTACTGAACAGGTCGGACAGATTCACCAGTCTGCCCTGCCACAGTATTCCGAAATTCTGATAAATGTTCCGGGCCGCCTGCCGGATCCATTCTGCACTAAGCAGCGCCTGATTCGAAAAAAAGAAATAATGCAGGCTGTACAGAAGCATCAACCCGTTCCCGGCGGCCTGCAGCCATCCCGGCAGCCGTAAATAGGAAAGCAGCATCGTCACGGCAATAAAGGCAAGAATGATCGGTTCCGACTGTAAAACGGTCAGTTCGGTAACCGGTCGGGCACATTCCCACAGTATAATGGAACCAAGGAGGTAAAGCACGGCAGTCAGAGACTTTTTTGCGGCCGTCTCCATTTTCATCCACCCACCTTTAAGAGTCTGTCGAATTTTTCATTGATCGACAGATAAAGTGAAAAATACGGAGACGCAGAAGGTTTTAGCCTGTTTCTTCCGGCGGAATCGGCCACAAGGAACAGGATCTGCAGCTGTCTGGCTGAACGGGCGAATTTGCTCACAAACGGCGCCAGTGCCGGGTCGGTCGTCACTACAAAACCGATTTTTTTCTTGTTGCCGGAGAGCCGCAGATCATCGGCCTTTAAGGCCCCGGCCTTTGATAACCCCGCCATCGCCTCATTGACGCCGGCCATTGCGTGAATGGCACTCCCCTGAAGAAAAAGCGGTTTAGCCGTGCTGCTCCAGGTCAGGTGCACGCTGAAGCCCGTTTCGATAAGCATTCTGACCAGAGAAGCGGTAAAAGCCACTCCGCGTTCAAAAAGGGCATCCGTGTCCCTTCCGCGTGCCACGAAAACGACGGAAGCCTGTCTTTCTCTTTCCGGCTCAAACTGTTTGGCCACAAGCCGGTTCGTCCGCGCCGTTGATTTCCAGTCAAGCCACGACAGACGGTCGGTCGGCTGATAGGGACGGATACCCGCGAACTGCGAAAGATCTCTCTGCCGGATCAGATCGTCCAAAGCGCTTTTCCCGAAACCAGCCCCGGGTATCCCAAGCGGCTGTGTTTTGGGATAGACAAGCCACGTTCCTTCGCACTTCAATCGGACGGTTCTGTGAAAAAAGCCGAAGGAATCTCCGGTTTTCAGCCGAATTTCCCGGACTGTATAGTTCCCCCGCACCATATTCGGAAGCGAGTAGGACAGAGTGGCGGAGCGCCGCAGCCAGAACAGCCTGACCGCATCTCCCTCACGCACCTGTCCGCCGGAGCGCGGTGAAAAAATGTCCTGAACGGTGACCAGAAAAAAAGGGGCCGGCCACCTTCTTTTCAGCATAATCCGGACATGCATCGTGTCGCCGGCAAACAACTCTTTCTCTTGAATCGCTCTTTTCGCTTCAATCGATCGGAATGGGTAGACGAGTAAAAAAAACATGTAAAAAACAAAGGGCATAAAGGCGTAAAAAACAAACCAGCCGGCAAAGCCGCCTTGAAACATGGCGAAAACAAACATGCAGGCAAAAACAAGGAGTATGACCGCACACCGGCAGAACGCACTTTTTCTGAATGCGAGAAGACGATGGAGGCCGGTTTTCATTTAACCGATTCCTCACGCATGACCGGGACTCCGATTTTATCGATGATTTCATCGACAATCGCCAGTGCAGTCATGTTTTCATAGGAAGCCTCCTGTTCAAGCACCAGCCGGTGTCCAATGACAAACGGAGCCATGGCTTTGACATCGTCCGGAACGACGAAATCGCGCTGTTCGACGAAAGCGTATGCCTGAACGGCTTTCAGCAGACCCAGCGTTCCTCTCGGACTGACTCCGAGATAAACCATCGGATGTTCGCGCGTTGCCGTAACGATATCAAGAATATAATTTTTGATACTGTCCGAAACGAAAACCGAATCTGCACAGCGGCGCAGCTGCAGAATATCGGAAACCGTCAGAATCGAGCGGAGCTCTTTCAGAGGATCGCGGCCGGCCGTGCGGTTCAAAATGGCCAGCTCGTCTTTCCTGCTCGGATAGCCTATGGACAGCTTGATCAGGAAACGGTCCAGCTGAGCTTCGGGCAGAGTATAAGTTCCTTCGTACTCAATCGGATTCTGGGTGGCCATGACAAAAAAGAGGTCCGGGAGTTCCCGGGAAACACCGTCTACAGTCACACTGCCTTCCGCCATTCCTTCCAGAAGAGCGGATTGCGTCTTCGGAGACGTCCTGTTTATCTCATCCGCTAAAATGATATTGCCCATCAGCGGTCCCGGTCGGAATTCAAATTGCAGAGTTTTTTGATTATACAGGGAGAGGCCGGTAATATCGGAGGGCAGAAGATCGGGCGTAAACTGAATCCGTTTGAATTCCGCCCCGATTGTCCGGGCGATGGCACGGACGAGGAGCGTTTTGCCCACACCCGGAATATCTTCAATCAGAACATGTCCCCCGGCAAGCATGGCAACCGTGATCAGTTTAATGATTTTCCTCTTGCCGACTACGACGGTTTCAACATGATCGATCATATCAGCGATTAGTTGATGTTCAGCGCCATGGTTCATTTTTTTCCCCGCTTTGTTCTGATTATTTCAACCATTTCAATTCTATTGTACAGACTTTCCGGCCGTAATTCCATTCGGGGCTCCTCAGAACGCCGGCGGGGCACAGACCGGGCGACAGGTTTAAATACTTTATATGGATTCTTCAGCCCATTTTCCTGCTGTATCGCCAAATAATGAGGATCGGCTTTTCCTGAGACTGTCAGTCTCTCGAACGGCAGAGAGCATTTCCGCGATTAATAAACTCGCACAACGATTTGACAGATCAGGTGCCGCGGAATCGGGCGCAATGATCGATAAACGGCTACTGATGACCGATAAACTCCCGATGACGACCGATAAACCCGGCACAACGGACGATAAACTCCCGGCGACGGCCGATAAAATCGGGCCACACCAGTTGATAAGACCCCGGCCGCGGTTGATCCATCAATCAGGGATGATCTTGCCGTTCTGATTATTCACACTTATTGGTCCGTTTGCTGCTGATTTTTTGACTGTTTCTGTCGATTTTCCGCCGGCTGCTTGATAGGAACGAAACTTTCAATAGCCCCGCTGACCTTTTTGGAAACGCTCCTTTTTGGGCAACTTTAACCGGAAGGACGTTTCCCGGTGATTTTGGCTGCGATTTACAGGAATCCGCGGGCGGTCAGGAGAAAAAGAGCAGACATTTCCGCCATGCAGCGCCTGCCCGTGCGGGATCTGCCGCTTTTTCAGCGGAATCAAGCGCCGTTCACCTGAACCATTCAAAAGAATAAACTGCCGCCTGTGCCAAGCGATCGCTTTTCGGAAAAATCGCCGGTGTTTTCGCGCCGCAGCCCGACTGGATGCATGAGTTGAGAAGATGCCCATTATACTTTATAAAACTGTCGCCGCCCGGTCCGTCGGACATAGCCGTTTAAAAAAGCCGATATTCTTTCTTCCAGAAATAAAAGGAGGAAGCACGTCATATTTTTCGCGTGATTTCTCCCTTTTCGGTCCTGCCTGTCCATTGACGGACCAGCCTTTTTTACAGACTGTTTTTTAACTGATCCACCGAAACGGATAATGTATCGGTTCCCGTTCCCAATTTTTTCGTGATGCCGACAAGTTCATCCATACTTTTATTGATATCCTCGGAAAGCTTGCTGTTCCGGTCAACCGATGAAATGATGTCTCGGAATTTGTCGGCAGTCTGCTTCGATTCTTCCATTCCTTTTTCTATGATTCCCGTCGTTGCGTTCAGAGAACCGACAACGCGGGACGTGACGTTTACAGACTTGCCTATAAGATCGGAAATCTGCACCATGGCATGATTGGTTTCTTCAGCCAGTCTTTTTATCTCCTGTGAGACGACGGCAAATCCCTTGCCGTACTCTCCCGCCCTGGCCGCCTCGATTGCCGAATTCAGAGCCAGTATGTTCGTCTGCTCCGAAATTTCTTTAACGAGAACGGTCACGCGGCCGATGGCCTGTGACGATTCTTCCAGTTTTCCGACCATCCTGCCCATTTCTTTAATGGAGTGATTGGCCGCCGTAACCTGAGAAAAAAGCCGTTCCAGCTGGGCCTGTCCCGCGGAAGCCTGTGTTTTGGCAGTCTGTGTCTCCCGGCTGCTTTCGGCCGAAGACTCCCTGACGAGTTGAAAATGTCCGGACAAAGCGCTGACCGTCTCCCCGGTCTGATCCGTCAGAGCCGTCAGACTGTCGCTGACGTGCGCTATGGCCGATCGGAGATCTTCCCGGCCTACTTCATATTCCCTCTTCAGGTTCTGTGAGTATTCCAGATCGTAAGCTTCAAGAACAATCTGCTGCTCAAAGCTGATGATCTTATCAATCGCCCGGACCATTCGCTCGACAGCAGAAATATCGCCGACCGTTCGGAAAACGATCCGGCACAGGCTGCTCTGCAGATTTTGAAAAGCTCCCATGTAGTAAGACGGACTCAGAGCAATCGTATAATGTATTTTTCCGACCCTGAGCCGCCTTTCAAGAAAGGATTCATCAATGATTCCTGAAAAGAGTTCCATAACATGTGCCGCCAGCGTCCGGCTCAGCTTTTCAACGGTGCTGTGCTGGTCGATCATTTGTTTCAGCGGCTCGATTTCATAGACACTGCCGTAGAAATCTTTTGCGATGACATTGATCTCTTTCTGCACAAAAGGCCGCAAGAGCTTCAGCAGCTGCAAATCTTCATTTGTCAGATCAAGCATTCTCAGTTTTTCAAGCACCTTGCCGTCTTTGACCGTGACAGAGACTTTCACGGACTTTGCCCTCTCCAGCCAGTCATCAACCGCTTCCTCACCTTTTTTAAAAAACACCCGGTCTCCCCCGCTTCCGTTCGCTCTTTAGTCCATGATCGGCACGCTGATCCATTCAGAATAGGCCTCACGATGGATTTATCTACATTATAACAAAACCGGTTATAACGGAACCTGGTGACTTTTAACGGATTTTCAAACAAATGTAAGGGTGCATGCTTTCTTTTCGAACAAGTTTTCTTTAAAACGGCCGAAGAAATTTACTCTGGAGATCCATCTGCCGATATCAAACCGTATCGGCCGTTTGCATTTTCAATTGACGCGGGAAATGTTTCGTGCTAAAATTTCTTTAAACTTCATTATGAAAGACTCTTATTGAGAGTGGCGGAGGGACTGGCCCAGTGAAGCCCGGCAACCTTTCAGTGAATTTGAAAAAGGTGCCAATTCCAGCAAAACTTCGATCAGCGGGGTTTTGAGAAATAAGAGGGTGCGGATGATCATTCAGGCCTCTCTGCCAAAGCTGGAGAGGTCTTTAATTTTTCCGCTTTTTTATTTCCCGCTCATAGATAAGGCTTCTTTCAAAGAAAGGAAACGGGAGGATGAGAGTATGGCAGAAGTGCTGAGTTCCAATCTTGGCTATCCGAGAATCGGTGAAAAACGGGAATGGAAAAAGGCCCTGGAGCAATTCTGGGCCGGCAAAATTTCAAAAGACGTCTTTCTTGCGACGGTTAAAAAGCTTCGCCTGAGTTATCTGAAAAAGCAAAAGGACCTGGGTGTAGATCTGATACCGGTCGGTGATTTCAGCCTTTACGATCACGTGCTTGATACGGCCGTATTATTCGGCCTGATTCCCGATCGCTTCAACAAGGGAGATAAAAAGATTCCGCTCGAAACCTATTTTTCTATTGCCCGCGGAGACAAAGAAGCAGAAGCTTCGGAAATGACAAAATGGTTCAATACCAATTATCACTATATTGTCCCTGAAATCAGCAATAAAACACGGCCTTTCATCACCGAAAACCGCCTGCTTACTCTGTTCAACGAAGCAAAAAACGAGCTCGATATTATCGCTAAGCCGGTGATTGTCGGTCCGGTCACTCTGCTCCGGCTGTCCAAGGGTTATGATCGCGATCATTTCAGGCCGCTTCTTGAATCACTGATCCCGCTGTACGTCCGGGTATTTAATGAACTGAAAGATGCCGGAGCCGAATGGGTGCAGATCGATGAACCGGTATTAGTCGGAACGCTGTCTCAGGAAGATCTGGAAGTATTCCGGGAAACGTATCGCTCGATCAGAAACGGTGTCCGCGGATTAAAGCTGCTCCTTCAGACTTATTTTGAAGCCATCGACGGCTACGAAGAAATCATCAAACTGCCGGTCGACGGCATCGGCCTCGATTTTGTTGACGGCAGAGAGGCGAACCTCAGCCTGCTTCAGACTGCCGGATTTCCGAAAGACAAAGTACTCGCGGCCGGCGTGATTGACGGACGCAACGTCTGGAAAACCGATCTGGCCGCGACGTTCGACCTTCTTTCCAAGCTGCTCGGTTACGTCGGCGGAAAAGATAAACTGTTTGTCTCACCGTCATCCAGCCTGCTGCATGTTCCTGTGACCGTCAGGAATGAAGCATCGCTCGATCCGCTATTAAAAAATGCGCTTTCGTTCGCCGATGAAAAACTGACGGAAACGGTCACACTTGTCAAAGGACTGAATTCGGGAAAAGCGGCAATCGAAGCAGACATCAGGAAAAGCCGGGACGACCTGCAGGCGCTGCAGCAGTCCGATCACCGCAACAACAAGAATGTACAGAGAGAACTGCGGCATCTCGGATCCGAATTGCCGTCGCGCCCGGGATCGTTCAGGCTGCGCCGGCAGATTCAGAAAGACGCTTTTCAACTTCCGATCCTTCCGACAACGACGATCGGAAGCTTCCCTCAGACCCCGGAGGTCCGACAGGCACGGCGCAATCTGCGCAAGGGCGAGTGGTCGGAAGAACAGTACAATCAATTTATCAAAGACGAAACAGGCAAATGGATTAAAATTCAGGAAAACATCGGCGTCGATGTGCTTGTCCACGGAGAATTCGAACGGAACGACATGGTGGAATATTTCGGCGAAAAACTGGCGGGATTCGCCTTTACACGCTTCGGATGGGTGCAGTCCTACGGCTCGCGCTGCGTCAAGCCGCCGCTGATTTTCGGCGACGTTGCCTGGCAAAAACCGATAACGGTAAAAGAAAGCGCCTATGCCCAGTCGCTCACCAAACTGCCGGTTAAAGGCATGCTTACCGGTCCGGTTACTATCTACAACTGGTCCTTCGTCCGCAACGACATCAGTCAGGCCGATGTCTTCAACCAGATCGCGCTGGCACTGAAGAAAGAAGTGCACGCGCTTGAAGAAGCGGACATCCGCATGATTCAGGTGGATGAACCTGCGCTGCGCGAAGGCCTGCCGCTTAAGGAAAAGAAAAAAGCCGGGTATCTGCACGATGCGGTTTACGCGTTCCGGCTCGCCACTTCGTTCGTCAACAACGATACACAGGTCCACACCCATATGTGTTACTCGGAATTTGACGAAATCATTGAAGCCATTGATGCGCTCGATACCGATGTCATTTCGATCGAGGCCGCGCGCAGCCATGGCGAAATCATCTCGACCTTTGAAGATTTTAAATATGAAAAAGGAATCGGCCTCGGCGTTTACGACATCCACAGCCCGCGCATTCCAAGCGTCGATGAAATAAAATCCTATGCGGAACGCGCACTGCAGGTGCTTGATCCGAAACTGTTCTGGATCAACCCGGACTGCGGCCTTAAGACACGTAAACCGGAAGAAGCGATTCCAGCACTGAAAAACATGGTTGAGGCTGCCCACGAAGTCCGGAAGGAACTGGAGAGCAAAATCGGAAAGTAAACAACACCGTCTTAAAAAAGAACGCCTATGAGGCGTTCTTTTTTTTACGCAATGGGCCGCGATTATTTGAAGAATCCAGCCACGCTTTCCTTTTATAAGCCGGAGAAACGGCAGCAGCCTGGGAAAACCGATATCCTAACCGGTCGGCAGCCGGATTTGGTGGATCTATCCTGCACTCCGGTCGATAGACCTTGCAATTCCGCCAGTACAGCCATGATTTTGGCCGATAGAAGCCCCATTTTGGCCGATAGGCCTCTGATTCCGGCCGGTAAACACCCCATTTTGGCCGATAGACCCGCGATTTCGGCTGGTAGACCTGCGATTCCCGCCGGTAGACCTCCGATTTCGGCCGATAGACCCGCGATTTCGGCTGGTAGACCTGCGATTCCCGCCGGTAGACCTCCGATTTCGGCCGGTAGACCTCCGATTTCGGCCGGTAGACCTCCGATTTCGGCCGGTAAACCCGCAATTTCGGCTGGTAAACCGATTCCGTCCGGCAGGCAGCCGGATCGGCCGGACGGCCGCTCTGCGAATCATTTTTTCCGAACAAAAAGCCGGGCTTCTTAATGCCCGGTTCAGCCGCTGAGGCTCCTTTGTTTCCGTTCAGGACTGACTATGATTACATATTATGACTTGAATCCCGCAATTCGATATCGGGATGTTTTTGCTGAAACCAGCGCAGCGAAAAATCATTTTCAAAAATAATAACCGGCCGATCTTTGTAATCGGTCACAATCAAATTGTTTGAGTGGCGGCGCAAGTCTTCGGCATCTTCCCTCTTGGCGATCCATTTCGCCACCTGATGGGGCATGTGTTCAATATCGAGATCGACGCCGTATTCTGCCTGCATTCTGTAGACAAAGACATCGAACTGCAGGGTGCCGACAACGCCGAGAACGGTCTCTTCAAAAGGCGTCTTGTAAACCTGAATGGCGCCTTCCTGAGCCAGTTGGCTGACTCCTTTGAGAAAATGTTTTTGTTTCATTGCATTTTTCGCCCGGACCTTGGCAAAATGCTCCGGCGCAAACTGCGGCAGCGCTCCAAAATTGAACGTTTCCTTGGCTTCGCAGACCGTATCGCCAATCTGGTAAAATCCGGTATCATAAAGGCCGACAATGTCGCCCGGAAAAGCCTCATCGATCAGTTCCCTGCTGTCCGCGAAGAACTGCTGAGGCTGAGCGAGCTTGAGCTGTTTGCCGGTGCGGTCGAGATAGACAGTCATCCCCTTTTCAAATCGTCCCGAACAAATACGCAGGAAGGCGATACGATCACGGTGAGACGGATTCATATTGGCCTGGATTTTAAAAACAAATCCGGAAAATTGCTTGTCGTCCGGATTGACAAGGCCGCCGCTCGACTGCCGCGGCTGCGGATACGGCGCCATTTTAAGATAGTGTTCCAAAAAAGTCGGAATGCCGAAACTTGAGATGGCGCTGCCAAAAAATACAGGCGTCTGTTTCCCTGACCTCACCTTCTCGAAATCGTAGGTGCTTCCCGCCTCGTCCAGCAGCAGAAGATTTTCTTCAAGCTGACTGAGTGTATAGTCATCGACGTTCTCTTTAAGAATGGTGCCCAGTTCCTCCACTTCGCCGAGCTGCTGCACCTGCCGTTCACGTTTGTCGTTATACCACTCGATCCGATGCTCCAGGCGGTCGTACACTCCGCGAAAAGACTGTCCCATACCGATCGGATAATTAATCGGGTACGTTTCAATGCCGAGCACATCTTCAATTTCTTCGAAAAGCTCAAGCGGCTCTTTCCCCTGGCGGTCAAGCTTATTGATAAAGGTGAAGATGGGAATGCCGCGGTCGCGGCAAACCTTAAACAGTTTGATCGTCTGCGGTTCGACCCCCTTCGCCGCATCAATGATCATGACGACGCTGTCGACAGCCATCAACGTCCGGTACGTGTCCTCACTGAAATCCTGGTGCCCCGGTGTATCAAGAATATTGATCTTATAGCCTGCATATTCAAACTGCATCACACTGGAAGTTACCGAAATGCCTCTCTTTTTCTCCAGTTCCATCCAATCGGAGGTCGCGAACTTTTCCGCCTTGCGCGACTTGACGGCTCCTGCCGTTCGAATGGCCCCGCCAAGAACAAGCAGTTTTTCCGTCAGCGTCGTTTTTCCGGCGTCCGGATGGGATATGATGGCAAACGTGCGTCTTCTTCGAATTTCCTGTTGTAACTGATTCATTTTTTCCTCCTAAAAAAACACTGATCGTCTGCAACTGCCCGATTATGATTCACGCCGCGAGTCACCTAAAGAAAACCGGCCGATCGGCAGGCCTTCACGCGAAGACAAAGGCCCGATTGTGACGGACTGATACCGAACACGCTGCAGAGCCTGCGCCTTTGTGCAGCTGACGGCCGGTCCTGATGCCAGCATGCCACAGCGACTATGTCCGGCCGGCGATCCCCATGCCGCAGGACAAGCGCTTGCGTTCGACCGCTTATACGATATTCCGATAAAATTCATACCATCTTATAGTACAAGAAAAAGGCATTCGCCGCCACTCTACGAGTCGGATGCCATTTCCCGGCGGCCCAGAATGGGATGATCCCTTCCGAAAAAGCCATCGTCTCGCCCTGCGAATGCCCTTCTATCATTTTATCCCGGTATGTTCAAATAGTTACATGAAATCTCTCAGCAAAAAACTCTTGTCAAAAAACAAGCGAATCTTATCGCAGACATGCCCCCGGGCCGATCAGGAAACCGTTCCGGCCCGGCGTCAGTGTCTTATTTTTTCACGAGCGCGTGTACACGTTCCATCACGGCCGTTTTCAGAGCGGCAAATTTGCTGTCCCGCGTCTCTTCGTTTTTGCCTTTGACACCGAAATAAAATTTAATCTTCGGTTCCGTTCCGGACGGCCTCAGGCAGAACCATGAACCGTCGTCGAGTTTATACTTCAGTACGTTGGAAACCGGCAGGGCAATCTTTGTTTTGGCAGCCGTTTTCACGTCGATCGCTTCGGATTTTTCATAGTCTTCGATAACAGCAACAGAAACTCCGCCCATTTCCACCGGCGGATGCTTTCTGAAATCGGTCAGAATCGCCTCAATCTCCGCATTGCCCTCAATTCCTTTCAGTGTCAGAGATTCAAGTCCTTCCCTGTAATAACCGTACTTTTTGAAGACATCCTGAAGCGCATCGTAAAACGACTTCCCTTGAGATTTAAAGAAGGCGGCCGCCTCGGCAGCGAACAGGGCGGCCTGAACCGCATCCTTGTCGCGGACAAAAGAACCGATCAGATAGCCGTAACTTTCTTCATAGCCGAAGAGGAACGTGTGCTCGCCGCTCCGTTCATATTCGTGGATTTTTTCACCGATAAATTTAAAACCGGTCAGTGTATCGACAGTCGGGATCCCGAAAGCTGCGGCAATCGCCCGGCCGATCTCTGACGTGACGATGGTCTTAACGACAACGCCGTTGGCCGGCAGTGTGCCTTTTTCCTTCTTCTGGGAAAGCAGATAATCCAGTAAAACCGCTCCGGTCTGATTGCCGGTCAGAACCACATATTCACCCTGATCATTTTTAACGGCAACACCGAGTCTGTCGGAGTCGGGATCCGTCCCGAGCAGAATATCCGCATCGATTTTCTTTCCGTATTCAATGGCAATTTTAAAGGCCGCATGCTCCTCCGGATTAGGCGACTTGACCGTTGAAAATTCAGGATCGGGATCCGCCTGCTCCTTAACGACCGTTACATTGGTAAAGCCCCAGTTCTTCAGGCCGTTCACAATCGGATGATAGCTGGATCCATGAAGCGGAGTAAAGACAATCTTAAGATCGGACCCGACCTGTTTGATGATTCCGGGATTCAGCGACAAGGTTTTCAGGTTTTCCTGATAGGCCTGATCCACCTTTTCACTAATGACTTCAAGCAGCCCCTTTGTCTTCAGTGCCTGTTCATTCCCGACTTGTACCTTCAGTTCATCCTCAACCGAAGCCACATATTTAATCACGTCATCTGCTTCAGCCGGGGGCAGCTGGCCGCCGAATTCATTGTAGACCTTGTATCCGTTATATTGCGGCGGATTGTGGCTCGCCGTGATCACGATCCCTGCGAAAGCGTGCAGATAACGCACGGCAAACGAGAGTACCGGCGTCGGACGGAGCGTATCGAAGATAAACGTTTTGATGCCGTGGGCACCCAGCGTTTTCGCGGCTTCTACCGTAAATTCCGCGGAGAAGTGGCGCGGATCATGCGCGATCACAACCCCGCGCCTGACGGCATCTCCGCCCGCATTCAGAATATATCTTGCCAAACCTTCCGTTGCTTTTCTGACGGTGTAAATATTCAGCCGGTTTGTTCCCGGGCCGAGTTCTCCGCGCATCCCGCCGGTACCGAATTCCAAATTTTTGTAAAAGCAGTCTTCCAGCTTGACCGGGTCATCTGCGATTGCATCCAGCTGCGTTTTCAGATCCTCATCCAGGCTTTCATCCGCCTGCCATTTTTTATAAACTGTTTCCCAACCCAAACTGACCACCTCGTGTTTATATGGTTCTTCATACCTTTTTGCCGAAGTTTCATTCCTTATTATAGCAAAAAAACGCTGTCATTCACATGTCAATCAAACAGCCGCACATCGTAAATAAGGTGTGCGGCTCCACTTTTTATTCTAAGATTTGCTGACTTTAGGAGCGAAATACCTGATCAATTTCTCGAGAGACACATCCAGGAGAGAATTAAAACAGCCGTCAACGTGTCCGAACGGCATCTGCTTCGTCACAGCGTTCGGGACAACAATACAGTACAGTCCCGCTTTTTTCGCAGCAAGCGAGCCGTTGAACGAATCCTCGATGGCGATGGCTTCCTTCGGCTGCACGCCCAGGCTGTCAATCGATTGAATATAGAGCGCCGGATCGGGTTTCACTTTTTCGACATCGTCACTTGATTTGATGCTGAGAAAATAGTCGGACAGGCCGAGGCGTTTCAGATGCCTGCGCGTCCATTCGCCCCTTGAACTCGTGGCAAGGCCGATTTTCAATCCCAGGTTTTCAGCTTGGGTGAGCAGCGATTTTACGCCCGGGAGCACCTCTTCCTGATCGACAAGTCTGTTAAAAAGTTCGTATCTTTCTTTCTGAAAGGCTTCATGGTTAATTTTGATATGCCCCTGTTCTTCCAGATAGCCGAGCGAATCAAAACCGTGCTGCGTCCCGACGGACTGGCTCCACACACTCAGAGGCAGATTCACATGATATCTCTGAAACATTTCCTGCATGACTAGATACATAATTCGTTCACTATCCAAAATCACACCGTCAAAATCAAAAACTATGGCTTTAATCATTTCAAACAACCCTTCTCAGTGGCTTCACGATTCATTTTAACACGATTGCTGCAATTTATTTAAGAAAAAAAGCCAAGGCGGCCCTTCTGTCCATTTTTGATAAAACGGCGGCATTGAAAAAATTTAAAAGCAAATCGTTTACAAGGGAGAGCGTCATTTATGAAGCAGTCGGTTATCGGGCCTGAAAAAAATCAAATTTCAGCGGTTGTTCGGGGCTGCATGCGAAGCGCCAATATGTCTGAAGGCACTGCGGAATGATTGGGACGGATCTTGAAAACGGAATCAATTTTTTTGATCACAACAACAGGGTCCATGAAGCCCCGTCCGGGCAGGGGCCGGCAAAGCGGCCCGGCTTAAGGAAACAGGATCAGCCTGCAGACAAAATGCGGCCTTATTCACGGCGAAGCTGCACGTATGATGATTTTTTCTGGAGACAGCCCACGGCAGCCTGACGCGCCGGCAGACGAATCAGCTCGATTGGCTTGGATTCTGCGCCATTCGGCAGACGGACAGGTCATCCTCGATACGACCAGCCCCAAACGAAACGGGCCATTGAATCTGCCAAAGGGGCCGGCATCAGCTCACCCGCCGGGAATGGCAGGAAATTTATCCGGCCGCCGGCAGCAAAACGCCATGATCCGCGAAAAATAAGGAGGTTCGAAAGCAGAGGAAGTTTCGAACGAATATGGATTTTAGGAGATATGGAAATGATCCGCTGCCGCCTGACGGCATGCGGATTATTTTTTAATAGGGCGCCGTCTCAAAAGAAGGGAGCGGCCTGTCTCAGGTTCCAAATCCGCTCCGTGCTTTCGACGATCGGCACATTCATGAGCGCCCCGCTGGCAAGCCCACGGCGCGGACAGAGCCTGAGCCGCATGGATACAATCCGCTGAAATTTTATACTTAATAGTATAAAAAGAGTCAAGGTTTCAGGAAGCGCGCATACACTAAATTAATCAACCTCATAAGCGGCCGCACTCTATGGTACCCGGCTCATCTTTAGTAAGGAGGGATTCTTTTATGGCGGACTTTTTGATTTCCGAAGAACAGTGGGACCTTCATCAAAAGGGCTATCAGGACCAGCGCCGGCATGCGGAAAAAGTCAGGGAAGCAATCAAGAACAATCTTCCTGATCTGATCAGCAATGAAAGCATCATTCTTTCGGACGGTCAGAAGATGACCCGGATCCCGATTCGCTCATTGGACGAGTATAAACTGCGTTACAACTTTGAAAAAACAAAGCACGTCGGCCAGGGAAAAGGCGACAGCAAAGTCGGCGATGTCATTGCCAAGGCACCCGGAAGACAGGCGGGCCAGGGAACGGGCAAAGGAAACGGCGCGGGCGACAGACCCGGAATCGACTATTATGAAGCCAATGTCTCGATTATGGAAATTGAAAATCTCTTTTTCAAGGAACTGGAACTTCCCCACCTGAAACGCAAACTGGAAGCGGACGTTGTCGTCGACAGCATCGATTACCGCGATGTCCGAAAAAAAGGACTGATGGGCAACATTGATAAACGGCGGACGATCCTGCAGGCAATCAGGAGAAATGCCCGCTCCGGAAAAACACAGATCTATCCGATCCGCGAAGAGGATCTTCGCTTCAAGACATGGGAGACCGTTATTAAACCGGAGAGCAAGGCCGTCGTGCTTGCGCTGATGGATACCAGCGGATCGATGGGCGTCTGGGAGAAATATATCGCACGCAGCTTCTTTTTCTGGATGGCGCGCTTTCTCAGAACCAAGTATGAAAGAGTCAGCATTCAGTTTATCGCCCACCATACTGAAGCGAAAATTGTCACAGAGGAGGATTTCTTTTCCAAGGGCGAAAGCGGCGGCACCATCTGTTCATCAGCCTATGTAAAAGCGCTGGAATTGATCCGGACGTCCTACCCTCCCTCAAAATATAATATTTATCCATTCCATTTTTCAGACGGCGACAACCTCTCATCGGATAATCCGAAATGCATCCGCCTGGTCAATGAAATTATGTCGCTGACCGACTTTTTCGGCTACGGGGAAATCAATCCCTATCACAGATCGAGCACCTTGATGAGTGCCTACCGGACGATTAAAAACGATGCCTTTCGTTCATTTATCTTAAAACAGAAGAGCGATGTCTATCATGCGATGAAATACTTTTTTCATAAAGAGCCCGAAAGCACTGCCATTTGAACGGCCCGGCGGTCTTAGTCTCTCCCCGCAATTTCAGGGGCCCAGCCTTTGATCGGGGCCGGGGCTTGCCGATCTTCTTTAAAAAAGTGCCCGAATGAGGGCTTTTTTAGTTGCCGTGTATGATTCCCAGGCGATTAAGCGGCCAATAGCGAACATCTACTTTCCCGACCAGTTTCTTCTCACTAACAAAGCCGAATATGCGGCTGTCTGCACTGTTCTGCCGATTGTCGCCCATCACCCACAATTCGCCCTTCGGCACGCGCATCTGTCCCGTCAGCCCTTTTAACGAGAAATTCCCGGTCAGCACCCCGCCTGCCAGCTGCTGCTTATAGCGGTCCAGGAAGGGCTCGCTGACCTTTTTATCATTTATGTACAGCCGATCATTTGAATAAGTAATTTTATCTCCGGGCAGGCCGATCACTCTTTTTACATAATCGTCCGTCGCTGTCGCATGGAAAATGACGACATCAAAACGTTTGGGCTGGGTGAACCTGTAATCTATTTTATTCACAACCAGCCTGTCGCCGTCATAAAGCGTCGGCATCATCGAGGGCCCCTGAACGATATAGTTCCCGATAATGAATGACCGCACAATCAGCACAACGAAAACGGCCAGTCCAATTGCCAGAATCCACGTAAATGCTTCATTTTGTTTTTTTTCTTTCTTCATCGGCCAACGACTCCTCTGTCTCTATAAAAATAGTCCCGTCGGCGCAGCTTCAGCCGGCAGATTTTCCTGCGTCCTCTTTAGCGTACACGAAAAGCGCTGTTCCCAACCGGACGCAGCGCTTTTCAAAAATAAGTTCATTGATTTTCCAGTAAATGGATTGTACCGAATTCCGGAAGGGGCCAGTAGCGAACGTCCACTTTGCCGATAATCTGTTTTTCATCTACAAATCCGAAGAAGCGGCTGTCCTCGCTGTTCTGGCGATTGTCTCCCATGACCCAGATTTTTCCTTTCGGAACACGGAGCACCCCGGTTTTTTCTTTAAGATTAAAATCGGGTGTCAGAAGCTCCCCCTTCGGCAGCTTTGCCTTATACTTATCCAGGTAAGGCTCCTGTACCGCTTTCCCGTTCACATAGAGCTGATCATTTTTATAGGCAATCGTGTCGCCGGGCAGCCCGATGATCCGTTTGACATAATCATCCGTCGGCGTTGCATGAAAAACAACAACATCGAAGCGATGCGGCGTCCCGAAAGAATAGCTGATCTTATCAACGATCAGCCGGTTGCCGTCCTGAAGCGACGGCATCATCGATTCGCCTTTGACTACATAATTGTCAAAAATAAAATAGCGGATAAGAAGAGCAATAATTACGGCAATAGCAATTGCTCTTATCCAGCTCCAAAGTTCTTTTGTTGCTGCCTTCATTTGTTTTCCCTGCCCCGATTGACATTCCGTTCCGCGCCCGGAACGACCGCCTGCGGCAGTCCGGATCATGCCGCCGATTTTCAGCGATTGAGCAGACTGCCTACATATCTTAATAATTCGTTCGCCGAAGTGGTATTATAACCGTACTCGTCGACGAGTCTTGCAATTACCTCGTTAATTCGTTTAAGCTGCGTTTCATCCGGTGTTTTGCTGGACGTCGTGATTTTAACGACATCTTTTAAATCAGCAAAAAGTTTTTTCTGTATCGCTTCTTTCAGCCGCTCATGCGACTGATAATTAAATCTTTTTCCCTTGCGTGCATAGGCGGAAATCCGAATCAGTATCTCTTCCCTGAACGCTTTTTTCGCATTCTCGGAAATACCGATCTGCTCTTCGATCGAACGCATCAGTTTTTCATCCGGATCGACTTCATCCCCTGTAATCGGATCAAATATTTTATTGCTATTGCAATAAGCTTCGACATTATCCAGATAATTGTCCATCAAAGTCTTTGCCGATTCTTCAAAAGAATAGACAAATGCTTTCTGAACTTCCCGCTTCGCCAATTCGTCGTATTCCCGGCGCGCGATCGCCAGAAATTCGGTATAGCGCTCACGGTCTTCATCGGAAATCGACGGATGCTGATCAAGTCCTTCCTTGATCGAACGCAGGATATCGAGGGCATTGATCGAAGGGACTCCTTTTTTTATGATCGCCGAAGAAATGCGATTGATCACATAGCGCGGATCAATGCCGCTCATTCCTTCATCCGAAAATTCATGTCTCAATTCTTTAATATCGGCCGTATTGTAACCTTCCACCAGTTCTCCGTCATACAGCCTCATCTTTTTCACCAGATCGATGCCGCGGCTTTTCGAGTCTTTCAGCCGGGTCAGGATAGAAAAGACGGCGGCCGTTCTCAATGCATGCGGAGCAATATGGACATCGGCGACATCGCTCTCGGAAATCAGCTTTTTATAAATTTTTTCCTCTTCGCTGACCTTCAGATTGTAAGGAACGGGCATGACAATCATACGCGAGTGCAGCGCCTCATTTTTTTTGTTGCTGATAAACGCCCGGTACTCAGTTTCATTCGTATGAGCGATGATCAGTTCATCCGCCGAGATCAGAGCAAAACGGCCCGCTTTGAAATTGCCTTCCTGAGTCAGTGAGAGCAGATGCCAGAGAAATTTCTCATCGCATTTCAGCATTTCCTGAAATTCCATGATCCCGCGGTTGGCTTTATTCAGCTCGCCGTCAAACCGGTAAGCACGCGGATCGGATTCCGAGCCGTATTCGGCAATGGTTGAAAAATCAATGCTTCCCGTCAGATCGGCGATGTCCTGAGACTTCGGATCCGAGGGGCTGAACGTGCCGATGCCGATACGCTTGTCTTCCGACAGAAAAATGCGTTCGACCGGCACATTCTCGATTTTCCCCCCGTAATCCTTTTCGAGCCGCATCGCATTGAGCGGTGAAAGATTGCCTTCGATGCGAATGCCCGTCTCCTGATAAAAATCCTCGCGCAGATGAACGGGAATCAGATGCAGCGGATCCTCATGCATCGGGCAGTCTTTAATCGCATAGACGGCCCCCTCATCAGTCCACGAATACTGCTCAAGACCCCGTTTCAGCAGGGTCACAATCGTCGACTTGCCGCCGCTGACCGGCCCCATCAGGAGCAGGATACGTTTTTTTACATCCAGGCGCTTGGCCGCCGGATGAAAGTATTCTTCAACCAGACGCTCAATCGCTTCTTCGAGCCCGTAAATTTGTCCATCGAAAAAACGATAGTTCTTATGCCCGCCCTTCTCGGAAACGCCCGACGAGACGATCATCTGATACACCCTGGAGTGCGCGGACTGTGCAATCACCGGGTTCTTTTTCACCAATTCCAGGTAGTCTGTAAATGTCCCTTCCCACTTCAATTGTTTCTCATAGTCGCGGAATTCTTTTAATTTCTCCAGAAAGTCCATAATATCCCCCCAGAAAAGATTAACCCATGTAATAAAGTGTATGCACAGGTCCCCCAATCTTTCATGAAAACTCCGTTCTCACATTTTTCGTATAGTAAAAATATGATTAGAGAAGACTTTTTCAGGAAAGAAAAAATCGGACACGGGGGAATCTTAGAATCTTTCTGAACGGCGGCCGTCACTTCAGCAGGGGAAAATTCTGCTGACGGAGCGCTTCGTAGACAATGATGGCCACACTGTTCGAAAGATTGAGCGAGCGGATGGCATTCGTCATAGGCAGCCTCAGGCACCTGTCTTTATGTGCGGCAACAAGATCTTTAGGAAGCCCCGTCGTCTCCCGCCCGAAAAAGAAATAATAGCTGCGGCCAGGGTCGCTGAAATCAAAATGGCTGTACGGGCGGCTGCCATCGGTTTCCACAAAATAAAATTCTCCTTCATTATGTTTATTAAAAAAATCATCCAGAGAATCATAGTAATGAATATCCACGGAAGGCCAGTAGTCCAGCCCGGCCCTTTTCAGGTGCCTGTCGTCGGTAGAAAATCCGAGCGGCCGGATCAGATGAAGCGAACTGTGCGTGCCGGCACAGGTTCTGGCGATATTGCCCGTGTTGGGAGGAATTTGCGGCTGGTAGAGAACAACATGAATGGTCATGAAACGTGTACACCTCGAAAAAATCAGGATTCCGAATGCGCTTTCGCGCCCGGCCGCCTGAAGAAAATCCATTTTATTATAACATGATCCGGCTCAGCCCACATCACTTTCCATCGCGGATATGAAAAAATTTATACTGAATCCGATCCGTCCAGGCGGGCGAATCCGTGTACGCCCAGTCGCGATGACGTGCGTCGTACGTGTGAGCACTGACGAGCGGCTGACCGGAAGGAGCAAGAGCCGTAACGAGGGTGTTGTGATCCCAGCGGCCATCGCCTTCGAAATCGTAGCAAATGACATCGCCGGGTACCAGTTTGTCCGGTTTGTCTGTTTCCACAGCGCCGATCAGATTGCCGCTCCGGCTCAGATACCAGCGCAGATTATTAGCCACCGCCCAGCTGAAACTCCAGTTCGAATACTGCTGCCACCAGCCCCTGTTCCGGATCGGCTGGCCGTTCATTTGAATGCCGCCGGCAAAAAGGCACTGCGAAATGAAGTTGGTACAGTCATTTTCGATTTTCGGAAAAGCGGGGTTGCGCCTGTTCCACCAGACTTCGGCATAGCGGACAGCGTTGAGCCGATTATAAGATCCTCTGAAATGCCCTGCCTTCGGATCTTTTCCCGATGCAGAAGGCGCTGAAGCCGGTGTGCCTTCCTCTTTTTTTAAAGAAGGTGTCCGCAGGCCGTCGGCCACGATGCTGCTTCCGCGCAGAACGGCCTGTCTGTCCTCGATCCTTTCTTCCAGATAGAACCGGCCGCTTTGTTTGATCAGCCATTGCATGTGCAGACGATAGTCGACCACCTGATCCTCTCTTTTTTCTTCGATCCGGGCCACTCTTGTCCGGCCGATTGCTTTTTCAATCTCACAGTTTGTACTTTTCAGCCGTAAGCTCCTTCTCTGCAGCCGCAGCCGTTCGTCGGCGTTCAATACGATATCAAAATCGGCCGGCCGGTTCACCCACCATTCACACAGCTTCCCGACATGTGCCTGAAAAGATGCTTCCCAGTCTATTTCGATCACCCGCCGTTGACGTTTTTACGTCATACCTATGCAGGGGCCATGAAGTTCATGCTCCCCGAAAAAAAAAAACGTCAAACGGCCAGACGTTTTAAAATTCCCGCGGCTGCCAGCGAAGCAGCAGGCGCTCTATATCGTTTCGGACTTTTTCATCAGTTTCTTTCTCAAGCAGCGTTTGCAACGTTCCAATCATTTCTTCATACACGCCGCTTTCTAAAAGGTTCCGCATTTTCCCAAGCGACCAGACGGCGGCCCGGCGAATGACCGGACGCGGATCTTTTTCAAGCAGATGAAGCAGCTCCGGTGCGGCAGTCACATCCTTGTAATTGCCGAGCGCAAGAACCGCATTGCGCTGAATCGGTTTCTTCCCCCGCCAGGATCCGGATAATTTCCCGAAAGTCTCTTTAAAACTGCGATTGGAGAGTGTAAGCAGCGGCTTAAGAAGCGGCCGCGCCAGTTCCGGATCAGGCTCCATTTCATCATGAAAGTGGCTGTCCACACCGCGGTTGTAAGGACAGACCTGCTGACAGGTATCGCATCCATAAACCCGGTTTCCGACGGCCCTGCGGTAGTATTCAGGAATATCCTGTTTCGTCTGGGTCAGAAAGGCGATGCATTTGTGACTGTTCAATTGACCGCCCTGAACGATCGCCCCGGTCGGGCAGCGGTCAATGCAGATTGTGCAGTCTCCGCACAGATCTTCGGCAGGCCTGTCCGGCGGAAAAGGAATATTCGTCAGCATTTCACCGAGATAGACGTAGGAACCGAATTCTTTTGTGATCACATTCGTATTCTTTCCGGACCAGCCGATGCCCGCCCTTTCGGCAACCGCCCGATCGGACAGTTCCCCGGTATCCACCATGTTTTTGAATCGGGCACCGGGAATTTCATCGATCAGGAATCTGCCCAGCTTTTCCAGGCACTCACCGACAAGCTGATGATAATCCGTCCCCCATGACGCCCGGCAAAATGCGCCGCGGCGGTTTTCCTTTGTATTTTCAGGGCGGACGGCCATCTTCTTCGGATAGGCGAGAGCGACCGCAACGATCGACTGCACGCCTTCCATCAGCAGCGACGGTTCCGCCCGCTTCTCAATATCTTTTTTCTCAAATCCGGACTGGTAGCCGAGCTCCCGCTGCAAGTAAAGTCTGGCCTTCAGCTCGGTAAACGGTTCCGCTGTCGTAAAGCCGATCTTGTCGGCACCGATTTTTTTGCTGAAAGCAATCAGTTTCTGTTTCAGAATGCTGTAATCCGTCATGCCGCGCACTCCTTTCCAAGGCGGCTTATCTGCCGGAGACCCGCCGGAATTGTGGTAAACTGAAAAAAGAATGATATTCAGGAGGCGTGTCATGGTCGATATCTCTGTTTCCGCAAAGCTTAAAAATCTTATTCCCGATTTCAAAGCCGGTATCATTAGTTATCATCATATCGTGATTGCCGACCTGCCGCAAATTATTTCCGAACGGCTCCCGCTTTTTTATGAAAACATACGCCTTTCTCTGGAAAGCCACCCGATCAGCACTATTGAAGGGGTCGGGGAATGGCATCGGATCTTTAAAAGGACAGGCACCGATCCTTCCAGATACCGGCCTTCGCAGGAAGCGCTGCTTCGCCGTATCCGAAAAGAAGGACGTCTGCACACGATTCACTCGGCTGTCGATCTCAACAATTTTTTCAGTGTCCAGTACAGCATTCCACTGGGGATCTACGACCTTGACCGTTTGGAAGAACCGATCCGGATCACGATCGGCACTGCTGAAGACCGCTATGAAGCTCTGAACGGCAGAACAATGAATATGGAAAATAAAATTGTTTCCGCCGACCGCGAAGGCGCGTTCGGAAGCCCGATCGTCGACTCGCGGCGGACCTGTATCACGGAAAAGACAACCGGTGCGCTGCAGATCGTTTATATCCGGCCTTCGATGACGGCCGAAGAGAGCCGCAGGATGATCAAGAAAATAGCCGCGATGTTCACACAAATTCACGGAGGAGAAAACGAATGGAAGATCATTGAATAGAATATGATTTAATCATTCGAAGCCGGAACAGAGGTTCCCGCCTGGTCTTCACATATACTAATTTCTGGCAAGGAGTGAATCTATTGAACTCGGATCTTTTCAGTATTGATTATTTTAAACAAGCACTGCGTCTTCAGATTGAAAAAAACAGCGACGCGTTCACACCCGTTCAGGCAATGAACAGCTATTACCACACGGTTGTTTCGGCAATCATCCAGGACCGGATCAATAAAAATTTTGAACTGATCCGCCGCATCCGCAATCTCGAATCTGCGTATAAAGCCGTTAAAACCGAAATTGTCCAACAGCAGCAGTAAAAATCGCCGAAGTGCAAAAAGCAGAAGACAGACGGTTTCTGCCTTACGGACCGAAACCGTGCACCGATGCGACGCAAAGCCGTCTTAAAAGCTTTCCGAGCTGAAAACGGCGCATGGATTGCCGAAAATGTGACGGGGCTGCCCCAGAGTCGAAAAATCACGATAGGGACAGCCTCTTTTTCGTCTTTTACTTTAATTAATCGATTTTCTCAATTCGACCTGGTGATTGGAGCCTCGGTGTTTCTAAATTGGTTCACGCTTTTTTTGTAGAGCCGTTTTGTCGGCCGGAATCGGTTTACGTTTTCTTTTTCTGTAGAGCCGTTTTGTCGGCTGGAATCGGTGTTTTGAAGCAGGCCTTCGTTTTTGTTTTCTTATAGTGGGGTCCGACGTCATATGATAGATCTTTTTCGAACTCGGATATATCTTTTGACTGCCCGGCAGTTTCCCGATTGTACAATCCAGTTTGATTCTGAGCCTTCGTAAAGTCAAAAGCCACTGTCACACTGTTGCCGCCCAGATTTACTCCTATGTGGGCAGTCAAAAGCAACCGCCGAAACACGAAGTAAAGCGCTGCCTATCTTAAACAATTGTTCAAAGTGTATTTTTTATACTTAAGGGACTATTCATATGGCTCACCCACATACGGGAATGTATGTTTGCGTTTCCTGTATAATAGTGATATATTGACAATAATTAATAAAATATTCCCTTGAAAACGAAGCCAAGACATGCCTTCAGCTAGTGACATAGAAAATGCCCAGTTAAACGCCGCTCAATCATTCATCCAAAAGATTACAAATTTGGAACAATACTTTTCCACGACAGCACTGACGCTAGAACAAAAATTTGTCGTTGCCGATACCCCCTTCTTGGAAGTGGATTTTAATGTTTCCGGCACGATCAAGACTAAAGGATCAAACGCCGTTACAATAACTGTTGAAAATGGAGAAACATTAGCAACAGAATTTGATGTGCTGGGCGGACTGACTTCATTGGGAGCAACTGCTAATGTAGATATGACTAATCCGAAGCAAATGATCTCTTCACTCGCTGCCTCTGTAAAAACTGGCAGTATTCAAGTCGAGATTGAACAGCCAGATTCTCCTGAAGGGGTTCTCACCGTTTCACCCTCAGCTATATGGGAAAATATCCCGGTAACAACTTCATATAACACGGAAGCAGAGGTTAAACTGATCTTTAAGTACCGGAATAGTATCAGTTTTCCCAATGTTACATTACCAAATACCGAAGAAATTTATGCGTTGAACCAAAATATACAAGAAATTAATGTACCGTCTGCGATTGCTTATCAAATATTAGGCTCAATACAAAATGTATACGGAACTGTTGCGGATGATGCAGCTACCCTTGGAACAGGAGAAAATGCAGGTAAGGCTATTGCAGCAGTTATAACTGTTCTTTTTATTGTTGTTGCAGCAGCAGCTTTATCAGCAGCGTAAAAATTTGATTCATGATAGTTCTCTATGATTGAATTACATCACTCAAGGGACTATCATGGATATACATATTTGCAAATTAAATAAAGATTCCTATTTACAGTTTATATATATTGGAACTTCATATAAAAATCAGACCACAAAATTTAATTAATTCATATATGGACAAACATATTAGAAATAGGGGACAAAGAGAGCAGCACAGCAAGGAAGTGCACAGGCGATGATTGGATATTATATTTTTTGTTTTTTTTGGATTTTTTGTGTAGTTATTTCGGCAGGTGTATTTCAAGCAAATTATAACAATATTCCTCATTTTCTGCAGGCTGTTCCCTATATTGGTACAATCATTTTTTTTATTTTTGATATTGTTCTACTTAAAAAACGAAAGTTAAGGCCCTCCGTTTTTAAATCACTTTTAGTTGCTCTACTAGGTGGAATTGCTGCTGCAATCACAGAAGTTTTTATTAAATGAGTGGGCTGTCTTTATCTTCCTTTGTGGCTATATCCATAATTTACGATTAAAACAGCAATGATAAAAAGCATCCCATAAGGTACAAATACCAGTGCAAATGATGTTAATTTGACAATGTGAAAGCAGGCTTCAATCAAAGCGGGAATGAATCCAGTAATTATAAATACACTGAATATATAAGTTAATAGTTTTTTTTTGTTCATATTTTAGTATTCTCCTTAGTTCCTATAAATTGGACTGTGTCACTGTTATGTAAAAATACTTACGAAAATTGTGACTAACACAACAGCTCCATCCAAAAGAAGACTATCTGAATATAAAAAGATGAGCGAGGGTTCTGTGTCGGAGTCTATGATCTCAGTTATAATAAAGTGGACTAAAACCAAATTCTAAAGCAGAGACTCAAGGATGGCTCAATTCCCAATTACTCTAGATGAACAAACTTCTGCATCAATTATTTTTTGGCGGCGCAAAAAATTCAGGCATGAACGCGCTTTCGGAGGCGATTTTAAATCAAGTGATAAACTTAAAAGATGCACAAGTATTCTAATCCCTTGCTGGTTTTGGATTTTTCCCGAATAGTTTGGCTCAGGGCGCTGCATTTGTCAGCTATTTACGATAGCTGACAATCAATTTTTCAGGAAGTCTTTTGACAATCTTATCGATGGCTTTTCAGACAGAACGGGTCATCCTCGGATGCTTCTTGAAATAAGCTAATAAGCTGTTGGACCGCTTCGATAAAACTCATATCAGCGAGTTCATCGACCATCAGATAAAATAGCTTGCCCAAGGTTCGATCGTCCTTGTTTTGAGCGGCATTGGCCGTCAAAATTTGTTTGATCAAAAGACTGCCACTGCAATACGAGCATTAAAACCGGACGTCCGTTTTCCAGAACAGGACCGACTATTTCGAGTTCAGTCCATTTTATAGTATCTGTTTGTTCAGTACACCCAGCGATGGTTCAAATCCAGTGGCAAAAAGTAACGAAAAATAGCCAACGACCACTTGAACATTATTAAAATACATGTTCAGAGTCGCACAGGTCAGAAAAAGTGCATGTTTTCTTGCCAATTTGTGATTTTCTAAGCACATATTATCAAAAAAGGTATCAACCGTTGATACAACAAGTTTTTTAAATGAACTGACAAATCCTGAATAACATTTGGGAAGTGACGACTTGACTAAAATTTATGGTTCCTTATTCTTTATTGTATTCTTTCTCGCGCTCCTTGCAGGCATTTTACAACGTTTTTACGCCTCCATTCCTCATTTCTTACAGGCCATTCCGTTCGTGATGATCAAAGAAAATACGCCTCAAAATATTTTTATCCATAAAGAAAAGATACCACAGTCACAAGCCCCGTGATACCTCCATTTTTTATACTTTCTTATCTTTTAAAGAAAGGGCCACAGCCCCGCCTAAACTATGACCGAACAGGATAAATGATTTGAGCCCCATCGCATCAATAAAATCGCGCAGGTATTCCGCGTGCGCATCGACTGAATAGCTAAAATTCTCCGGTCTATCACTGAATCCGGCACCCAAAAGATCGACCAGCAAGCAGCGATGCCTTTCCAATGCTTCCTGTGCGGCCACCTGCGGATAATCAAACGAGCCGGCACATCCAAGCCCATGAATAAATAAAATCGGTACATCTTTTCCCGGAATATCATGATAGCGAAGGATAGCATTCGCTCTCCGGACAAAATATTCGTTCAAAAGACCACATCCTAATGATTTCAATATAATAATTACGGTAATTATAACAGGATGAATAGTAAAAAAACATGTGTACCGTACTATAACATATGTTTTTCGAAATTCTCAGCATGAGAAAAACTGAAACCTTTTTATTAACCCGGAATATGAGAACTCAAGTAATTTGTGCAGTTCCTCGCGCAATATTTTCGCTGCCGTTAATAGAACCGGAATCCCTCGGGCTAACGGAGGGGACAGGTGAGGTTGTTCAAGAACGTCGGACGGTGTATAAAATATCGATAGGAATGAAGTAAAAAGCTGAAAAAAATTGGGAATGGACTTTTGTTGGCTCACCCGGATTCAACTTGAATTTTCGGTGCGACTTAGGCTGCATTCGGTGCGACTTAGACTTGATTCGGTGCGACCGCTCTCGTTTGGTGCAACTTCCTGACGATTGGGTGCGACATTTGGGCGGTTCGGTGCGACTTAGACTTGATTCGGTGCGACCGCTCTGGTTTGGTGCAACTTCCTGACGATTGGGTGCGACATTTGGGCATTTCGGTGCGACTTAGACTTGATTCGGTGCGACCGCTCTGGTTTGGTGCGACTTCCTGACGATTGGGTGCGACATTTGGGCATTTCGGTGCGACTTAGACTTGATTCGGTGCGACCGCTCTGGTTTG